>JAJDEQ010000086.1 GCA_029259695.1 Planctomycetota bacterium
TCTGGACCTGAAGAGGGGTGGTGTCAGGAAACGCGTCGACCGGAGTGCGAAGGAGCGTGAAGAGGCCAGCTGCGACCAGGGCGAGCCCGAGCAACACGACCAGGAGTCGGTTGCTGAGTGCGAAGGTGACAAGGCGTTCGAGCATCCCTCAGACCCCGCCATCAGTCGTCGACACAGCCCGCGCCAAGCCGTGACTTGAGGAATTCGGACATGACGGTGAATGCACCGTCGGCCACGACAGGCTCGTTGGGGCGAAGTCCGTCACTGATCGCCGCTACCTGCTCCGATGGCCTGCCAAGGAGCACGACACGTCTGAGCGAGTAGAGGTCATCCTCCACCTTCACGAAGACGTACGGCGCACCGTCGAGGTACTGGAGGGATTCGGTTGGAACACCGACAACGCTGCGGTCCGCCGAGAGCTCGACTCGCGCCTCGCCGAACATGCCGGCCCTCAACGTGCGCGTCGTGTTGTCGACCAGGGCCCGAGCCGACAGCATGCGGCTTCTCTCGTCCACGATGGGGCTGACCCATGTGATCTCGCCGCGAGCAGTGGCGTCACCGTCGAAGGTGGCCTCGACGGTCAAGCCCGGCTCGATGAGATGGACCTGGTCCGAGGGAATCGATAGCGAGAGCCACATGGAATCGAGGTCAGCCAGCGTGAAGAGGCTGTCGCCGGGCTCGACGGCTTCGCCGACAACAGCGGTTCTCTCGACGAGCGTGCCAGCAAACGGCGCGCGCATGTGCATGACGGCAGACGTGTCTCGAGAGGCCTTGATGGCCTCGGTTTCATCCTCGGTGATGCCGTAGTTGAGGAGCCGTTGCTTTGCAGTGCTCAGAGTGAGCTCAGCGGTCTTGCAGGCAGCGTCTGCTTCCTGGAGCTCCTTCTCGGAAGAGATCTTCTTCTCGGCCAGGTGCCTCTCGCGCTCGCAGGCAACCTCCTTGAGGTTGAGGTCCACCACGGCCGAGACGAAAGCAGCCTTCGCCTGCGCCACTTCGGCAGAATGGATTTCGACGAGAACATCTCCGGGCTCGACGTCAGCACCAACGTCGAGGACGACCTCTCGCACAAGCCCCAGGCCTAGTGGCGTGATGCGAGCCAAGGCATTGGCGTTGTAGGCCACTTCGCAGAAGACGCCAACGTGCTCGCCAGCCTCCATCGAGCGGGCGGGAATCGTCCGAATGCCGGCCTTGGTCGCCGACTGGGACGATTCGAAGCGGACCTTGAGCTCATCCCCTGCGAGAAGCTCTCCTGCGCGTTGCGGTTGGCAGATGCCGCATTCTCTCTCTGGAACCCGGTGCTCGTTGCAGAACAAGCCCTTGGATGGGGCGAGCGATGACGTGTCCTCGCCGTCTTCCTCGTCGGGCGATTGGTCCTTCAGGTCAGGGTGGCAGAGGAAGCACTCGTCCTCGTAGACACCATGTTCCCCGCAGTAGAGCCGGTCGCGGTCCTCGAGCTCCGGATGGCACAGCCAGCAGCGGTCCTCGTAGCGGCTGTGCTCCTCGCACCACAGACGTCCGGCTTCACGCTTGGAGGCGTCGCAGATGAAGCAGGTCTCCCCGGCAGCGTCATGCGTGTGGGCAAGCGAGATGTCATCTCGGGGGGAAGGGCCTGAGCGTGGCGTGTTGGGCGAAGAGTCGCCGCAGCCCCCCAGCGCAAGGACCAACAAGAGCGTGCACGCGGGTCCCAGGAGAAGTCGGGAGGACATGTTGGCCGTCCTTTCGGTTCCAGCGCCGCCACGCGGCTGACGCCTCATGGCGAGTTCGCCTGCGCGGTTGCGACTCTGTCGAAGACAGCCTCGGCCATCCTCAGCCAGGAGGCGTCGGCGAGGCGGTAGTAGGCGAGCTTGCCGTCGACGCGGAACTCGACGGCGCCGAGGAGTCGGAGCTCCCGAAGCACCTGGGACGTCCCGGACATGGAGATCCCAAGGACTTCGCGGAGGTCGCAGACGCAGAGCTCGCGGCCCTCGAGGGCCTTCAAGACGCGCAGCCGGTTCGGATTGGCAAGAACCCGAAACGCGTCCGCTGCCTGTCGGAGTGCGCCATCGGAGGGGATCGCTGCCTTGGCCTGGGCGACCTTGGGTGGGTCGACGAGGTCGACTTCGCAGACGCCCTCCTTCGCCGTGCGGGATGTTGATTTCGGCAGCTTCATCATTTCAGGAAATACTAAATCGACTGCGACGGCGCAACCCCTTTAGGCGTCATGGGGCTGCTAGGACGATCCGAACAGCCGTAAGGCCAGGTCTCACCCCACGCTGGCGCGACCGGCGCGTAGCCCGTTGGCCACCGCCAAGAGCTCGCTGGCTTCGTGCGCGAGCACGATCAGTACGACGCTCGCCATTCCTGCGAGGCCTAGGGGAATGAGTACGGCGAGCACCAGCAGCGAGAAGATCACGTTCTGCCGACTCACGCGACGAGCCTTGCGCCCCAGATGAAGTGCCTCCTCCAGCTTGCCCAGGTCGTCGGCCATCAGCGCGATATCGGCGGCCTCGATCGCGGCATCGGTTCCGGCGGCCCCCATGGCCACGCCGCACGTCGCCGAGGCGAGGGCCGGGGCGTCGTTGACGCCGTCCCCGACCATGAGGATCGAGCCGCTGGCCGCGAGTTCGTGCACGGAGGCGACCTTCTGATCGGGCTTGAGCTCCGCGCGGACATCGTCGATGCCCAGGGACCGGGCCACTCGTTCCGCGGTGCGACGATTGTCGCCCGTTAGCATCACCGTCCGCACGCCCATCGCATGCAGGGTCTCGACGAGGCTCTGCGCGCTGGGGCGGATCGTGTCCTGCAAGGCGAGGAGCCCCGCGACCTTTTGCTCGTCGCCAACGAGCACGACGGTCTTCCCGTCTTCCTGAAGCGCCCGGATGCGGTCCTCCAGCGGACGGAGGTCGTGCCCGTTCTCCTTGAACAAGGCGGGGCTACCGGCGTGCCACATGGAGCCGGAGAGCTCGGCGCGGATCCCAGCGCCGGTGAGGGCCTTGAATCCGACGGCCTCCACGGGCTCGACGCCACGATCACCAGCCGCCCGGACGATGGCCCGGGCCAACGGGTGCTCAGAGCGTCGCTCCAACGCCGCGGCAACAGAGAGCAGGCGGCTCTCGTCGCCATCGGGGGCGAAGAGGTCGGTGACGCGCGGCTTGCCGTGGGTCAGCGTGCCGGTCTTGTCGAAGGCGATCGTCTGGACGGCGCCCAGGTGCTCGAGGTGCGCCCCGCCCTTGATCAGGATGCCGCGACGCCCGGCGGCCCCGATTCCCGCGGCCATGGCGATCGGAAGCGAGATGACCAGCGCGCAGGGGGCAGCGGCGACGAGCAGCACGACCGACCGCCGTGCCCACTCGCCGGGCTCCGCCCCGGCGATCCAAGGAATGAGGAGGAGCAGCACGGCGCTGGCCAGCACCGCCGGGCTGTAGCGCCGGCCGAAACGCTCGATCCAGGCTTGGGCATGCCCCTTCTGTTCCTGGGCGTCCTCGACCAGATGGATGATCTTCGAGAGCGTGTTGTCCTCGAACGCAGCGGTCGCCTCCACGGTGATCGAGCCCTGGCCGTTGAGGCTGGCCGCGAACACTCTGTCCCCGGGTCCCTTGTCGACGTGCAGGGACTCCCCCGTCACGGCGGACTCGTCGAGGCTCGTGTTGCCGCTGACGATCGTTCCATCCGTGGCCAGCGACTCGCCGGGCCGCACGACGAAGTGTTCACCGGGGCGGAGCTCGGCCGCAGCGACTTCCACCTCCCGGCCCTCGCGGAGGACCCGGGCCTGCTTCGGGGCCAGGTCCAGGAGCCCCCGGATGGCGCGGCGTGCGCGATGGAACGCATGCTCCTCCAGCCCCTCTGCCGCTCCGTAGAGGACGACAAGCGCGGCCGCCTCCCCCCACAGACCGAGGAGCCCGCATCCCACGGTCGCCGCCATCATCAGGACCTCGATTCCGACCTCGCGCTCCCGCACGAGCTCCTCGATGCCCTCGCGCACCCAGTGGAACCCGCCGAGGGGGATCGCGATCCAGTAGAAGACCCTTTCAAAGTCTCGTTCAACAAGGCCGAGGTGCGCGAGCCCGAATCCAGCGAGTGCGATGGATCCGGCCGCGAGTGCGTTCCGTAGCGGGGGGTAGCGGTACCACGCCTGCCGAGACTCGGCTCGATTCCGATGCTCGTTCACAGGCAGCAGACCTCGCTGGCTCGGCTAGATCGCATCGTCGCCGGACGCTCGGTCGACGCTGGACGTGAAGACCCCGGTCCGCGTCGCGGCCACGATGGACACCCCGACGCGGTCGGCAAGATCGTCGTGACCTTCTTCGAGAGTCTATGACGCGCGTGCTCGTCGTGCGCCTGCTTGCGTTCGGGAAGGCGGCCCCTGCCTTTGATCTCGGAGAGCGTGACTCCGGTGAGATTCTCCATGGCGTCGAACGCGCTCAACACCTCTTGGACCATGAACGGGTGGATGACGGCCTTGACTGCTTCATCATCAGGTTACAGCTCCGGTTCCATCCGGCGGTCGTGGAACCACTGAGAGAGACTCGGGATCACCATGAGTGTCAGGAAGAACGACCCCGCCAGCCCGCCGATGACAACCGTAGCCAGCGGCCGCTGGACCTCGGCTCCAGCCGTGGTGGCCATCGCCATCGGCAAGAAACCGATGATGTCGGTAAGGGCCGTCATGAGCACTGGACGGAGGCGCATCCGGCCTGCATCGATGGCGGCTTGGCGTGTTGCCGCGCCTTCTCGCCGCCTCTGCAGGATGTACTCGACGAGGACGACGCCGTTCATCACGGCTACGCCGAAGAGTGCGATGAAGCCCACACCGGCGGAGATGGAAAACGGGTAGCCCCGCAGCGTCAGAGCGAGGATTCCCCCTGATGCAGCGAGCGGCAGGTTGAGGTAGATGAGCGCCGCCATGCGGCCGGAGCCGAAGGTCGTGTAGAGCAAGACGAAGATCAGCAGCAGTGCCAGGGGGACGAGGACCGAGAGCCGCGCCGTGGCCGCCTGGAGATTCTCGAACTGTCCACCCCACTCGATGTACCAACCCGGCGCCAGGTCGACCTCGGCCTCGACGGCAGCGCGTGCTTCAGCGACGGCCGAGGCCAGGTCCCGACCTCGGACATTGGCCTCGACGGTGATCTTCCGCTGGACCTTCTCTCGGCTGATCTGGGCCGGCCCCGTCGCGATGGTCACGTCTGCGACCTGCTCGAGGGGGATCCAATGTGACGGGTCGTCGCCGCTGCCGTCCAGGGAGACGGGTAGCCTGCGTAGTGTCTCCAGGTCGTCGCGTACGGATGGATCGAAGCGAACCTGGATGGTGAAGCGCCGCTGGTCCTCGATTACGGTACCGACGGCGCGGCCACCGATGGTCTCGATGACGTCCAGCACGTCCTGGGCGTTCAGGCCCACGCGTGCGATGGCCGCACGGTCTATGTCCACGGTGAGGGCGGGAAGTCCGAGGACCTGCTCGGCCTTCACCTCTTCCATGCCATCGATCCGGCCTACGACCGAAGCGACCTCTTCGGCGACCTCGCGCATGTCGTCGAGCGTCCCGCCGCCGGCATAGATCTGGATGCCCACGTCCGAGCGCACGCCGCTGATTAGCTCGGCCACGCGCAATTCGATGGGCTGAGAATAGCTGAACATCACTCCTGGGAAGCGCTCCTCGAGTGCCTCGTTCAGCGCCGCGATGAGCTCGTCCTTCGTGTCGAAACGCCACGTGTCGCGGGGTTTCAGGATGAGGTAGGTGTCGCTGATCTCGACTCCCATGGGGTCGGTGGCGATCTCGGCACGTCCCGTCCGGGACACGACCGTCTCGACTTCGGGGAAGCCCATGACGGTCTTTTCCACTTTCGTGCTGATCTCGTTCGAAGTCTCGAGCGAGATACTGGGCAGCCGCCAGATCTGCATGGCGATCGCACCCTCGTCGAGTCGAGGCATGAACTCCGCTCCGAGGAACGGGACGAGTGCCAGGCTCGCCAGGAAGCCGCTGCCTGCGATCGCAGCCGTGCGCCGTGGGTGTGCGACGGTCCCCTTCAGAGCGGGCTCGTAGAGTCGCTTCGCGAGTCGGAAGAGGAACGGGTCCTTCTCTCGGACCTTCTTCAGGAAGAACGACGCCAGAACAGGCATCAGGGTCAGGGCGCAGATGAGTGAGCCGGCCATGGCGAAGACGACCGTCAGGGCCATGGGGCGGAACATCTTGCCCTCGATCCCGCGAAGGGCCAGCACGGGAAGGTAGACGACCGTGATGAGGCCCACGGCGAAGACGACCGGACGCGCAACCTCATGGCAGGCGCGCCTGATCTTCTCCAAGCGAGGTGTGACGTGGTCATCACGGTGGATACGGAGATGCCGCACGATGTTCTCGACGATCACGATCGAGCCATCGACGATGATTCCGAAGTCGACGGCCCCCAGTGACATCAGGTTGCCCGAGACGCCGAAACGCTCCATGGCCGTCAGGGCCACCAGCATCGAGACGGGGATGGACAAGGCCACGAGGAGCCCGCCGCGCAGGTTGCCGAGCAGGAGCAGGAGCACGCCGATGACGAGCAACCCGCCCTCGAGGAGATTCCTGGTCACCGTGCTGATCGTGCGATTCACGAGCTCGGTGCGGTTGTAGAAGGTGTCGAGCGTGACACCGTCCGGCAGCGTCTTCTGGATCTCCTCGACCCTGGCGTGCACGTCCTCGGCCACCGTCCGGGCGTTGCCGCCCATGAGCATCATCACGATGCCGACAACAGCTTCGCCCTGGCCGTCGCGCGTGACGGCTCCCTGGCGGACCATGGGCTGCAGCTCGATGCGGCCCAGGTTGCCGAGGTACACGGGCGTGCCCAGTGCGTCCTTGGCGACGACCACCTGGGCCAGATCGCCGATCTCTTCGATGAGGCCCTCGCCGCGCACCAGATACTGTTCGTCGGCGTGCACGATGTAGCCACCGCCGACGTTTCGGTTGTTGCCCTCGATCGCCTCGAAGACCTGGCGCAGCGCGATACCGTGTGCGGTGAGCTTCTTGGGGTCGATCGTGACCTGGTAGGTCTTCAGTTCGCCCCCGAATGCATTCACCTCGACGACGCCGGGAACGGAGCGCAGCTGGTAGTTGACGACCCAGTCCAGCAGCGTCCGGAGCTCCATGGGCGAGTAGCCCTCGCCCTTGATCTCGAACTGGTAGATCTCACCCAGCCCCGTGGAGATGGGACCCATCTCGGGCGCGCCATAGCCCTCGGGGACCGACTCGCGCGCCTCGACCAGGCGCTCGCCGACGAGCTGGCGAGCCCAGTAGATGTCCGTCCCTTCCTCGAAGACGATGGTCACCACGGAGAGACCGAACTTCGAGACCGAACGGATCTCCTCCACGCTCGGCAGCCCGCTCATCGCGGATTCGACCGGGAAGGTGATGAACGATTCGACTTCTTGCGGTGCGAGCCCCGGACTGTTGGTGAGCACCTGCACCTGGATGTTGGTGACGTCCGGCACGGCGTCGATCGGGAGATCCCGCATGGACTGGACGCCCAGTACGCCTGCGAGGAGCCACAGGACAACCACCAGGAAGCGGTTGTTCAGGGAGAAGTCGATGATGTGCTTGATCATGCCCTGCTCCGCTAGTGGCTGTGGCCGCCGCCGAGTTCACCCGCCCGGGATACCGACTTGAGGGCGAACGCGCCGCTCGTGACGATGACGTCGCCGGGCTCGATCCCTCCCTCGATCTGGACACGCTCGTGTCCGACCGCTCCGACGCGGACGGCACGTCGCTCGAACACGCCGGGATCGTGCGTGACGAAGACGAAATCGCCTTCGTCCTCGTGGACGAGGGCGCTCTCCGGGATGACAACGGTCGCATCGATCACATCGGTGGTGATCTCGACGACCCCGAACATCCCCGGCCGGATCGGCCACTCTTCCTCCCAGTCGTCGATCGGCCCGTTGTCCAGCTCGATGCGGACGGAGGCGGCTCGTGTCTCGGGCTCGATCTGATAGTCGATGAAGCTCACTTCACCTCGGAACTCGACGTCGGGGAATGCGTCCAGATGGACGGATGCCGCTGCTCCGATTCGAGTGGACACGAGGTTCTGCTCGTAGACCGACGCGAGCACCCAGACGCGGGATAGGTCCTGGAGGTCGAAGAGCGTCGTCTCCGGATCGACGAACTCGTTGTCGGTGGCATCCCTGCCGACGATGACGCCATCGCGCGGTGCCCGGATGACATATGTGCCGAATGGCGCATGAGGCTCGTCACCCGTGGCGACGATCTCGGCCAGTTCTGTGGCCTCGAGTCCGAGGATGTCGAGCTCACGATGGGCGGCCGCGAGCTCGATGCGCTCTCTGGCGAGCCTGGCCTCGATCTCGAGGACTCGTGAGTCCAAGCGAAGCTGGGCATCCTGGAACGCCTGCTCAGCCGCGTATCGCGCACTGAGTGTCGTGATCTCCCGGTCGGCGAGGTCTCGTTCTCGATCGAAGATCTCACGGGCGAGCTCGAGATTGCGGGTGAGCAACTCTCGCTCGCGACTGAGGATGTCTTCGCTCGTCTCGACCGTGGCTCTGGCGCCGAGGAACGCGCTCACGGCTCGGCCGAGGTCGACGCTGTCGATCTCGCAGAGCGGGTCTCCCGCACTGACGAACTGACCGAGGTGCGCGTGGATCGTGCGAACGAGTCCGCCGACGCGAGGGTTGATGTGTGCCTGCGCGTCAAGGCTGGCGGCAACTGTCGCCGAGAGTGTCAACACCGACTCGATCTGCCCGAGTTCTGCTGCGGCGGTTCGAATACCGGCGGCCTTCACCTGCTCAGCTGTCAGCTCCACGCGGCCTTCGTCGTGGTCGTCGTGGTCGTCGTGCTCGTCGTGCTCGTCGTGGTCGTCGTGCCCGTCGTGGTCGTCGTCCTCCTCGTGTTCGTCATGGAGGGCTTCATCGGCGGCATGGGATGTCGGTTGGCCTTCGTCTGCGGAAGGGGCACATCCGTGGAGAACGATCAACATCATCGTTATGACGATCGGGCTTCTCATGGTTCACCTCCTGGTGTCTTGTCGCCCGTCACCCACGCGACGATGGCGCGGGCGCGCGCACGCGCGATGCGGGCATCGAGCAGGTGCTCTCGGGCATCGAGCACCTGTCCCTGTGCGATGAGGATCTCGCCCGCCGTCACGTGGCGGGCCCGAAAGGCTTCTTCCGCCAGGCGCAGGCTCTCGGCGAGCCTTGGTTCGATCTCGGACTCGTAGTACTCCACCTGTCGCGACGACAGCTCGAGCGCGGCCACGGCATCGTGCACCTGCGCTCGAAGAGCGTGGATCGCGGCTTCGACCTCGAGGGCAAGCCTCTGGCGTTCGTTCCAAGCGGTCTCGATGGCCGGCCGGTTGAAGCGGCTGAAGAGAGGCAGCGAGAGCTCCAGGACCGACCCCACGGTCCAGCCGGGCCACTGCATGGAGATGGCGAGTCGCAGGTGTTGCTCGGAGCGTTCGTAGGTGGCGAGTCGCTCTTTCAGGTCGGGGCGCCTCTGGATGGCCAGGTCGGTGAGGTGCTCCGGTTCCGCCGGCCCGTTCCTCCTGTCGCGGAACGGATCGCCCGGTGTCTGCAGTTCGAATTCCGCGTGAGGCGGAAGCCCGAGCAACTCGTTGAGGGCCTGGCGGGCACGGCGCTCCTGCAGCGCGAGACGCTCTCGTGCCAGCCGGACCTCACCAGACTGGATGGCCGCGGTCGTCTCTTGCAGGGCTGTCGCCGCACCCTGTTCGCGGGCGCGGAGGAAGAAATCGTGCGTGCGCGAAGCGACCTCCTGGAGTTGCTCGTTCAGCTGGCGTTGCTGCATGGCGGCCAGGAGGTCGATGAACGCCAGGTGGACGTCGCGCTTCAGTTTCCATTCTTCCACCAGGATGGCGAGACGCACTTCGTCCATCCGGGCTCCCGCCTCTCCGATCCGCGCGTCCCGTTCTCCGGGCCGGAGAAGCGGGAGCAGTCCGTCGAGGGAACCCTCGGAGATGTCGTACTCGAGAGTGGGATCCGGAAGCAGGCCCGCCTCGACGAGTTGGGCTGCTGCCACACCGGCCTTGGCACGCATCGCGCGCAGGGCCGGGTTGTGGGTGACGGCCACGCCAGCCGCCTCATCGATCGTGAGCCCGTCCGACGAGTCGAAGAGGGGTGACGGTCGGGCCGCTGAGCCGCCGTTCTCGGAGAGATCCGGCACTTTGTCGTGGGGCGGTGAGTCGAGGGAGACTGCCCTCAGTTCAGCGAGAAGCCCAACGGGATCGAGCGGCGCGGGTTCATAGGACACGCAGCCCGAGATGGTGAGAGAGAGGAAGGCTGCAAGCCACGCAGCGTGGCTTCGCTGTGGTATGGGTGGCGCGACCGCATCTGGCGGTCGACCGATTCTGCGCAACATGATCGCATCTCCTGCGCGACTGCATCGCGCCCACCGATGTCACGGTGGGCTGTCCCGCACCAGGAAAGCCGGTGCGCCTAGCAGTGAGTGCGCAGGAGAATCAGCGGAGCTGGACGACCGTGCCGGCGAGCAGAGCTACCGTCGTCGAAGTGACGACTCGCGGTCTGGTGTCGCGAACGGGGGCGCCGGGGCTGAAGAGCCGGGTGAGGTGGGGGGCCGGGAGGGTCGCGACGAAGTCCAGCTCCAGTCGGACAGA
This sequence comes from Planctomycetota bacterium, assembly GCA_029259695.1. GTDB lineage: Bacteria > Planctomycetota > B15-G4 > B15-G4 > B15-G4 > OFTM49. Next base: position 10,590 of record JAJDEQ010000086.1, read on the forward strand.
ACTCCAGATATCGTCGTCGACCCGATGGAACGGCCCCAGCAGCGGGACATCGACGCACGGCCCACATGGGTGCTCATCCACGTCCAGGCGGGGTGACTCCGTCGAGCTGACGTCAGTCGCCGTTCCGCAACAGGCCTCGGGGAACACCTCCACCATCTGCCTGTCGGCGCCCTCGTTGCAGAGCACGATCGTGCTGCCTGTCAGCTGGGACAGGACGACCAGGACGACAGCGGCGAATCGGTGTGAGTCGATCACGCAGAGCACATTCTTAGGCTACGATTTGGAGCGATGGTAGAGCAACCCTAGGCGGTGATCGGTCATGGGCGTCCCAACCTGAAGGCTATTCGAGCTCGATCGGCGATGGATTGGGGAAGAGAAGGCCGCGATCTCGAGGGGGTGCCGGATGTCGGTATGGGACGTCCAGTCCGAGGCCCGCACGGCGTAGGGGGCGCTCGGTGGGGGGCTTACGGCGCCTCGGCTGCGGCCGGATACCCCTCCGGAGCACTATCGCCCACCGCCTGAAGCGCGTCGATGGCGTTGCGGAGCGACGACCCGGCCATGTGCCGTGAGTACCGCAGTGTCGTGGCCAGCGACTTGTGCCCCGCGAGTTGCGCGATGACCTGGATCGCAACGCCCGCCTCTCGCAGCCGGCACGCGAACCCGTGCCGCAGGTCGTGCAGGCGCAGGTCGGGGAGCCCTGCCCGCTTGGCCGTCCCCTTGAACCGCTTGGTGACGCCGTCCGGCCGCAGCGCGGCCAGGGCCGGCCACACGGGGCCCCGCCCGTGCTGGGGCAACGTCTCGATGCGGGCGGCCTGTTCGCGCAGGGCGGCCACACAGGCCCGAGTGAGCGGAACCTCCCGAGGCTCGCGCGTCTTGCTCTTGCGAACGAGCAACAGCTCGCGCCGTAGGTCGACGTCGCGCCACTGAAGAGCGAGACCCTCTGAACGCCGGACCCCCGTGTCGCTCAGCACTCGGATGAAGGTGCCCAACTCGGGGTGCTGTGCGGCGCCGATCAGCCGCACGACATCGGCATCGCTGATGAACGGGACGGCTTTCTGTTCCTCGCGCTCTCGGCGGACGCCGCGGACCGGGTTGTCACGGGCGAGGTCGCGATCGATGGCGTACCGGAACACGACTGAGAGCAGGCTCGCGTAACGATTCACGGTGCCGGCTGACAGGCCGTCCTCGACGCGCATTCTCGTGAGAACGTCCTCGACGGCCGCGCGGTCGATATCGCGCAGCGGCGTCGCGCCGTACGCCTTCCGAAGGCGCTGTAGTCGCAGTACGTCGGACGCATAGGTTGACGGTGCGTGGCGCGCCTTCAGGTAGCGGAGCAGGCCCTTCTCGATCTCGCCGAGCGTGACGGCCGGGATCACCTTGTGGCCGGCTTCTTGGATACCCCTACGGATACCCTAGCAACCGCACATGAGCCGGTGCGGGCTGGTGCCAGCCGGTGTTCGGTCAACGCGACCGGTCGTTGAGCGACGTGGCTAGGCACGCCAATCCCGCGCACCATTCCCCCGATCCTCGCCGCTCCTGCACACGACGCGCCCACCGAGCATTGGCGTTCCCGGCAGGACTTGAACCTGCGACCGCCGGATTAGAAATCCGGTGCTCTATCCAGCTGAGCTACGGGAACGCGGCGCGTGTGCGCGGATGATCAAGATGCCGCTCGCGGGGGGCGGGAGCAAGGCCGGCGCATCGATACCTAGTTGCGCAGGGCCTCGTCCAGCGTCTCCAAGGCGGCGGGCCAGTTGTCCTCGTGTCCCTTGCACGCCTCTTCGGTGCTGAACCCGGAGTGGGTGAGGCGCAACAGGGTCCCGTCGGCTTGCGGCTTCAGCTCGACCTCGATCACCGTCTCGTCGCCGTAGGTTCCGGGGGCCCCGGTCAACCAGGTCAGCTTGACGCGCTCGTTCTCTGCGAGCTCGAGGAATCGACCGTAGTGAGCGTGCCGACCCCAATCGTGACGGTTGTAGAAGAAGAACAGACTTCCCTCCTCGGGTTCCATGATGAGTTCCCCCGGCTGGGCGAACCAGGTGTCGAAGCTCCGGGTCCAGGCGTCGTAGATGCTGCTGGCGGGTGCCTTCATCGGGCGCTCGAGAGTCATCGAGAAGGGACGTGAAGAGAGGTCTGGGGCGAAGGGCTCGTGCATGTGTCACCTCGGGGGTTGTGCTCGGCACCCTAGCCCGTACCGCGCGTCCGGCGCCACGGTCATCGTCCAGTGCCTGGCGCTGGATCCGCTCACCAGTGCCGGGGCGTTTTCCAACGCGAAGACGCTCGCGTTCTGACGTCGCTGTCGCCGACGCGTTCACCGCGATGTTCGGCCCGCGCGACCCGTCAGGGCGTGCGCCCCTGCACGGCGTTGCTGGCGGCGAAGCCCGCTGGACCTGCAGCGTCCTGGATCCAATGCTGAGCGAAGAACAGGAACCCTGGGTTGATGCCCGCGGGCCACTCGCCGCCGATCGTCACGTCGCCGGTCGGGCCGGTCGGGCGCAGCACGATCAGCGCGGGTGGGGCGGGGTCAGGCACCAGCACGCCGCCCTTGAACGGGGCGTCGATCTGCTCGAAGCCGAGCACGAGAAACGTCGTGCTGAGCGGTCGCGCCGACTGCAGGCGGAAGCGCATCGTCGCGCCCGCGCACAGCGAACCCTCGCCGGTCAGCACTGGGACGCCGGCGGTGCCGGCCAACGCGAAGCCGAGGTCGGTCCAGTCCCACGCGCGTGGCGGCGTGAAGTACACGCGCACGGCGCCGGCGTCGGTGGCGGCGGCGTCGTGGCCGGGAACGCCCACGGCGCCGCGCGTGCCGTCGATCGCGACCGAAGCACCGAAGCGGTCGCCCGCCGACTCGTCGCCCACCGGGTAGAACGCACTCTGGAACGGGAAGTCGTCGCCGAACTTGTTGGCGCCGAAGACCTGGCCGCCGTCGGTGATCGTGCCGTCGAGGCCGGCGTAGCCGGTGCCGCCGGCCAGCCCGCGCCCGGCGCCGACGGCGACCGACTCGCCCATGCGCACGCCGTCGCCGGCACCCCAGCCGAAGATCTCGGCCAGGTCGGTGCCGTCCCAGTCGCCGAACCAGATGATGCCGCCGTCCGGGCCGAACGCGTCGTTGCCCGGCGCGCCGATCGCGATGTGATCGCCCTCCACGGCCACAGACGCGCCCATGCGCTGCGACTCGAACAGCAGCGTGGCGACGTCGCGCAGATCCCAGGCCCCACCGTCCCACACGTAGAACGAGACGGCGCCCGAATCCGCGAGGCCCGAGTCGTCGAACCCGGGTGCACCCACGAGAACCGTCGCGCGGGTCGGGCCGATGTCGACTGCGACCGAGGCCCCGAACGCGTCGCCGATCGCACCGGTGGGATCGGTGAGCGTCTGCTGGAGCAACCACAGGCCGGCGACGCGCCGATACACGTGCGCGGCGCCCAGGCCGCCGTTGCCTCCCGGCTCGCCCACGACGAGCACGTCGGCGTCGAGCGCGAGCGCGGCGCCGAAGCGGCCGCCCGAGATCGGCGCCGGCGAGGTGAGCGGGGACGCGTCGGCACTCCACGCTCCCGCCGCGCGCTGCAGCTTGGTGACCACGCCGTCGCCCGCGAACAACACCGACGCACCGGGGCGACCGGCCACGGCGAGGTCGCCGTCGACTTGCGCTGCTGCGCCGAGATCCTCGCCGTCGGCCGCGCCGGCGAACGCGTCGAAGTCGAGCGTCCAGGCCAGCCCGTCCCACGCGAAGATGCCGAAGCCGCTCGCGGCGCCGTCCTCGGCGGGCGCGCCCACGATGAGGTCAGCGCCGCTCACGTCGACGGCCGACCCGAAGAGCTGGTTGCCTGCGCCGGCGCCGCCGGGGTGGAGCAGCGTCGACTCCTCGCACTGCGCGCCCACCGGCGTGCCCAACGCCGCCGCCGCCAACACGATCATTGCCGGCACCATGCGACCCTTCGTCATCGTTCGCTCCTCGCGGTTCATCCGCAGCGCTCCTCGCTCGCAGCGCTCAGGGTTCGCCCGGGCGGTCGTGCCCCCGGAACCCTTGCCGCGGGACATCCGTTGCGCCCCGCCCGGTGCCCTCAGCGTAGTGCAGCGGCGACGATCCGGGGGATCGGTTCGGGACCGCTGTCTCAATCGGGCAGCGAAGGGCTCGGGTGATGGCTCAGGGTGCAGCGGCGTCGAGGCGGCGACTGCTACACTGGCAACTCACGCACGCACGCCTGGGGCGCTCACGTCCGGGGCCAGGTTCGGGGGCCATTCGCGCTCCCTGGGAGATCGATACATGCGTCTGGTTACCAGTCTGTCCGCCCTTGCGGTGTTCGTGTCCCTGGCCGTTCCGGCCTCGGCACAGGTCACGCTCGAGCTTGCTTCCGGCAAGACGATCGAGGGGCGCGTCGTCTCCGACGATGGCGCCGAGGTCGAGTTCGAGGGCAAGGACGGCATGACCGCCAGGCTGAAGTACGAGTTGCTCTCACCCCGGGGGCAGCTCACGTTGCGCGCGTTGCGCACGCCCGACCGCGATGCCAAGGCGCAACTCGCGCTGGCCGAGTGGTGCGTGACCGAGCGACTGTACGAGCAGGCGCGGCTGCACTTCCGCAAGGCGCTGGATGCCGATGCGTCCATGACGGAGGAGATCACCAAGCGCGTCGCGGTGGCACGCAAGACCGCCAGCAAGGAGCTGCTCACGCGGGCGAAGGCCGAGCAGAAGGCCGGCAAGGACGCGGATGCGCGCAAGCTGCTGACCACGATCGTGCAGGAGTTGCCCCTCGAGCCGGCGGCCGAGGAAGCGGCCCGGCTGCTCGCCGAACACACCGCCGAGCGCAAGCAGAACGTCATGAAGCCGAGGGCGAGCGCGGGCCGCGCCGCGTCGGGCGAGGACGGCGGTGCGCGCGGGGGCGCGGACGAGAGCGGTCAGTGGAGCGCCGATGTGCTCGACACGCTGAAGCCCGCCATCGACCTCTATCACAAGATGCTCGACGCCAACCAGACGGGCCTCACGTCCAAGAGCCAGTCGACCGCCATCAACTCGTTCGAGAAGTCGCTGGACGACGGCAAGAAGGCGCGCAAGGCAGTCGACAAGGTGCGCGGCAAGGCCGTCGCGGGCGACGAGTTGTCCCAGGCCCTGGTCGTGGCCGACGACAAGCTGGCCGAGATCATGGCCGACACGCGCATCCACCTTTCGGATGCCTACCTGCTGCGCACCTCGTACAACCAGGCCACCGAGGTCGTGAACGCCGGCCTGGCCGAGGATCCACGCAACGAGCGACTGCTCGCCCAGCGCTCGCGGATCACCTCGGCTGCCAGCAACAACGACGGTGGCTGGATCATCGGCGTCGGGCGCGGCGGCGGCCGCCGCGGCCGGTAGGGTCGTTCGGCACCGGCCGCGTCGTCAGCCGTCGTAGGCTGCGTCGTGGACCAGCGTCAGTACGCCGGCGGTGACGTCGGTGTGCGTCTCGTCGGCGCCGTCCGGCCAGCGGACGGTCAGCTCGTCCACGACGGATGCCGGGCCCAGTCCGAAGTGCAGCTCGGCGGGGTGGCTGCTGAGGTAGGCGCCGTCCGCGCCGACCTGCGCGTGCTGGACGTGTTCGCCCGTGCGCACGGTCACGCGGGCGCCGAGGGCTGCGCTGTTGCCGCCGCGTTGGCGCAGGCGCAGCACGAGCCGGTGGGCGTCGTTGTCGGTGCTGTTGCGCAGCAGCACCGGGCCGGCCCCCTGGCGCGCGATGAGGAGATCGACACGGCCGTCGCCGTCCCAGTCGGCCGCGACGCCGCCGCGGGCGACCATCGGCTCCGTCAGAGCCGCGCAGGCCCGGGCGCCGATCTCGAAGAAGCCCTGGCCGGGCACGTGGCGGAAGACGTGGCTCTGCTGGGGGCGCAGTCTCGTGGGGTCGTCGGCCAGCTCGAGCGTGTTGCCGTTCAGCACCCACAGGTCGGGCCAACCGTCGTCGTCGAAGTCGGCGAAGCCCGTCGACCAGCCCACCATCTGCAGCGAGATCTGGCCCAGGCCGCTGTGGTCGGCGCGGTCCATGAACAGCAGGCGCGGTGCGCGGCCGTCCTCGGTCGGCTGGCCCGCGATCATGTTCTCGAAGAAGGCGTTCTCCTGCGCGACCCAGTGGGTGACGAACAGGTCGAAGTCGCCGTCGTTGGCGTAGTCGGTGACGGCCAGGCCCATGGCGCCGCGGTAGTCGGCGGCGAGCGAGCTGGCGCCCACGTCGGCGTAGGTGCCGTCGCCCATGTTGCGGAAGACGCCGTTGGCCGACACGTCGTTGGCGACGTACAGGTCCAGCAGGCCGTCGAGGTCGAAGTCGAACCAGATCGCGCCCAGTGAGCGGCCCGACGGGTTGGCCACGCCGGCCGGGCCGGCCATCTCGGTGAAGCGTCCGTCGCCCTGGTTGCGATACAGGCGGTTGGCCTGGGGCGGGTAGGACGAGGGGTTGATCGTGTAGGGGATGCCTTCGCCGTACTGGCGTGACAGCGTCGCCGTGGCGTCGTCCGGCAACGTGAAGTCCACGTAGTTGCAGACGTACAGATCGAGGTCGCCGTCGCCGTCCTCGTCGGCCCAGGCGCAGCCGGCGCCGAAGCCCGGGTCGCCCACGCCCGCGGTCTCGGTGGCGTCGGTGAAGGTCCCGTCGCCTGCGTTGCGCATGAGCCGGTTGCGGCCCCAGGCGGTGACGTACAGATCGAGGTCCCCGTCGTCGTCGTAGTCGCCGAAGGCCGCGCCCTGACCGAAGAGCAGCAGGTCGAGACCCGCGTCGGCCGACGCGTCGGTGAACGTGCCGTTGCCGTCGTTGAGCCAGAGCGCACAGCGTCCGGCCGGTCCGGACTGCGCCAGCGGAACGCCGGCCGAACCCGCGAAGTTCACCAGGAACAGGTCGAGGTCGTCGTCGCCGTCCACGTCGCCGACCGCGAGCCCGGGGCCCATGTCCTCGGGCAGCAGCGAGGAGCGCGTGGCCGGGAAGTGCCGGAACGCAATGCCGCTGGCTTCGGTGGCGTCCTCGAAGCTGAAGCGCACCATCTCGTCGGTGACCTCGCGCGTGAGCACGCTGGTCAGGCCGTCGATGCTGCCGTCGAGGTTGGCGGCCGAGGGGTCTTCGCGCTGCTGATAGGCGACGGCCACCCAGGCCAGGGCGAGCATCGCCGCCAGGGCCGGCAGGCCCCAGCGCAACATCAGCAGGTGCCGCTTGCCGACGCGGCGGCTACTCACGCGGCGCGACCTCGATCGTCGCCTGGGTGCGGGTCATCAGCGTGATCGGCGAGCGCAGGCCGCTGCCGGGGCCGTAGACGGCGTTCAGGAACTCCGGGTTGGCCTTGCGGTACCAGAGCGACGCGGTGACGGTCAGTTCGTCGACGGGCGTGTCGGGATCCGCGCTGAAGGCGAACGCCTCGGCGCGCTGACCCGGGGGCAGCTTCTCGTCGTCACGCGAGAGGCGGCCGCGCGCCATGGACGGGCACTGGAACTCGATGTTCACCGCGTCGGAGACGCCCGGGTACATGCTGCGCTTGTAGCTCGAGCCCACGAGGTCCCACAGGTTGTGGCGGTCGATCAGCTCGCCGTCGCGGTCGAAGCCGTCGGCCTTCATCAGCAGCGGCGACTCGGTCACCCCGTCTTCCTCGTCGAGCGTACCGGTGCGGAAGATCTCGGTTCCGTCGCTCGAGGTCACGGCGATCTCGACCCAGCTCTCGATCATGTCCAGCGGGCCGGTGGGGAAGTCGTGGCCGGTCTTGTTGTTCGTCATCACGACGCGCAGGGGCACCGAGTCGCCGGGCGCCACGCGCTCGGGCGCCACCACTTCGAGGCGCACCACCGGGCCGGTGGTCCAGCGGTCCGCGATCTCGGGGATCTCGTATTCGCCGCGCAGCCACATCTCGGTCAGGGCCACGTGTTCCTCGGCGCCTTCCAGGTCGTGCAGCAGCGGGATGTACTGGTTGGAGGCCAGCATGCGGTGACTGCGGTGCTTGCCGTCGTCAGGCGTGCGGTTGTGGTCGGTCATGTCGCCGCGGGCGGGGTCGGTGCTGTCCATCAGCGGCATGTGGCATTCGCGGCAGCTCAGGTCCCGGGTCGGGTCGTCGGGGTGGTGCCAGCGACTGTTCTTCCACGAGTCGTACTGGTTCTGGCCCTGGACCTTGCCGATGTCGGTGTTGACCTCGCTGTCGATGTACTGCTTGTGGCACGCCGCGCAGAACTCGGGCGTCTTGTACAGCGGACGCGAGTAGCTCTCGATGTGCTGCTCGGGGTAGGTGCGGATCAGGAAGTCGCTGATCAGGCGCGCGGCCTCGCCGTCGGCGCGCTCGAGGAAGTAGCGCTCGGGTGGGCGCAGGGTGTAGTCGCCGTTGCCCTGCACGTCCGTCTGCACGATGGAGTGGCAGACGAGACACGAGCTGCCCTCGTCGGCGCCCTCGGCACTGAGCGTGATGTTGCCCGGGTTCTTGGCGCCGGCGAAGAGCGAGATGGGGTCGTGGCAGCCCGCGCAGTAGCGCGTGTGCTCGGGCGACGTCTCGACCGCCATGATCTCCTGCACGCTCTGGAACATGTCGTCCAGCGAGGAGTAACGGTGGGCGCTGGGCAGCCACTCCTCGTAGATCTGCGGGTGGCAGCCGCTCGTGCCGCAGCGCGAACTGCCGCCCAGCACGTCGGCCGCGGTCGCACCGTATTCGCGGATCCTGTTCGCGGCAGTGGCCAGCACCGCGTCGATCACGGTGGAATCGGCGTCGACGCCTTCCACCGACTGGACGGCGGTGCGCACGTGATCGAAGAGCCCGATGCTCGCGTTGCGGGGGCTGTCCAACTCGGCGGCGAGCGCCGCGCGGCTCGCGGGTGACGCGGCGGCCAGGACTTCGCCGCGCACGTGCTGCTCGAGGTCGGCGTCCTCGACGCGAGCAAGGCTCGGCGCGAAGGGACGGTCCTGTCCGAAGCGCCAGTTGTAGTCCTCGGGGAACGGCTGACCGGTCGGGCCCTGCTGGTACACCAGCGAACTCGCGCCGCAGACCAACAGCAACACGCCGGCGCCCGCGGCGCTGCGCCGGTAGAAGACGGCACGCGCTGCGCGCAGGCGCGCCCGTGCGTCGCCGTCGTGCACCGCGCGCACGATCAGCGTGGCCAGGTGCACGGTGGTGAACAGCGGCACGCCGATGCCGGTGACCAGGTGCGTCACGTCCCAGACGATCGAGATGCGCGGACCGAGCAGGCCCTGGGCGGTGAGCACGAGCCCGCTGGCCACACAGATCACGAGCATCAGCAGGGCGGCGTAGCCCAGGAGCTGGTGGTGGCTCAGGTTGCCGCCGCGGCGCACAAGCCAGTGGCGCAGCATGTACCAGGTGATCCACGGCAGCACCGCGATGCCGGCGGCAGTGTGCAACAGCACCGCGACCTGGTTGAACCCGCTGAAGGGCAGCAGCCAGATGGAGAGCCCGGTGAGGGTCTCGAACAGCAGGTAGGCGCCGGAGAGGGCGGTCAGCTTCGAGCGCCACTCGGCGATGGCGTCGACTCGGGCGCCCGTCTCGGAGACGGGCTGCTGCAGGCGTTCCTTGGCCATGTTCGGGGTCCTGCCGGCGGAGGGGCCTGCTATTCTGTAACAAATGACCGGGGAGTCAAGTTAGGCCGGCGTCGTCCGGCTTCTGCCGCCGGGCCCGGCGGGGGCTAGGAGCGCGGTCCCAGCAGTGAGCGCAGGCGTTCCTCGATCTGCTCCCAGTGCGTGCCGCGCCAGAGCAGCTTGCCGCAGCGGGCGCAGCGCTGGAACGGCTGCCCCCGTGCGAACGTGCGCGGCGGGGCTTCGTCGCGCACCGACTCGCGGCTCACGCCGACGGGCTCGCCGCCGCAGGCCATGCAACGGGCGGCGCGCACCGGCAGCCGCAGTTCGCGCAGGACGTGTGCCACCTGCTCCATCGGCGGCAGCGGATTGGGGACGTAGAGCGTGACCGGATCGCCGTCCTTCACGCAGCGCCGCTGCATGATCCCGGAATCTCCGGTGAGCACCACGCGCCCCTCGGCGCGCCCGTGTTCGAGCAACGCGTCGTCATCGATGCCGTAGGTCCAGGTCGCGTCGTAGCCGCAGGCGCGCAGCCAACGGGCCAGGCCCTTCATCATGGCGTCGCAGGCGAAGCGCGGGGTGGTCATGGGTGGTTGATGGTAGCCGGTGCGTCGACGGAGCTCCTGCGTTGCGGAGTGCGTTGCACCACGCGGACTCCGCCGGGGGCTTAGGATGGCGGCACGCAGACGCCGTGTCCGGACGCCGGCTCGGGCAGCAGTCGTAGGGGGGCGTCCTGGGGTTGCGGCGTCCCTCAATACCCTCTCGCCTCAGGAGTCGAGCATGAAGACCAACCGCATCCACGCACCGTCCGCCGCGCTGGGCGCCCTCGTGTTGGGTCTGGCCGGGCTGTTGATCGGGGCCCAGGTCGTCGGGCCGGCGCCCGTGGCCGTGCCGCGTCCGACCCTGAACGCGGGAGTGCTCATCGCGGGTGGGCCGGTGACCGTGCGCGGCATCCCGACGCCTCAGCAGATGCTGCGCATCGAGGAGAACACCAACTACACGGTGCCCGCCGGCAAGATCTTCGTGGCCACGGGCATCGCGCGCATCAACGGCGATCAGGACTTCGGCTACATCTCGTTCGACGGTCAGGTCGTGGCGCGCTTCCCGGTGCCGATGGAGATCCCGGCCGGACTCACCGCGCCGGCCGGCACCGTCGTGAACGTGGTCTGCACGGCGTTCGCCACGTGCACCGTCCCCCCGGTGATGGTGCTGTTGGGCTACCTCGACGACGCGTGAGGAGCCACCCGGCCGGGTGGGTGATCGGCAGGCGAAGGGCGAGTCCGGTTCCCACGGGACAGACGAGCAACCAGGGCGCTGCTCGGGGCGACGAGTCGGCAGTCAGCGCAGGCTGACACCCGCCGACGTGCTCAGCCGGTCGGGGCCGCCGGGCAGTCGCACGAAGGCCTGGAAGTGCACGGGGGTGCCCTGCACTTCCGGGATCAGGGGCAGCGGCAGGGGGTGGTGGGCCTCGCCGGTGACGTCGACGGTGCCGAGGGCCAGATCGAACAGGGTCAGCGGTTCGAGCAGCAGTTGGGTGTGCTTGTTGCCCACCTGGAGCGCGCCGGTGAGCGGCGAGAACCAGAGCAGGTAGAGCGACCCTTCGGGCGCGGTCAGCACCGGATCGACCGACTCACCCAACAGGCCGCTGCCTTCCACCACGACCACGGGGACTCCGGGCGTGACCGCGGTGTAGGTGGTCAGCGTGCCGTCGAGGGCCGGCTCCACCTCGGCGGTGATGTCGACGCCGCCGTAGAGCACCGTGGAGTCCTCGCCGAAGACGGCCGGTGCGAACTCTCCGTAACCCCAGAAGGCGTTGCCGGCGGCACCGCCGCGGATCTCGTCCGA
>JAJDEQ010000087.1 GCA_029259695.1 Planctomycetota bacterium
CCGTCGCCGTTGATGTCTCCAATCGGCACGACCGACCCGCCCAGTTGGGCATCGGATCCAGGGAGGTCATCGCCAACCCTGTTGAAGTCCTTCAGGGTCCCGTCCGCGTTGAGAAAGAGGGTGTAGAGGGCGCCCACGTCGCTTCCGTACCCGCTGGCCCCCACGACAACGTCGCAGTTCCCATCGTTGTCGAGGTCACCGATGTTGGCGACGGAATGCCCGAAGCGGTAGTCGTTCTGAATGCTGAGGACGTGGACACCCTGGGTGCCCTGTTCGAACTTGCTGTCGAAGAGCGGTGAACCCACCGGAATGTCCGAGCGGGGCGTGATCTGGGCGAGGGTCCCCGCCGACAGCAAGACGGCGGCAATCGCCGCTCTGGAAAGGTCGGTCGACATGAGTGGGTGCTCCTTTCGCGGCGGGGTGCTCGATGGAGGCTCCCGCCCGGTGGAGGGCCGCGATCGGCCCATGGCGTTTACGAAGGGGAGAGCGCCTGTTTTCCTTGGAGCGAACAAGGCCCGGGTACGTCCACCGATCGGTGCTCTCGAAGCCCTCCTCGCGCGGCGGTTCGGCACCCTCGGCTGCTACGATGAACCGGCCCGATTCCTCGCAGGATCCCGTCCTTGGACCACGGCGACTCGGCCTACGATCCGGCGCTCCCGGACGCGACCGTAGAGAAACTCCGGCGCTGGCATCAGGGCGACCCGGCGGCTCTCGAGGCGCTGATCCAGGAGCACCTCGGCTGGTTGCTTGCCGAGGTCCGGCGGCGGATCAGTCCCAGGCTTCGACGCAAGGTCGAATCGCAGGACATCGTCCAGGACGCGATGGTCCGCCTGTTGCGCTACGGACCTCGCTTCGTCCCCGCGAACAAGGGTCAGTTCCGGGCCCTGTTGGCGCGCATCGTGCTGAACACGATCCTCGACGGGCGTGCCTTCCACGAGAACCCCAAGCGCGACATGGACCGTGAGCAGCCCGTGCCGTCCCGAACGGTCCTGATCCTCGGGGCCGCTGGGCGTGCCCTCACAAAGCCCGACGAGGCGGCCGAGCGCGACGAGATTGGTGAGTGGCTCCGCCTAGGCCTGGAGTTCCTCGACCCGGACGACAGGAAGGTGATCCACCTGCGCCAGTGGGAGGGTCTCGAGTTCGGCGACGTCGCCGAGCGCCTCGGGCTCGCGACTGCGGATGCCGCGCGCATGCGCTTCCAGCGCGCGCTACCGAGGCTTGCGCAGAAGGTGCAGGAACTCAAGGCTGGACGGCTCGCGTCGGCGTAGTGGCGGACGCGCCCCGGGGCGTCATGGCGCCGGGCCGCGACGTCGGCTGCTTCCATTCTCGTGGTGTACGCCGAGATCAGGACTCGCCGGTATCTTCCGTCGGTGGCTTGGCTTGCAGGATGAGCTCGAGCAGGTCCTCGGCCAGCCCGTGGACCTGGGAGCCCGCCGGTGCCAGGTCGAGCAGCTCCCGCACCCCGGCCGTCGCCGCGTCCCTGTTGCCAGCCGTCGCCTCGCTTGCCGCCAGGCAATACAGGATGTAGAGCACGTCGGGGTGATCACGATCCTGCTCTTCGAGTCGCAGGCACAACGACTCGTGGAACTGGTCTCGTGCTTGCACGTGCTGCTCCTGAGCGTGAAGCGCGGCGCCCAGGTGCTGCGTGATCACCGCCAGGTCGACGGGCGCTAGCAGGTCGGCAGCGCGCGCCATGTCGAGCGCATCCGCCAACGTCCGCACGGCGTCGGCCGCTCGTCCGGCATCGAGCAGGGCGCCGCCCAGGTCACTGAGGTTCACGACGATCGTCCGCTGGTTGTCGCCGAGGCGTCGTGCTATCGCCAGCGCTTCCTCGGACGCCTCGATGGCGTCGTCGAACCGACCGGCCTCGCGTTGCTGCTCGCCCCAGCGCTCGAGCATGTTGCAGTAGTTGCGGCGCACCCGCCGCGTATCGCGGGAGTCGGGACCCAGGTGCCGTTCCATCCTCTCGAGCAGCGAACGATACAGGTCTCGTGCCTCGTCGAATCGCCCCCGAGCGGACAGCGCCGAGGCCAGGTTCCCCTCGGCCCCGAGCGTCTTGCTATGCGCGGCGCCAAGGGACTCCTGGCTTGCGGCCACGCCGGCGCGGATCATCGCCTCGGCCTCGTCATGGGCTCCTGTCCTCGAAAGGACCCAGGCGACGACGTTCCGCGTGTTCAGGGTGTCCGGGTGCGATTCGCCGAGCAGGTCGAGCTGCAGCTCCAGGGTCTGGGCCGCGAGCTTGAGAGAGTCTTCCAGGCGCCCCTCGGCGAGCAGCACGGATGCGAGCACCGTGCGGGCCTCGAGCGCCTGGGGTGTCACCGCATCCAAGGTCTCGTCCTGCACGGCCGACAGCGTCTTGAGCAGATTCTCTGCATCGGCCAGATGTCCGGCCTTCCAGAGTGCCTTCGCTAGGTTGATCTGGCGGTGGAGCGTCTCGTGATCGTGTTCGCCGAGCACCCGTACGGATTCTTCGGCGACGAACCGGGTCTCGACGAGGCCCTCCGCCACCTTGTCGAGGGCCATGAGTGCGTTGGCTCGCGCTTCCCGCAGCAACAGATGCCACCAGCCGTCATCGTCGGGAGCTCGTTCCAGCCAGTCGTCACACAGCGCCAGCGCCTCCGCGGGTCGGTCGGCGTTCTGCAGTGCGTCGGCGAGGTTGGCAACGCTCCAGATCGTCGCGGGGTGTTCGTCACCCAGCACGCTGCGCTTGTGTCGGAGGCCTTCCTCGAGCAGCGTCACAGCGCGCTCAACCCCACCGCGCTCGACGAGCAGGCCGGAGAGCCAGGTTCTCAACCTCATCGTCACCAGTGCGTCGGGGCCCAGCGTCGCCATCGCCGACTCGAGCGCGGATTCCTGCAAGAGCAACGCCTCATCCAGTCGGCCGAGATCCATCAGGTCGAGACCAAGCCGTCCCTGGAGCTGGAGCGTGTGGGGGTCCGCGTCACCGTGCCGCGATCGCCATATGTCAAGGATTCGACGGATCGTGTCCTCCGACTCTCTGTAGAGGCCTCGCTCCCGCTTCAGATCGGCGCGTTCCGCAACGAGCAGCAGCACCTCGTCAGCCATGTCCTCGGAAGGGAGCTGGAGCGTCGCGGGGACGAGATCGAGAGCGGCCTCCGCGTCCGCGAGCCGGCCCTGGTTCCTCCGAGCACGTGCGAGCACGCCGATCGCTTCGACAACGAACGGTGACGATGGGAACATTGGGTCGGTACGGAGCGCAACGACCATCTCGGCGAGGTTCGCGGCCCTGTCGATGAGGCCAAGGTCGGCGTGGATCGATGCGAAGAACGTCAGGAGTTCGCCGCGCAGCCTCCGATCGAGACGCGGACTCGAGACCAGGTCGCCCGTCGCGAAGTCCAGCACCTCGGAGATCGTGAACTCCTCACCGCGTCCGACGGCGGGGCCTGCGAGCGAGAAGGAGCGTTTCACGAAGTCCATGAGTTCGCGGGCTCTCCTCGCGTCGAGGATGGACAGCGTCTCGGCCTCCTCCGCGCGGGCGCGCGCGCTCTCGGCGTCCCGTCGGGCGCTCCTCTCGCGTCCGAGTGCGCTCGTCTTCTCGGAGAGCGCATCCTCCGTCTCGTCCTTGGCGGAAGAGAGCCGGAGTAGCATCAAGGTGAGGACGACGAGAGCCAGCAGGAGCACGCTGCCGCTCGACGAGACGACCGGGTGGCGGCGGAACCACTTGACCGACCGCACCCAGGTCGTCGGTGGTCGCGCGACGACGGGCTCGTGCGCGAGGAAGCGGCGCAGGTCCGCGGCGAAGACCGCCATGGTCGCGTATCGATGGCGCGGCTCCTTCTCGAGGGCCTTGAGACAGATGGTGGCCAGGTCGGCCGGCACGCGGGCGCGGATGCGCCGGGGTTCGACGGGGTCCTCGGTCCGGATGCGCTCCAGGAGCTGCTGCGTCGAGTCACCCTCGAAGGCCCGCCGGTGCGTCAAGGCTTCGTAGAGCGTCGCGCCAAGGGAAAAGACATCGGTGCGCGCGTCGATCGAAGCGGGCCGCCCCGAGGTCTGCTCCGGGCTCATGTAGGGCAGGCTACCGGCGAGATCCCCGGTCTCCGAGAGCGAGGCGACGTCCTGCAGGCGGGCCAGGCCGAAGTCGGCGACGCGGGGGCGCCCCGTTGCATCGATCAGGATGTTGGCCGGCTTCACATCGCGGTGGATGACGCCGGCCTCGTGCGCCGCGGCGAGCGCCTCGGCGACCTCGGCGATCAGCTCGGCGATGTCGCGATAGCCGCTGTCGTCGAGACCCGGGTCCCGTCGCTGCGCCTCGATCCGGTCCGCCAGCGTCCGCCCGTCGCCGACGATCTCCTGGGCAATGTAGTGGACGCCGTCGTGTTCCCCCACGCTGTGCACGACCACGATGCCGGGATGCTGGATTCGCCCGCCCGCGGCGGCCTCGCGCCGAAAGCGCGTCAGGCTGCGTGGATCGAAGCTGCGGCGGGGCGAGAGGATCTTGAGCGCCACCGGCCGGTCGAGCGAGAGCTGGCGTGCCTCGAAGACCTCGCCCATGCTTCCTTGCCCGAGGCGCCGCACGAGGCGGAAGTCCGCGAGCTGCGTGAAGGGCAAGCCCTCCTGCTCCGCCGGGGCAACCGCCTCGTCGGCCACCCTTGCCGCGAGCGGCTCGAGCAGATCGCGCAGGTGCTCGTGGCGAGCGAGCAACTCCGCCGTCGACTGGTCGTCGGCCCGTTCGAGCAGCGCGGCGAGCGCGTCCTCGAGGCGCCGAACGTCGTCCCGTGCATCTCCCTTCATCGACCGATGATTCTAACACTCTGGCCATGAGGGGGGGCGAACCGAGGCCTCGTGTTGCCCGAGGTGAGTCGCCACGCGGAAGCGGGGCGCCGCTCAGATCGTTTGCCTCGAGGCTTGATCGGACGGAGGCGAGCCAAGGTCGGAGGACGCGCGCCTATTCAGTGTGGATGTGGATGTGGATGTGGATGTGGCCGACGCATGCCCCTGCTCGCTAGGATCAACTTCTCGCAGGCGGTCGCACGCTGCGTTCGTGTGTTCCTGGCCGATTTCGTGTTCGGAGTTCGAACCGGTCAGCGTTCCTCCTCTGGCGGCTCGATGGAGTGGCCGCCTTACTTGCGGGCAGGTGTGCTGAGGGTGTAGTCATGAGCGGCGGCATAGTGCCACCAGAAGCCGGGTCGGATGAGAGGCTCCTAGGTCTCCTGCGGCGCTGAATCGGCGATAGTGAACTTCTTGCGGACCGGCGCACGCTTCGTCCCGGCAACAAGCAAACTTACCTTCCCCCGGTTTGGTGGACACCGGGTCAAGCCGCATCAGCGGCGGGGTCGTAGTGTGCCTCAATCTCGGCGGGTGGACTCTCCACCGAGAGGGACGGGTGGCACACGTTCATGAGCATGCAGGCGAACGCTGCAGAGCTTCGGAGGGAACTCGGTCAGCTCTTTGGCGAGGGGTGACCTGGAGGACGCGCAAGGCTCGTCGACTCCGCGGAGGGCGACGTCGGCTCTGATCAGGATGGCAGCAGCTATGCAGAGACACCGAGTCGCGCGTGGATGTGCAGCGCGTGAGGGGTCGCTTGAGGAGGACCTGGAGGCGTTCGATCGACGTGACCTTGCCCGGATTGGCTAGAATCCCGGACGGGATGAGTGGAACCGATGCTGAGATCTCCGTCGATCCGCTTTGGGCGCGGGCGAGCCGCGGTGACGTGGTGGGGCGGGAGGAGCTTGCCGTCGCCGTGCTGGATCTGGCGCGCCCGGTGCTCCGCGTCTTCGGGGCTCCCACGTCGGATCTCGATGACCTCGCCCAGGCGACCGTCCTCTCCGTCTTCCGTTACATGGAAAGCCGGTCGGACGCTCCACCCAGGCACCTCGGCGCCTTCGTCAAGTGGAGAGCGCGCGGAGTCCTCAGTGATCACCGGAAGGCGCACCGCGCTCGTCCCCTCGAGTACACCGCTGACCCGCTGGAGCCGCCGCCGAGCTACCCGGCGGAGAGTCCGCTGAGTCGCTTGCTCGCCCGTAGAACTCTGGAGGACCTGGCTGAGTGCCGGCGCGAACTCGCGCGAAGCACCACGAGCGGCAAGTACGCCGAGGTTGTGGCCCATCGATACGATTCCCATCTCGACAACCACGAGATCGCGGAGTTGCAGGGAGCCAACGTCCGCACGGTGGCGGTGCAGGTTCACCGGGCGCTGAGCAAGCTGAAGGACTGCCTGCGCCGCAAGGGCCACGAGCTGTGACCGAGCCCACCGCCGATCGCCTGTCGGAAGACGACCTCGCGCAGGCGGTGGCATATGTCGATGGTGAACTGACGGAGCAAGAGGCGTTCGCGTTCGAGGAGCGTCTGGTGGACGAGCCCGCGCTCGCTCAGGCGGTGGATGACCTGTGGCTCGTGGATGAGCTGGCCGGGAGAGCGCAGGTCGCCGTCGGCCGTCACGCATGGTGGCGGCGGTCCGGGCCGCGGGCGACCATGGTCACTCTCCTGGCCACGGCAGCGGCGGTGCTTGTCATGCTGCAGAGGCCGATGTCTGGACCGGGGCCGCTTCGCGTTGGCGTGCTCGACTTCGACTACGCGGCGGCTGGCATCCCGGACCCGCCCTTGGACGTACGAGGGGAAGCTGCAGGCGGCGACCTGTACGAGTGGCTCGAGGAGTACCGGGCTGCGGAACAGGACGCGGCGGCTGAAGCTCTCGACCGTCCGAACTCATCGTTGCCAAGTAGGCTATTCCTGGCAGTGGAGTGTGCAGAGGATTGCACCGTCATCGTCGTGGCCAGTGTGCAGGGCCAGTGGCAACGGCTGTTTCCTGAGAACGTCGACTCTGGAAGCGCTCGCCTCGGTGCCGGGGTTCACGTGCTTCCAAAGAGCGGCTACGAGATCCGCGAAGGGACCATCGGGTCGATAGCGTTGGAGTCCAAGGGTTTCGCCTTGCCGACGAGCGGTGTCGACACCGTCATCGTTGGATCGACCACGAGCCTACTCGACGCGGATGGGCTGTTGGCGATCGACGAGGTGATCGCTGGCGGGGGCGGCGAGCCCGCCGTCGTCGAGGCCCTGGGTCAGCTTGGCCTCGTTGTCTCGACAGTGCTTCGGAACGACGGCTGAGTCTGCCGCGGTGACCTCGTTGAGCAGCTGACCAGCCCC
>JAJDEQ010000088.1 GCA_029259695.1 Planctomycetota bacterium
GCGGATGCTCGCAGTCCCCCGCCGGGAGCCCCGCGACATGACCGCCACCAGTCGACACCTGATGACCGGCGGCGTGGCGCTCTTGTGGTGCCTGTGTGCCATGCTCGGCCCGAGCTGCGCCCAGGAGAGCCCCTCCGCTGCCGCCCCCCCGTCCGGGCCGCCCCCCTCGAGCGTGCTCGAGATGGCCATCGAGGTGGCCCGGGCCGATCACCCCCGGATCGATGCCGAGGCGTGCCGCGCGCAGATCGACGCCTTCGCCCGACGCTACCGGCAGCTCGCCCCGGCCGGCGCACCCGCCGAGCAACGGGCCGAGGCCTTCGTCACCCTGCTGTTCGACGAGTTGCACTTCGAGGTCGACAGCACGCTCGAGTCCCCCGAGGCCTTGCACGTGGACTCGGTCCTGGCACGCCGTCGCGGCTACTGCCTGTCGCTGTCGGTCGTGGCCCTCGCGATCGCCGAGCAGGTGAGCGAACCGTTGCACGGGGTGGCCATGCCCAACCACTTCTTCGTGCGCTTCGACGACGGCGACTCCCGGCGCAACATCGAACTCACGCGACGCGGCATCGAGGTGGACGACGACGAGCTGCGCCAAAGCCTGGGCGACTTCCTGCTGGACGACTCGCTCTACCTGCGCAACCTCGAGCCCGCGCAACTGCACGCCGTGCTGCTCCACAACCGCGGTTTCGTGGCGCTCGAGCAAGGCCGCTCCGATGCGGCCCTGGCCGACTTCACCCGCGCCGCCGCCGAACTGCCCGGCCTGCCCGAGGTGCACCGCAACCTGGGCGTGCTGTACGGCGAACGCAAGCAGTGGAAACCCGCGATCGCGGCTTTCGAGCGAGCGCTCGAGCTCCACCCGGGTGACGTGGACGCCCTGGTCAACCTGGCGCTCTCGCGCCACGCCACAGGGGACCTCCCCACGGCGCTGGAGGAGATCAAGGTCGCGCTGGTGCTCGACCCCACGCGCGCTCGCGCTGCGGAGTTGCTCGCCCAGTGGCAGCTGGAACTCGGAACGGGCTCGTCCCGGGACCACATGCGCTCACACGGCGTGCGTCCGCTCGACGACCCACCGCCCGACCTGCGGCCCGGCCTGCGCGCACGCTACTACCGCGGGACGGAGTTCCAGGACCAGCTCGTCGAACGTATCGATCGCGGACTCGACTTCGACTGGGGCCGCAGCCGTCCCGTGAGCGGGGTCCCTCGCGATCGCTTCAGCGTCCGCTGGGACGGATGGTTCAAGGCGCCCCGCAGCGGGGACTACACCTTGTTCGTCGTGGCCAACGACGGCGTGCGTTTCGTCTTCGACGGCAAGGTGGCGCTCGAGAACTGGCGCGACGTCGGCTACACGAGCTGGACCGGCTCGGGCGACGCACACCTGCTGGCCGGTTGGCACCGCCTGCGCATCGAGTACTACGACGACAGCGACAACGCCCGACTGTTCGCGATGATCAGCGCCGAGGGCGACGAGTACCCGCTCGACCTCGACCAGCACCTGTTCCACCAACGCGACTAGGCGCGCGCCCGCTCAGCGAGTCTCGCTGCCGATCGCGTTGGAGGCCGCCACGGCGAACACCGCCGCCGGGTCCTGCACCCAGAACTGGTAGAAGAGCTCGAAACCGGACGGCAGGCCCTCCGGCCAGGTCTCCACCAGTTCGAGCGTTCCCCCCGGCCCGGTCATCAGCCCCGGGAACACGAGCTCGCGCGTCGGCACGAGCAGCCCGCCCTTCCAGGGTGTGTTGCTCACTCCCTGGCCCACGAACAGCACCACGCGCGCATGAGCAATGGACCGCGTGAGACTCAGGCGCACCTCGCTGCCCGGCTCCAACCCACCCCGGCCCACCATGCACGGTTCGCCGACCCCGCCCGCCAGTTCCGCGCCCAGGCGCGTCCAACGCGAGCGCTCGAAGGCGCCCATGTCCACCACACCGGGATCACCCTTCGCCGACCGTCCGGCGCGCGCCCCGCGCTCGACGCCGTTCGGTTCGACGAGTTGTTCGACCGCGAAGCGCGTCGTGCCGGACAGGTCGAGCGACGTCGGCTCCTCCAGGTCGCCATCGCAGTCGAGGTCGCCCTCGTCGGCGGGCACCGCGCCGTCGTCACCGGCGTCGACGCAGGGTGAGAGTGCGCCGAGTCGCAGATCGTCGTCCTCGCTGCCCGGCGTGAGATCGGCGCCGGCCGCGTCCACGAACAGCGGGTCCTCGGCGATGTTGCCGGCGTCGGCGAGAGCCTCGTCGAGCCCCTCGATGCAACTGTCGCTCACGTCCAGACTGCCTTCGGCGCCGGCATTCACCTGGGCCGATTGTCCGTTCCCACTGCTGTCGACGTTGCCCCACAGGATCGAGTTGCGGATCGTCGTCAGGCCGCCGTAGACGCCGCCCCCGAGGCTCCCGAACAAGCCGCCGTCCGTGGTCTCGGCGCGATTCGCCGTCAACGTGCACTGGGCCAGCAGCAACTCCGTGCCGGTGGCGTGGATCGCGGCGCCGAAGCCCCCCTCCCGAGAGGTCACGGCCGCCGAGTGGCAGGTGTTGCCCGTCATCACGCAGTTGGTGAAGCGCGCCCTGCCATCGACCGTGGCGACCGCGCCGCCGCGACTGCCCACCTCGGTTGCCTCGGTCGCCCCGTTGGCCACGAAGCGGCAGTTCACGAAGAGATCGTCGGCGTCGGTGCCGGCCACCGCGCCGCCGGTCCCGGCGAAGAAGAAGCACCCGGCGATATTCTCGACGAACAGGCAGCCCTGGTAGTGCCCCGCGCCCCCCTCGCTGGAGACGGCACCGCCGCGGCAGGCCCCGTTCCCGCGAAACACGCAGTCCAGGAAGGCCGGTGTCGCCTCGCTGTTCACCACCGCCCCGCCGGCGAGGCCGCCGAAGTTGAACTCGAAGACACAGTCGCGAAGTGTTGCCGAGCCGCCCTCGTTGCTCATGCCGCCCCCACCGAGCGCCCCGTTCTCCACGCTGTTCGCGAAGAACAGGCAGTCCTCCAGCAGCGGGTCGCCACCGGCGTTGGCGAAGCCGGCTCCGTTGCCATTGAGCGTCTGGTTGAACAGGAACTCGCAGTCGCGCAGGACGGGTGAGCCGCCGGCGTTGTACATGCCGCCACCGCACCCGTTGGTGGCCTCGTTCTCGGTGAACACGCAGCCCCGCAGCGTGGGGTCGGCGGCACGGTTGAACAGGCCGCCCCCGCTGGTCCCGTCCGCCACGTCGAACCCGGTGGCCCGGCCGTCCCGCAGGGTCACCCCGTCGAGCACCGTTGCGCCCGAGAGCTCCTCGCTCCAGACCACGTGGTAGGCGTTGTCGAAGGCGACACCCGGGATCCCCAGGTCGCCACTGAGCACGGTCGGTTGGAGCAGAGGATCACGCAGGTCCGGGTCGGTTTCGCCAGCCCCCGCGAAGCCTCCGAGCAGGGCCACGCCCTCCACCAGCGCAAACGTGGCGCTGCGCCCGTCACCCGGTTCGCGCTCGGCGCTCGGCTTGTAGGTGCCTTGCGCCACGTGGATGCGGTCACCCGGACCGGCCGCCAGCAGCGCGTCCTGCAGGTCGGCGAGCGCCGTCTCCCAGGCCGACCCGTCGCCCTCCGGCAGGGCATCGGCATCCACGTACAGCACCGACTGAGACGCGGCGGCCGGGGCCCCGACGAGCCAGACCAGCAGCGATGCGAGGCCGGCAGCCAGGGTCGGGCGGAACGACAAACCACGAGTCTGACGGCGGCACGGCCGGCGGTGCATGGGCGACGAGCTCCTGGGGGGCGCGCGACCACGGCCCGCCCTCGGCGGAACACGGTCGGCATCCGATTCTGCCATGCGCCCCCCCTGGACGAATACGCTGGGCAGCCCATGGACATGTTCGAGCCACGCACCGAGCCGCCCGCGCCGCGCCCCGCATGGGAGCCGCAGGGTCGCGCACTGCTCGCTCACCTCAACGGGGACAAGCGCGCCGCGATCGTGATCCACGCCACGGGCGCCGAGCGCGAACTGGTGGCTGCGGCGCACTTCTTCCGGGCGGAGGACGCACTGGAGCCGTGGGAGCACAAGGCCCTGCAAGCCTGCCGCGGGCGCGTGCTCGACGTGGGCGCGGGCGCCGGCTGCCACGCGCTGGCGCTCCAGGCGCTGGCCGCGGGGAGCACACCGAGCGCCCCCGCCCCCGTCGAATCCGTGGTGGCACTGGATCTCTGCCCGCTCGCCGTCCGCGTGATGCGCAGCCGGGGCGTGATCGACGCCCGCAGCGGTGTGCTGGCCGAGGTCGACGACGGCCCGTACGACACGCTGCTGTTCCTGATGCACGGCATCGGTGTCGTCGGCGATCTCGACGGATTGGCCTGGACGCTGGCCGACGCCCACCGCCTGCTGGCACCGGGCGGACGGATCGTGCTCGACTCACGAGATCCGGGCAGCGACGAACACGGCTCGATCGAGCTGCGGCTCGAGTACGACGGCTGCGTCGGCGCGCCGTTCTGGTGGTTGTTCGTGAGCGAGCCGGCGCTGCGCAAACTCGCGGCGCGCGTCGGCTGGCAGACCGATCTCCTGTGCCGCGAACCCGACGGACGCTACGTCGCCCGACTCACGCGGGCCTAGCTCACGCGGGCCTGGCTCACGCGGGCCTGGCTCACGCGGGCCCGACTCACGCGGGCCTGGCTCACGCGGGCCTGGCTCGCACGGGCCTGGCTCACGTAGAGCAACGCTGCCGCTCGCCGTGTCCGCTGCGGGCCCGTCAATCGCCCTGGAACCGGTCCAGCCAATCGACCAGCTCGGCGTGGAACAGCGCCGGCTGGTCGAGGTAGCAGGCGTGATCGGCACCCTCGATCACCCGCACCCGGCTGTCCGCGATGCCCGCTCCCAGCGTCCGCGCGCCGTCCACCGGGAACACGTGATCCTGCGCGCCCCAGAACACGAGCGTCGGCACGGAGATCTCTCCGAGCCGGCCGGCATGGGCATCGAGCGCCGCGGGCGCCACCGGCACGAAGCCCGCGACCAGTTCTCCGCATTCGATCACCAGCGGGAAGCTGAAACGCCCGCTCATCGATGGCGACACGACCACCGGTCGCCGCAGGCCCGACGTGGGCAGCCATTGGGCGAGGAACTCGTCGGGGCCGGCGCTCACGGCCTGCGAGCGCCCGAAGCCCGGCAGGTCGATGGCCACCACCTGGAAGCCGCGTGCGGCCAGGAACTCCAGCGTCCCGTTCTCGCGCCAGGTCGCGGACGAGAACCTGGCGCCGTGCAACAACAGCACCACGGGGCCGTCGACCGGCCCTGCACGCAGTCCGGAGATGACACCCGCCGCGGGCCGTGACTCGGGCTCCCCCGCCGGCAGGCCGCGAGCCGGCGCCCCAGGCTCCCAGGCCCAGGTCACATCCTCGATCACCACGGCCTGATCGCCCTCGGGATCCCGCTCCACAGCGTCTCCTTCCTCCCCGGCCGCTCCGCACGCGACCATGGTGGACGCCGCCAGGACCGCTCCTGCGGCGAGCCGTCGCACCCGATCTGCCGACGCCGAGTGCACGCGCGGATCAGGCGTCGAGTGCCTCGCGGATGGCGCCGCGCAACTCATCGCTGTCGGGAGCCACCTTCGAGGAGAAGAAGCGCACGCTCTTGCCGTCCTTGCTCACCACGTACTATCAGAAGTTCCAGTTGGGCAAGGCGCCGGCCAGCTCCTCGAGTCGACCGTAGACCTCCGACTGTCCGGCGCCGGACCGGGTCTGGACCTTCTCGAACAAGGGGAAGGTCACGCCGTAGTTCGACGTGCAGAAGCTGCGGATCTCGGTTGCAGTGCCCGGTTCCTGGCCGCCGAAGTCGTTGCTCGGGAAGCCCAGCACAGCGAAACCCTCCCCG
Source organism: Planctomycetota bacterium (assembly GCA_029259695.1). Classification (GTDB taxonomy): domain Bacteria; phylum Planctomycetota; class B15-G4; order B15-G4; family B15-G4; genus OFTM49. The sequence continues at coordinate 5,819 of JAJDEQ010000088.1, forward strand.
GCCAGTTCCTGGTGCAGTGCCTGCAACCCGGCGTACTGCGGCGTGTAACCGCACTGGCTCGCCACGTTCACCACCAGCGTGACCTTGCCCCGGTAGTCGGCCAGGTCCGCGGCTTCGCCATCGAGCGAAGCGACGTTCATCGCGTAGAACCCGCCGTCGGGCGACGGCCCCTGCTCTGCATCGGATGCAGGGACAGCATCGGCCACGGCCCCGTCTGCGATCGCGGACTCATCCGCGGACCTGGTGGCGACCTCATCGGCGACCTCGTCGGTGACCCCGTTGGTGACCCCGTCGAAGGGCGAGGACGAGCCGCACGCACTCACGAGCAACGCGAGCCCCAGCGGAAGACTCAGGGCGCGGAACGAAGGACGTGATCGACGGGTCATGAGACACCTCCGGGAGAGCGAGCCCCGAGGCATAGTCGATCCGGGCGAGCACCACAAGCGGGCAAGCCGTGCTCCGCCGCGGGCTCTCGGTGTGTGGTCCGCCGCCCGCGACCGGACGCGTCAGCGCCCGACGGTGTGGTCCACGGCGTTCATGAACTCCCACGAGCTGAACGGCTTGGCCAGCACCACGGCCGCACCGCGAACGCGGGCCGAGTGCAGACGCGCAAGCCGGTTGCTGCCGCCGGCGATGGCCAGCACGGGCATGCGCGGATTGCGCAGCCGGGCTTCGAGGATCAGCGACAGGCCGTCCAGCCCGGGCATGATCACATCGGTCACCAACAGGTCCACCCAGCCGACCTCCCGGAGCGAGTCGAGCGCCTCGCGGCCGTCCGCCGTCTCGATCACGTCGTAGCCCATCTCGCGCAAGGCTGCCTTCATGGCGCAGCGCCAGTCGCGATCGGCCTCGGCCAACAGCGCCCGGAGGATCGGACGCGGTTCCTCGTAACGAGCCGGTAGCGGCTCGGCGAACACGGAGGCTTCAGCAAAGGCCATGGCAGGTCTCCCGTCAGCAAACGGAACCGTACCGAGTGTCCCGACGCGTCGCCGGGAAGGATGCCCGTCCGTCTTCGACCGGATCCGCAGCGCCACTTGAGGCCATCCCCCGGAGTTTCGGGAGAAAGCCGTTGCCAGGAACTCCTACAACATGTAGGAGTTTAGTCAGGTCGCCCCACAGTCGGCCGGCGCGCTCCCGATCGGGCGGGTGCGTACCAAGGCGCTCGACGGCGCGCGACTTCGGAGGACGCGCGTCATGCCGCCCCTGCCGCGATCGGTCAGCGACACCGAACTCGAGGTGCTCAAGGCGCTCTGGGACGTGGGCCCGGGCACCGTCCGCGACATCCACACCGCCCTGGCGGATGCGGGGCGTTCGTGGGCCTACACCACGGTCCAGACCCTGCTGCTCCGGCTCGAGCAGAAGTACTACGTCAGCTGTGACAAGCGCGAGCGCGCCCACGTCTTCGACGCCCGCGTGTCGCGGGACGAGTTCCTGAGCGAGCACCTCGACGAACTCGCCGACCGCGTCTGCGACGGGCGCTCGGTCCCGCTCGTGCTCTCGCTCGTCCAGGGTCAGCGCTTCACCCCCACCGAGTTGAAGCAGTTCCGGGAACTGCTCGACTCACTCGAACCGCGCAAGACCCGCCGCAAGCCGACGCGTCGACGCAAGTCCTGATCGGAGCCGGGTTCCAGCCTGCCACGCGCCACGTCCGTGAAGGCGGCATGAACACATCGAGTTGCTTCGGCGTTCGCTTCAAGGCTCCTCGGTGAATGCGCCGTGAAACTCCGATGGACAGTTCGCGTACGCCAGCGCCAGTGTGTTCCATGCGATCGTTCCGGTTCTCGTGACACCCGCGCTCGACCACGACGGTCGCGCCCCCCAAGGAGCCAACCGATGTCCCCCGCCCGCCGAGGCCGGTCCCGTCCGGCCGCCACCGTGATGACCCTCGCCGCGCTGAGCCTGACCGTCGCCTGCCAGGCCACGCCCGACGCGGCCGCAACCGTCGCTGCCACGCCCGACGCGGCTCCGGCAGTCCCGGCCTCCGAGGCCCCGACGTACACGTACTACGAGCTCAGCCACGAGGGCCGCATCTACGTGACCGGCTCACCGACGAGCTACCTCAAGTTCCTCGAGACCCGTCACTTGCCCTACACGCTCACGCTGATCGGCGAGGGCCCGCGGGGCGAGACGGTCGTGATCGAGATCGACAGCGACGACCCCGGCCTCCAGGAGTGGCTCGAGGCCGAATTCCATGCGCGCTCGTACTACGCCGAGGAACAACACGGAGGGCGCACGTACGTGTTCGGGAACCCCGCCACGCACGAGGCCTTCAGGCAGACGCATCACATGCCCTACACGCTCACGCTGATCGGCGAGGGGCCGCGGGGCGAGACGGTCGTGATCGAGATCGACAAGCAGCGCCCCGAGTTGCAGGAGCGGTTGCGCGCCGAGTTCGCCGCGCGCTACGGGCTGCCCTGGGACGACGACGCCGCCAACTGAGGACCGGACCTGGTCCGTGGCTCACGCAGCGTGGGGCACACCCCACGACTCACACATCGAGCCCGAGCGAGCGCATGAGCGGCAGGGCGTTGCCGCGCTGCACCACGCCGTCGCGCATGCGGTAGTCGAAGACCATCTCCCCGTCGACGAGTTGATCCTCGAAGTGCACATTGCGCGCCGCTGCACCCAGGCCGTCGGCCATGCGCGCCAGGGCCAGGTCGTGGGTGGTGACGATCCCCACCGCGCCGCGCGCCAGCAGGTGCCGCACCACGGCGCCCGCGCCCACCTCGCGATCACTGGAGTTGGTGCCGGCCAGGATCTCGTCCAGCAGGAACAGCACCGGCTCGTCGCCTGCGGTCAGCCGATCGATGTCCCGCAAGCGCTTGATCTCGGCGTAGAAACGGGACGCGCCCTCCTGCAGCGAGTCGTGCAGCACGATCGAGGCACCGACGCGGAACGGTGAGAGCGTGAACTCCTCGGCGCGGACGGGCGCGCCGGCCAGGGCCAGCACCACGTTCACGCCGACGGCGCGCAACAGCGTGCTCTTGCCCGACATGTTCGACCCGCTCACCAGCAGCAGCGACAGGCCGTCCCCGAGGGCGAGGTCGTTGCGCACGCACACGGCCTCGGGAAGCAGCACGTGCCCCAGCCCGCGGGCCTCCAGCCGCGGCGCGCCCTCCACGACACGCGGGTAGACGTGGCTCGGGTGCTCGAAGGCATGGGTGGCCAGGGCGCACAACACCTCGAGCTCCCCCGCCGCCTCCAACCACGCGGGCATGACATGACCCACGCGACGGCGCAGCGCGTCGAGCACGTAAGCGCGGCGCACGCGGGACTGCAGCACCATCGAGACCAACAACGAGAAGCCGTTGTTCGCCGCATCCTGGAGTGCGCCGAGGTGTCGACCCAGCCGACCCACGACCAGGGACGGGCGCACGTCGTCCGGAGACAGCGTTGCCATGAGTGCGCGCAGGCGCGGGGCCGTGAACGCGCGCTCGGAACCGGCGGACAGCGTGTCGCCGGACGACGAGTCCGGGGACGGCGGCGCGGTGTGCGGCCCTGCGGGAGCCGTTGTCGCGTCACCGTCACCGTCAGCGTCCCCGAAGCTGCGTTGCTCGAACACGCTGAGCAACTCGGCGAAGAGCACCAGTTCGCCCCCCACCGCCGCGGCCTCCGAGGTGAGCCGGTCGAGCCGCGGTCCGGTGAAGCGGCCGAACACGTACTCGATCAACACGACCCCGAGGAACGGCAACCAGGTCGTCCAGGTCATGAGGGCGCAGACGAAGCTGAGCGCCCCCGCCAGCCCCAGGACGCGCGCGCACCACAACTCGCCGGGGCGGTTCATCGACGGCTCACCACCGGCCCAACGCTCCAGCGCGTCGGGATCGAAGGCGACGGTCACGTCCGGCGCAGCGACCGCCAGCGCCTCGCGCAGATCGAGGTCGTGGGACAGCTCCGCCACGGCCACCTGGCGCTCGCGCACGAGCTCCACATCGACCGCGTGGGGACCGGCACGCGTGCCCGCCTCCGCGTCGGCAGCGGACGCGTCGCTGCCCCGCGCCGGTCCTGCCGCCCTTCCGGGATGCAGGTCGCCCAGCAACCAGCGCGCGAGACAGCGCTCCCCGAGCGGGGTGCGGGCGGTGCCCAGGAGCTGGTACAGCGAGCCCTTGCCGAACACGTCGATGTCGTGCGCGTAGAGGTGTGCCGAGCCGTCGTCCGACAGCGCGTCGAGCCAGCGCTCGCCGCCGTCACCGCGACCGACCCAGGTGCCGTCGAGCCGGGACTCACCCCGTTCGTAGAAGGCCACGGCCGCCTCGGCCCGCGCCGCGGCGTGCCGCGCCCTGGCATGCAACGCGACCAGGCCGGCGAAGAGCACCAGCAAGAGCGGCAGCAGCGGCCAGGCCGGCGGGTGCACCTTGGTGACGTAGAAGAAACACCCCACGCCGACCAGGAAGACCACCAGGCGCGCGCCCGAGAGACGGCCCGCGCTGCGCTGGTGCGCCGCGCGCTCGGTGCGCCAGCGTGCGAGGCGTTCGGCGTAGGTGGCTTGGGGTGTCACACGACCCTCACCCGAAACGACACCGCCCGGCCCCAACGGGACCGGGCGGCGACGAGCATTGGCACGAGTGCAGCGTCGAGTCCGGCGACCCGACCGACTCGTGCGACATGCCGAGCACGCAGGCTCAGCTGCCGTACACGCGCACCTCGTAGGTGGCGATGATGCCCAGGATCGACTTGGCGTAGAAGTCCACGTGATGGATCTTCGTGATGCCGCCGTCGCGGCACGCCGCGGCGACGCTGGCGTCGCCCGTGGCGACCAGGCCGAGCACGGACTGGGCCGTCGCGGTGCCCATCTTCGTCCCCACGTCCGATTCGGTCACGCTGTGCGGTGCGGTCAGGTCGCTGTACAGGAAACCGGTCAGCGGCGACGTGGTCACGACGGCGCAGCTCGTGAACAGCAGCAGTCCCGCAGCGATCGACAACAAGGTAGTGGTCTTCGACATTCCAGACTCCAGAGTGGATCTTCCGGACGCCGTCGCGGCGCCCCTCTCGCTTTGACACGGCCGGTACCATACCGATCACATCCGCGCGCTGACAGGCCGCCAGGGAGTTGCACGCCACGGAGGGCGAGGGGCCGGGGCCGAGCGTTCGCGGACGGGACGGATCAATCCCCATCGGCGACTGCCACGCCCGTCGCGACGATCCGGTGCGTGACCCGGTCGACCAGCCGGACCGACAGGAACGGTGGTTCCTGCACCGGCCCCACCGACAGCTCGTAGTGCGCCCCGGGCAGCGCCTCGAAGAGCAGCTCGGCCGTGACGCGCGTCACGCCCCGGGTGTCCACCAGCGCCTCTCCCCGAACCCGCAGCGTGTGCACCCCGGGTGCCAGGCTGACCCCGGTGCGCCACGCCGCCGACACCGGCCGGCCGTCCACGGCCACGACCTCGACCCCGCTGCGGTTGAACCACGCACCGCCGAGCCGGCCGTGAACGACCACGCGAGCCGGACCGCCGTCAGCCTCGGCCGACACCGCCCCCCCCGACACCGCGCCCCCCGACACCGCGCCCCCCGACGACGACGCCACGGGATCCACCGGCAGCACGCCGCACGCAGCCCAGACCCAGACGGCTGCCAGCGCCAACCATGGACCGGCCCCCGCGCGCGCACACCGTGACCGCCGCCGTTGCTCCATGGGGGCGAGGTTGCCGATCCCGGCGGGCACCCACAAGCCCGGGGCCGCCGCGGAGATCCACGCCGAGCTGGCAGGTGGTACGTTGTCGCCCATGCGTCGCGTCCTGGCTCCTCACGTCGTCGCGCGCGATCCGCGCGGGGCCCGCGCACCGTGACGCCGGGCGCAGAGGGACAGCCGCCCCGGAGCACGGGCACGGCACTCGTCGTGATCGCCGGGCTGGGCGCGTGCTGGGGACTGGCCGAGGCCGTCGTCAGCCGTGCGCACGGAGGCGCTGACCCGCTCAGCGTGGCCTGCTTCTACCCGCTGGTCCTGCTCGCCCTGGGCCTGCCCACCTGGGCCCTGCTCAGCGCCCTGCCGTGGACCCGTCCGAGCAGCCGCCGCATCCCCTGGCTCGCCGCGCTGCTCACCGCCGGAGCCGTGGCCCTGCCGCTCGCCATCTGGGCCAGCCAGCGCTTCGTGCACGGCGTGCCCCTCGTGTCGCCCACCAACGCCGGCATCGGGCTGCTGGCCTTCGCGCTCGGGTTGCTGCCGGGCTGGGTCGTCGCTCGGCTCGCGCGACGACTCCCGGCGCTCGGCGTTCCGGGTGCGTGCGCGGCGCTCGTGCTCTGGAGCCTGTGCGCCCTGCGCTGCGCCGACACCCTGTTCCCCGGTGCACCGGGCCCGTGGCCCGACAATCGCGCGCGCGTCGGCCCGCGCCCCAACGTGGTGCTGATCGTGCTCGACACCCTGCGCGCCGACCACCTCTCCTCCTACGGCTACGCGCGCACCACGTCACCGCGACTCGACGCACTCGACGCCGTCCGCTTCCAGCACACCTATGCGCCGGCCCACTGGACCCCGCCGTCCACCGCGACCCTGCTCTCGGGCCTGCACCCCATCGCCCACCAGACCAACGCCATCGCCGCGGTGCTCCCGGACGAGGTCGAGACCCTGGCCCAGATGCTGGGCGGCGCGGGCTACGTCAGCGGCTACTTCACCGGCAACTTCGCCGTGTCCGGCGCGTTCGGCTTCACCCGCGGCGCGGACTGGGTCGTCTCCGAACGCAGCCTCCCGCCGTACCGCCTGCACCCGTCGAGCCTGGGGCGACTGCTGGTGGCCAAGGTCAGCGACCTGACCCGCGCCGACGAACTGAACGACTGGGTCATCCCGTTCCTGGACTCGGTGCGCGAACGCAGCTTCTTCCTCTACCTGCACTACAAGGACCCGCACCAGCCCTACGACCCGCCCGCGCCTCACGACGAGGCCTTCGACCCGGGCTTCGCCGGCCGACGCATCACCGACCCGGCGATCCGCGACCAATGGCCCATCAGCGAGGCCGAGCGACACAACATGATCGCCCGCTATGACGGGGAGATCCGCTTCCTGGACGCGCAGGTCGGCGCCGTGCTCGACGAATTGCGCGCGCGCGAACTGCTCGACAACTCGATCGTGATCGTGACCTCCGACCACGGCGAGGAGTTCCACGAGCACGGCGGCTGGCTGCACGGCCAGACGGTCTACGAGGAGCTCGTGCGCGTCCCGCTGTTCATCGCCTACCCGCCGCTCACGCCGGAAGCCCGCGACGTCCAGGCCACGGCCCGTCTGGAGGACGTGGTGCCGACCCTGCTCGACCTGCTGCGCCTGCCGCCGCGCCCGATGGTTCACGGTCGCAGCCTCGTGCCGTTCCTGCAGGGACTCGCCGGGGACGAAGACGGCGCGGCACCCGATGTGTTGATCGAGGGCACGATCAGCGGCCACACGGCCTACCGTCGCGGCCGCTACAAGCTGATCCGCCTGCGCAGCCCGGAGCGGGTCGCCCTGCAGTTGTTCGACCTGCAAGCGGACCCCGGCGAGCGCGAGGACCTGGCCGCGGCGCGCCCCGAGATGGTGCAGGAACTGCTCGAGCTCATGACGGCAGCCGAACGGCGCCACCGCGCCAGCGGCATCGCACCGCGCAGCAAGACCCTCGACCCCGCCGAGGAAGAGGCCATGCGCCAACTCGGCTACATCCGCTGAGTTCGTCGGTGCTGACAGACCGCGCTCGGGCCCGATCGGCGCCCGCCGCCCGCGAGCCCGGACTTTCCTGCTGCGCCAGGCGTGTCCGCAGCAGGAGCTGGTGAGAAGTCCGGGCTAGAGTTCGATCACGAGGCCGTCACGCGCGATCGACATGCCCGCCTGCCGCACGGCTCGCGCCGCCGCGCTGTGGGCATCGGCGGCGGGGTTGGTGTGGTTGAGGTGGGTGAAGACGACCTTGGCCCGCTCGCTCGCCGGGAGTCCGGCGAAGCGCCGCAACGACTCGACCATGAACGGGTGCGGGATGTCGGCCATGCTGCGATCGGGGATCTCGCCGTCGGCGTAGAAGGAGCCGTCGAGCAAGGCCACGTCCACCTGCTCGAGCACGCTCTCGATGGACGTGTCCCAGCGTTCCCACTTGTCGATGTCGGGCAGATACAGCACGGCGCGCCGCGGCCCCCGCACGAGAAAGGCCAGCGTGTCGGAGAACTCCGGTCGATGGGGCACCGACAGGGCGGTCACCGACAGGTCCTCGGCCAGTTGCCGCGTGTGCCCCGAGGCCATCTGCTCCAGCCGCAGGTGCCCACCGTCCACGAGCAGGCTCCAGGGTCCGTTGTGCGACAGGAAGCCCGCCATCTCCGCCGAGACGTAGGCCGGCATGTCGCGCGTCGCGTAGGCCTCGCGGCCGAACTGGAGCAGCCCGGCCACGTGGCCCATGTGCGCGTGGGTCAGGAAGACGCCCTCGAACAACGGCGGTCGTCCGCCTCCGGGCGCCCCGGTGAGGCGCGAGCGATCGGGCGGGTGGTCACGCGCCCGCTCCACCTGCTCGGCCAGGTCCGGCGTCGCGTCGAACAACCAGCGTCGGCCGCTGCGTGGGTCCGCCAGCAGCAGCGACGTCACCAGGCGTCGTGCGCCCGGCTGCTCGCGGCCCCGCTCGCAGCACGGGAGCAGGCAACCGATCTGGGGCAACCCCCCGTCCTGTGCGGTGCCGAGCACCAGCACGTAGGGCGTGCTCGGCGCGGCGGCGGGGGCTGCCAGCGTCGCCCCGCCGGCGGAGGACGCCCCGGCGCAGGCGCTCGACAGGAGGACGCAGCAGGTCCCCAGGGTCGCCCACGCCGCAACTCGCCTGCTCCGTCTCGATCCCATCGCACTCACGTTAGCAACTGGCGGGGAGGCACCGGCGCACGCACGCTCGCAGCGGACGTCCAACGTCGCCCTCCCGCGCGATCACTCCAGCGCCGCGGCCAGCGGGGACCGGTCCACCGACTCGTGCGACGCCAGGGCATCCAGCAGGAGCCGGCCGACGCCCCGGAAGGCCTCGACCGTGGGCGCTTCCAGGCGCACCGTGAGGAACGGGCTCGTGTTGCTGGCGCGCACCAGGAACCAGGTGTCCTGGGCGAGCCGCACGCGCACGCCGTCGACCGTCGCCACGTCGTGCTCGGCCGAGAGCTGCCGCGCGAGCGCGTCGACCACGGCGAACTTGGCCTGCTCCGCGCACGCCAGCTTGATCTCGGCCGTGGAGACGAGCTCCGGGAAATCGGCGAACAGGGTCGAGACCGGGACGCCTCGCCGCGCGACCAGCTCGAGCAGGACCAGGGCGGCGTACAGCGCATCATCGATGGGCAGGTAGCCCCGGTTGAACACGATGTGGCCCGACAACTCCCCGCCCAACACGGCGTCGAGCCGGGCCACATCGCGCTTGAGCAACGAGTGCCCGGTCTCGCCCATCACCGGAACGCCGCCGTGGGCGCGCACGTCCCGCTCCAGGAAGTCGGAGCACTTGGCGTCGTAGCGCACGACGCCGCCCGGGTGGTGCACGAGCACCTCTCGCGCGAAGAGCGCCAGCAGCCAGTCGGCCGAGAGTTTGCGTCCGCGTTCGTCCAGCAGGCCCAGGCGGTCCCCGTCTCCGTCGAAGCCGAGGCCGAGCTGGGCCCCGCGCTCGACGACGAGGCGGCCCAGGTCCTGCATGTAGGCGGGCACCTCCGGGTCCGGCACGTGGTTGGGGAAGTCCCCGTCCGGTTCGCAGTACAGGGGCGCGACGTCGACCCCCAGGCGCCTCAACAACGGCACCACCACCGGCCCCATGACCCCGTTGCCGCAGTCCACAGCGACCCGCAGGGCGCCCAGGCCCTCGAAGCGACGGGACAGCTCGTCGAGGTAGTCCGGCAGGTAGTCCAGCGGGGTGATCGTCCCGCCGGTTCGGGGCGCCAGGCCCGACGGGTCCCGTTCGCCGGCCTCGATCACCACTCGCAGCTCCTGGATCCCGTCGCCGTCGAACGGCTCGCTCCCCAGACACAGCTTGAAGCCGTTGTCCCCCGCCGGGTTGTGACTGGCCGTCACCATGACGCCCCCGCCCAGGCCCAGGCGGTGCACCGCGTGGTACAGCACCGGCGTGGGGACGGTGCCCAGGTCCCGCACCTGCAGACCCGCGTCGCGCAGACCTGCCGCGACCCGTCCGCTCAGAACCGGGGACGAATGACGCACGTCGCGCCCCACCGCGGCATCGCGGCCGCCGGCTGCGTGGATGCGTGCTCCCAGCGCACGGCCCACACCCCACGCCAGCGACTCGCTGATCTGGTCGCCGGCTCGTCCGCGGATGTCGTAGCGACGAAACACGTGGGGCTCGACCATCGGCGGACTCCGCGCGGCGAGCGCTTCGGGTGCACGCGTCGACCACGGGTTGCGCCCGGTGCGCACGCGTCCGTGCCGACCGCACACCTTGGCCGTCTGCCGTGGGCCCCACTCTACGAGCGCCCCGGCCGTTGAGCGAGTTCGTCGCTTGGCCTAACCTCGGCGGGCACCACGCACCGAGCGCCCCACGCCATGCCCCGCACCCCGCTCATCTCCCAAGCGCAGATCCGCACCGCCGTCGTTCGGCTGGGCGCGGAGATCAACGAGCGCTACGGAGCACACGAGCTCACGGTGGTGTCGGTCCTGCACGGCGCCCTGGTCTTCACGGCCGACCTGATCCGCCGACTCGACATGCCCGTGCGCCTGCACACGGTGAGTGCCCGTTCATACCACGCCCAGGCCACCGCCCCCGGCGAGTTGCAGGTGCAGGCCGACGGTCTCGCCGAGCTGCGCGATCGCCACGTGCTGCTGGTGGACGACATCCTCGACACCGGGCGCACACTGGCCCACCTGAGCACCCTCATCCGCGCGGCCTCACCGGCGAGCCTGCGCCTGGTCGCGCTGCTCGACAAGCCGAGCCGACGCAGCACACCGGTCCAGGCGGACTTCGTGGGCTTCGAGATCCCCGACGTCTTCGTGGTGGGCTACGGCCTCGACCACGACGGCCGCTTCCGCAACCTGCCCGACATCAGCGTGCTCGCCCCGGCCGGCACCCCGGGCCACGCCGACGCGCCGCGCCCCGGCCCCCCCGGCGACACCCTCGACCTGCGCCCCGAGTAACGAACCCGTCGGTCGACCTCGCCGCCTCCATCGGGATCGTGGTCGGGATCCGGCGTGCGGTCGAGAACCGCCTGCCCCTTCCCGTAGTCCCCCACGGACCGTGCTCCTTCCACCCCCCCCGACCGGGCGCATGTGCGTATGCCCCGCACGAACCGCGCCCCCTATCCTCACCGCGCCTTGATCACACCTGCTGATGCTTCACCGATGAGCAATCGAAGGGCCCTGCGAGGGGCCGGACCGCCGGGGGCCGGGGCCTCCGATCACGCCTACCGGAATGCGCCCTCCGGCCGCACCCCCCTGGGTCCCGGGATAGCCTTCCCAGGTCCCCCTCCCTCCCTGCTGTATTTGCAACTGGTTTGCTTGACACCTTGGATAAAGGGAGATAGATATTTGGGCGGTGGGATCACTTCCGGAGAACGCTCTCCGGGCACCACAGGGAACAAACGCATCGAGACGGATCAGGGCAGCAGCGACACCAGCGAGTGGGAAGAAGGACTGTGCGACCGCGTGTCGCATCCCACTGTTCGCCGCTCAGGACCACCACCTGATCCGATCGCAACCAGAAGAGACGTGCACGACAGGAGAGAGAGTCTGACCCGTACGCATCGACCACACGCCGTGGTCGCGCACGCATTGGACGACTTTCAACACACTGGAGTGCTCACGGAATGACCGCGAAGATCGAATGGACGGTAGTGGGGTTGCTGGCAATCGCCGGCGTCGTCACATACCAGGAGCTGGGTGAGGCCACCGAGCAGGAGGCCGAGATCACGGCGCTCCGCGAGGAAGCGCGAGCGGAACGTGAAGCTCCGCTGTTCACACCCAATGAGGCTCGCGAGATCGTGGCCACCTCGCTCTCGGACAACCTGCCGCAGAGCGGACACTGGCGCGGCAACTCGGCGCTGATCGACCTGAACCAGGACGGCGAGCTCGACCTCGTGTCGTCCATCCGCCGTTGGGATCGTTCGACGCCCGCCGAAGGCATCTACGTCTGGCTCGGCGACGGCGAGGGCGGCTGGACCGAAGCCACCACGGGCATGCGCCGCGACATGAGCTACGGCGGCTCGGACGTGGCCGACATCGACGGCGACGGTCACCTCGACATCGCCTTCTCCGGTCACGACGTCACACCCCACGTGTTCTTCGGCGACTCGAAGGGCAAATGGAAGACCGACTCCGCCGGCGTCGACGACCTCACCGTGATCTGCTCCGACGTCGCGCTCGGCGACGTGGACGACGACGGCTTCATCGACATGGCCATCATGGGCTTCTACCCCCAGGGTGGCGGCCTGTACGTCTACCGCAACGACGGCAACGGGCACTTCAACCGCACCTGGACGCTCTTGCCCGAGGGCAAGTACGGCTCTGAGGTGAAGCTGATCGACCTCGAGGACGACGGCAAGCTCGAACTCGTCGCCGCCACCCTGACCGGCGTGCACGTGTGGCGCTACGACCCCGAGACCGACATGTTCGACGAGACGTCGGACGGCTTCGTCGCCCCCGAGATCGGTGGCTCCGAACTCGCCGTCGACGCGGCGGACCTGGACGGCGACGGCATCAAGGAGCTGCTGGTCGCCGGCATGACCTACGAGGGGCACCCCGCCCTGTCGCTGTTCCGCTGGGACGGCGCCGAGTGGGTCAGCTGGGGCGAAGGCCTCCCCGACGACGAGCCCTACTTCGACGCCACCTTCGCGCGGATCCACTCGACCGGACCGCTCTCGATCGTGGCGGCCGGCAAGGCGGGCATCAACATCATCGACATGGTGGCTCCAGGACGCTTCGAGCGCCTGGGGCGCATCGCAGGCACGGTGGGCGTGATCAACGTGGCACCGGGCGACGTGACAGGAGATGGGCGGGACGAAATCGCGTTCGTTGGCTTTGGAGGGGTGCGGGTCCTGGAACTTCCCGACCTCGGCGTTCGGAACGGAGACTCCCAGTGACCAACTCACAGAACAGCAACAACGGTATCCGGCGCCTCCTGATGGTGGTGCTGGTCGGGGCCGTCGCCTACGGCGGCTGGCAGCTCAAGAGCCTCCAAGATGGGGACGGCTTCGGCCGCGCTTCCCTCGACGCTCGGGTCTCGCAGTACATGCAACTGCGCATGGCCAACGAGTGGGTTGCCATGTACGACCTGGTCGACCCGCTGCACCGTTCAGTGGTCGACATGAAGACCTTCCTGCAGGTGCACGACCACGACGTGCTCGAGCTGCTCGAGCTCGAGGCGCGGGAGCGCCGGCTCGACGACATCCAGCAGGTCGCCACGGTCAACTTCTTCAGCAAGGCGCGCTTCAAGCCGGAGAACCTGCCGCCGCAGTTCCGCGCAGGCTTCCGCATGGATGCCGGCGACGAAGACAAGCTCACCCAGGCTGCCGAGCACGAG
>JAJDEQ010000089.1 GCA_029259695.1 Planctomycetota bacterium
CCGACTCGCCGCCGGCTAGCGCCCGCTCTGCCCCATCGGCCAGCGCACGCTTGGCGCCGCCGGCCAACGCCCGCTCTGCCGCATCGGCCAACCCACGCTCGGGGCCATCGGCGAGCGCCGGCCCACCGCTCTCGGCCAACGCCCGCTCCGCACCATCGGCCAGCGCTCGCGCGGTGGCCTCCGCGTTGAGCAACGACGCCGCGAACACGCGTTGCGAACCGCGGGCGCGGTCGACGGCGTAGGCGCCGTTGGTGGTGGACAACACCACGCGGCGACCGGCGCAGCGTTCGGCGTCGTACTCCTCCGGGGAGTTGCCCAGGTCGAAGCCGTCGGGCGGCAGGCCGCCGCGTTCGCCACCCAGGACGGCGTCCAGGTCGGCCGCGACACGTCGCGCGTCCTCGACCTCGGCCACGGGTTGCACGCCATCACAGCCGGCCGCGAGCGCGCACACCAGCGCACTGGTGAAACGCAGCGTGTCGATCACCACCACCTGGCGTCGCGGATCGACCGGCGGCGCGAGCGTCTGGGTCAGCGCCACATCGACGCGCATCTCAGACCCCACCGCGACACATGCCGGATGGGCCCCGCGTGCGGGGACCCGGCGTGGACGTAACGAGCGTGCCGACTAGTAGCGCAGGTACTGCGCCAGCTCGTCGAGACGCATGAGACGCAGGCCCAGCTTCTCGGCCAGGACGTATTCGTCGGTCTCGGTGAGCGGCTGGGCGAATTCGTCGTTGGTCAGGCTCTCGTGCCCCAGCACCACCACGTCGGTGCTCACGCCGAGCGAGTCGTCGAGCCGCGCGCCGAGTTCGTCGAGGCGCTGTCCGATGAACTCGCGGCTCATGGAGAGCGGGAAGTCACCGATCAGGTAGAAGCGCGTCTCCTGGCCCTTGGTGAAGTGCGGGTTGCGGATCAGGTCGCCGGGCAGGATCGGGTCGTACGGATCCGGCGTCCCGAGCACGCCGACCAGCGCCATGGCGCTGTCGACTTCCTGGACCTCGACCCGGCCAACCGAACGCAGGGTCCCGCCCTGGCCGCGGCGCAAGACCTCGAAGCGCGTGCCGCGACGCAGGTCGTCGCGACCGCCCAGGTCGATGAAGGCCGTGCCGCCGTCGCGACCCACCGCCAGGATCGCCCCGTCGGGGGCCTCCGGCTCGGCGTCGACGCGCTTGGTGCCGAGTGCCTTGATCGTCGCATCGGCATTGGACCTGGTGCGGTCCAGATCGACCTGCAGGTCACCCAGGTCCTGCTGGGCGGTGGTCAACGAGTTGGCCGTCGTGCGCTCCGATGCCAGCAGCTGATCGATACGCGACTGGAGCTGCTGCTCGGCGGCGCTGGCCGTAGCCGCGTCATCCTGGAGCTGCTGGTTGAGTTGCGCCAACTGCTGCTGGTAGTTGCCCTCCAGCGTGGAGGACGCCGCTTCGGCCGCCTGTCGCGCCGACTGCGCCGCCGCCAGGTCGCTCTCGGCCGTGGCCACGGCCGCGCGGGTGTTCTGCACCGTCGCACGCAGACCCGCGACGATCTTCTCGACCGTCACATCCGAATCGCCCACCGAGGTCATGCCCCGGACGGCCTCGAGGTCGGCCGCGATGGCCTGTGCATCGGACTGGCTGCCCAGCACGGCCTCGTCGCGGTAGCCCAGGACCTCGGACAGTGCGTCCTGCGCGGCGATGAGTTCGTCGCGGTCCTTGGTCATGTCGGCGAGTTGCACCTTGGCGTCCGCCTCCGCCTGTTGCCAGCGGGCGATGTCCTGGTTGGACGTCCAGAACAGCGCGAAGGCCACGAACATGAAGATGATCGTGACGATGAAGGGGATCAGCAGCGACGCCGCGCCGAGTTCCGAGCGTCGAACCGGCACCTGCAGACGGACGGTGCGGGACCGTGGACTCATCGATGGGCTCACAAGGCCTCTCCAGCAGAACGGGTCGAGAGCCGGACGGCTCGCGGCGGGGGTCCGGGCCGGCGTCCAACCCCGCGCCGTATGGCATCGCCACCAGGCGCGGATCCTCGGCCGCCGACCGCAGGTGGCGGATTATAGGCAGGGCCCCACACAGCGGCAACGTGGGCCGAAGACCCGGCCGCAACCCGGGTTCCGGCCCGGGTTCCGGCCCGCGTTCCGGCCAAGCTCCGGCCAGGCTCCGGCCAGGCTCGGGCCGGGCTCGGGCCCCGAGCCGCTTCGAGCAGGGCGGGCCCGAGCGCGGACGGGCTATCCTGGGCGGGCAATGGGCGAAGTGATCGGCATCGTCGGTGGTGTGGCCAGCGGGAAGTCCCGTGTGTCGTCGATCCTGGCCCAGCGGGGGCTGACGGTGCTGGATGCCGATGCCGAAGCTCGACAGGCCGTCCGGGAGCCGGCCATCCTGGAGGCCCTGGTGGAGCGCTTCGGGCAGGCGATCCTGGCCGGGGACGGCTCCCTCGACCGGGCGGCGCTCGCCGATCGGGCCTTCCGCGATCCGCGATCCACGGCCGATCTGAACGGGATCGTTCACCCCCGTGTGCGCGAACGACTGCTGGAACAGCTCCGGGCAGCCGGAGACGCGCCGGTGGTGCTCGACGTGCCGCTGCTCCTGGAATCGCCCCTCGCGGCCCTCGTCAGCACCTGGATCTTCGTGGAGGCGAGCGAATCCCTGCGCGAAGCCCGGGCGCGGAGCCGGAACTGGGACCCCGGCGAGCGGGCCCGACGCGAATCACGGCAGGCCGACCTGTCCGCCAAGCGCTCCCGCGCCGAGCACGTACTGGAAAACAACGGAACGATCGAGGATCTTGAGCGTTCGGTGGACGCCCTGCTCGAGCGGATCGGCGTCACCCCTCCATCCATCTAGGACAACACCTACGGCCTGGCCGCTACGCCCCGGGGAAGGGGCCTCCTGAAATCGGCTCCAGGCCCACGACTCGCGGACCGACCGCTCTCGAGGCGCGTCCCTCTCCGCGCGCGGCACACTCGGCCGCCCCTCCTCCAACCGACCTCCGGGACATCGATCCCGATCCCCACCCCCATCCTGCACCGCCGGAACCCATGGCACGTACCCGTCGCAAGTCCGCCAGTTCGCCGTCGCGAGCCGGCAAGTCCTCCCAACCGGCGCCTGCCCAGGGCGACCTCTTCGACGAGCAGGACACGTCGTCCGAGGGGCAAGCCCCCGACACGAGCGACGGCGACGAGGACGCCGACAGTCCCGCGCCGTCCGACGGCGACGACGGCTACCGCCCGATCCATGTGAAGAAGGCGCCGCCGCTGCCCGGCACGACCGCGTCGGGTGTGCCGCTGGTGCTCTCCGAGCTGGGCGACGAGCCCATGCCCAAGCTCGTCGAGCGCCTGCGCCACTACGGGATCCACGCGCACGAGGGCTACGACCGGAGCTGGTTGCTGGTGCTGCTCATGCGCTCGGCCGAGAAGGCCGGCGTGGAAGTGCACGGCGAGGGTCAGCTCGAAGTCCTGCCCGACGGCTACGGTTTCCTGCGCAGCTCGCGCAACAGCTTCCTCTCGTCGCCCGACGACCTGTACGTGGCGCGGGACATGATCAAGAAGCACGACCTGCGCGCCGGCATGACGATCATGGGCCGCGTGCGCACCGAGCGCCGCAAGGAGAAGTACTTCGCCCTCAAGGACGTGCGCCGCGTCAACGGCTGCTCGCCCGACGAAGCTGCGAAGTGGAAGCCGTTCGACGAACTCACGGCCGTCTTCCCCGACCGTCGCATCCTGCTCGAGACGGAGGACGCGCGCGACTTCTCCACCCGCGTGGTGGACCTCGTGGCCCCCGTGGGCTTCGGCCAACGGGGCCTGATCGTGTCGCCCCCGCGTTCGGGCAAGACGATGATGCTCAAGTCGATCGCCCACGGCATCGCCGAGAACTACCCGGAGGCGAAGCTGGTCGTGTTCCTCGTGGACGAGCGTCCCGAGGAGGTCACCGACATGGTCCGCTCGGTGCGCGGCGAGGTGATCTTCTCGACCTTCGACGAGTTGCCCCAACGGCACATCCAGGTTGCCGATCGCGTCACCGAACGGGTGCGCAGCCTGGTCGAGACCGGTGCCGACGTGGTCCTGCTGATGGACTCGCTCACGCGCCTGGGTCGCGCCTTCAACGCGGCCGCGCGCACCAGCGGCCGCATCCTCTCCGGCGGCCTCGAGGCCAACGCACTGCAGAAGCCCAAGCGCCTGTTCGGCGCGGCGCGCAACATCGACGGCGGCGGATCACTCACGATCCTGGCCACCGCGCTGATCGAGACCAACTCGCGCATGGACGAGGTGATCTTCGAGGAGTTCAAGGGCACCGGCAACATGGAGATCGTGCTCAGCCGCGCCGTCTCCGAACAGCGCATCTTCCCCGCCATCGACATCAACAAGTCGGGCACGCGCATGGAGGACCTGCTGCTCGACCCGGCCGAGGCCAGCCTGGTGAAGAAGATGCGCGTGGCCCTGGCGGACGTACCGCCGGTGGACGCCATGGAGAAGCTGCTCCAGAAGATGAAGAAGACCGGCAGCAACGCCGAGTTCCTGCTGAGCCTCAACACCGCCGTCTTCTAGCAACCGACCGCTGGGCACCGGACCGCGCTCGGCTCGACGCACCGGGCCGTGCTCAGCTTGCGGTGCCGGGCCGTGATCAGCTTGCGGTGCCGGGTCGCGCGCGACTTGCTGCAGCGAGCGGGCGCGCGGCGGACGAAAGTGTCAGCTTCCCGCGGTGAGCGGGCGCACGGCGTCGAGCGGGACCCAGCCGCGCGCGTCTTCGCTGGTCTCGATCAGGCGCCAACCGCGGCGCACTTCCTCGTCCCCCACCACGGCACCTGCGCTCAGGCGGAACAGCACGCGCCCGTCGTCCTGGGGTTCACCGCGCACCGCGACGATCTCGGTCACCACGACGGCGTCGCGCGCCGCCGCCCGGCGCACGCTGCGGTCCCAGGCCCACGCGCCCAGCGCGATCACGAGCAAGGCGACCGCCAGCCAGCCCAGGGGACGGGCAGGTCCGCGTGCCTCACCCCCCCCGCCGCCCGCCAGACGCCAGAGGGCCGCAACCAACAGCGCCAGACCCACGAGCCCCGCCACGGCCAACTCGACCTCGGCCGGCGTGAGCCACAGCGGCATGCGCAGCAGGGCCTCGGTGAAGTGCGATGCCTCGGTCTCCCCGGTGCCCACGAGCGCCCGCACCTGGGCCAGGTTCAGCTCGACGGTGGGATCGCGGGGGGTGAGCCGCTGCGCCGACTCGAGGTGCCAGACCGCCTCGCCCAGACGATTGCCGCGCGCCGCCGCCGTGCCGGCATTGCCGTGACACAGCGCGCGACGCGGCCCATCCCGCTCGAGTTCGGCGGCCGCCGCGAACAGGCCCATGGCCCGCACGAAGTCGCCGGCGCGATACACCGCCACCGCCCGCTCGAAGAGTTCGTCCACCGCCTCCCGGCTCGCCGCTTCCTCAGCAGCCGCCGCATCACCGGCCGCATCACCGACCGCATCACCGACCGCACCACCGGCATCACCACCGGCATCACCACCGGCAGCCGCACCGTCTGCGGCCACAGCACCCGCCGTCGAAGTCTCCGGCGCGCCGTTCGTCACACCGCCAGCGGCCTCCTGCGCACTCGCGAGACGGGCGGCCGAGCACAGCAGCAGCGTCGACAGCACGAGGCGAATGACGACGAGGGAGCGCGGAGCCTTCACGTCGTCTGCTCCACGCGTTCGGCGAGGTGGCGAGCTTCGGACCAGGCGATGTTGGTGTCGAGCTGGCTGCCGCCCAGGTAGGCGGCTTCCCACACGGCCACCGTCCGGCACAGTTCGTCGGCGAGTTCCTCGTCGTCGAGGCGCTCGGCGGCTTCCTGCGCGCTGAGTCCCGCCGGTGGGCCGCCCAGGCGCGCAGCCAGGAAGCGCGCGAAGGCCGCGGCCACGTCCCCGACGCCATCGACCTGTTTGAGTTCCTCTTCGAGCGCGCGCCGCGCGCCGCGACGACGAATCGCCTCGGGGTTCGCCGCGCGCCAACGGCTGACGCGTCCGCGCAGCTCCACGCCGGCGAACAACAGCAGCCCGGGCAGCACCCAGAGCCACGCCGGCCGACGACCCTCGATCGGCGCCGGCAAGCGTTCGCGGATCGTCTCCAGGTCGTTGAGGATCTCGTCCGGGACGCTGAGTTCGGCCAGGCCCTCGTTGGCGTCGGCAGTCACCTCCAACGGGAACGGCCCCACGCTCAGCACCTCGTAGTCGCCCTGCTCGGGATCGAACACGCCCACTTCGAGCTTCGGGATCTCGGTCACGCGCGAACTCTTGGGCGACACCTCGATGGCGATCACCCGGGCGTCGCCCGTGTCCTGCTCCTCCTTGCCGAAGATGCGGAAGTCCTCACTCAACTCGTCGAACGGGGGCCACTCGAGGAACTCGAGGTTGCCCTCGCCGGTGAGCTTGAGCGAGATCGTCACCGGGTCGCCGACGCGCACCGAACGGGGCAGCGCCGCCCCCTTGAGTTCGAAGCTCCCGACCGCGTTGGTGTACGCCCGGGGGCGCGTGTCGAGCGGCGGCTCGCGAACGTCCAGCACGAGCGCGGGCGCGATCGACTCGGCCACGATGGCGCGCGTCACCACCTGGCGCGATCCGCCGAAGATCGAGAACGGATCCCGCTGGCGCTCGAACCCGGTGGCGATCTTGGCCACGAAGCGCGAGGCGGGGATCTCCAGGTGCCCGGACCGGCTGGCCAGCATGGGCACGCGCAACGCCAGCCGGATCCAGGTGCGGCCGTCGGTGCTCACACCCGACATCTCCATGCCCAGCTTGCGGCGGCCGTCGCTGAGCGGCACGTGGCGCAGGTTGTTGCGCGGCGTCTCGGCGTCGAGGCGCACGAGCCCGGTGAGCCCGTCGAACCACGGCAGGTCGAGATACCAGCCGCCGTCGAGCAGCTTCTCGGTGACGTCCTCGTCCAGGTACGCGGCCAGGTCCAGGTGGAAGATCTGGCCCACCCACACGGTGACATCGGAAGACTCCACGGTGAGTCGCACGCGGTCGCGTTCGTCGGTGGCCGGCGTGACGAACACGCTCGTGCGCTCGGTGTCCAGCGCCTCCCCGCGACACTCGAGGCGGAAGGGCGGCAGCTCCAGCAGCCCCTCGGCACGCGGCACCAACTGGAAGCGCCAGATCGTCTTGATCGTGCGGGAGACGCGGCCGTTCACCGCCACCAGGCTCTGGGAGCTCTCCGGCGGCCCCACCGGTGTGAGCGTGAGGCCCGGCAGGACGGGCGTCTCGAGCAGGGCGCAATCGGCCGCGCCGGCGCCCTCGGCCGTCACCACCACGCGCACCAGTTCGCCCACCTCGGCCGTGCGCGGTTCGACCTGCACCGAGAACTCCACCTCCTGCGCCCACGCGCGCCCGACGCCGGGGACGAGGAACGCCCACAGGAGCACGGCCGACACGAAGCCGGCGCGGCGCAGGGCGAGCAGGGTCACGCAGCCGTTCACCAATCCCGCTCCGCCTTCTCGCGTTCGCGCCACTGCTTCGCCTTCTGCAGTTGCAACGCGCGTTGCTCCAGCTCCTCGAGCTGATCGAGCAGCCGCTGCATCTGTTCGGGACTCAGGGACGCCGGCTGCGGCTCATCCTGCTCGCCGCCCTCGTCGTCCTGCGGCTGCGACTCCTGATCCTCGGACGACTGGTCCTGCTGCTGCTCCTGCTCCTGTTCCTGTTCCTCTTCGTCCTGTTGCTCGTCCTGCTGGTCGTCCTGCTGCTGATCCTGTTGTTGATCGTCGCCGTCCTGGGACTGCTCGTCCTCGTTCTCCTCCTGCTGCTCCTGATCCTGTTGCTCTTCCTGCTGTTGGCGCAGCAGTTCGGCCATCTCCTCCAGATCGGCGATGCGCCGGTTGACGGCGGCGATCGACTCGCCCGTGGGCGCGTCGTACTGGAGGTCGAGCGCCGACACGAAGTCGTGACGCACCGTGTCGAGCATCTCGATGCCCTGCTCGATCACCTCCAGCATCTGCCCCGAAGCGGCATCTTCGGGCAGCCCCTGCGGATCGGCCGGAACACCGGCCTCGGTCAGCATGCGCTCGGTCGCGGTGTGCCCGGCCACCGCGCGGTTGAACAACGCGTGGTGGACGTAGTCGTCCTGCATGCCCTTCTCGTATTCGACCAGCGCGTCGGTCGGACGATCTGCCGCGGCCAGCGCATCCGCCATCAGGTTGGCGACCAGCGGCGAGCCCGGCCAGTCGACGCGCGCCTGCTCGAGCGTCTCGAGCGCGAGTTGCGGACGACCGTCCAGCAACTGCTTCCGGGCCTGGCGGGCGAGCGCGCGACCACGCTCCACGTCGGCGTGCAGGGAAGCGCTGGCACACACGAGCGCCAGCACGAGCCAGGTCGAGCGCCGCAACGGGGTCGTGCGGTCGCTGGTGCGGTGACGGGCGCTCATGGCTGCATTCTCCCATCGCTCAGGCAGACGTGGACCCCCAGACACACGAGCGCCAGCACGACCGCCCATTGGAACCGATCGATGCCCTCTTCGCGCGTGCTGGATGCCCGGGTGACGCCCTCCATCTGCGAGATGCGCTTGTTCCAGATCTCGTCCAGCGGGAAGGCAGTCCGATCGGCGGCGAGGAAGGCCCCGCGCGAGGTGCCCGCGATGCGCTCCAGCAGCCCCTCGTCGGGCGTGCTCATGACGACTTCGCCCTGATCGTCCACCACCGGGCGGCGTTGACCGGTCTCGTCGGTGTAGTAGATGCGCGCGCCATCGGGCGTGCCGTAGGCGACGACGTGGATCGGGATGCCCTGGGAGCGCGCGTTGTAGGCGATCTCCGTGGGCGGCGGATCGGACGTGTGGTCCTCGCCGTCGGTCAGCAGCAGGATCACCTTCTGGGCCTGCACCTCCGGATCGAACGCGTCGAGAGCCAGCTCCAGGCCCTCGCCCACGGCGGTGCCGCCGCGCGCGTTCGTGAGCGTGTCGACGTCGTCGAGGAACACGCGGAAGCTGGTCGGGTCATGCGTGAGCGGACACACGCGACGGGCGTCACCGGCGAAGGTGACCAGGCCCACCCGGTCGCCACCCAGGTGCTCGAGCAGGCCGCGCACGTCGCGCTTGGCCCGATCGAGCCGTGACGGCGACATGTCCCGGGCCAGCATCGAGCGGCTGGTGTCGAGCACGATCATCACGTCGACGCCGCGCTGCACGACTTCGCGCACCCACGTCCCGAACAACGGGCCGGCCGCGGCCAGCAGCGTGCCTGCCAGGGCCAGGGCCGCCAGACTGTCACGCAACAGCCGACGCCCGCGGGAGAAGCGCGGCGCGAGTTCGCCGGCCAGCCCCCCGAACAGACGCGCGCGCCGGCCCTGGGCACGGGCGACGGCCCACAACGAGTACCCCACGATGGGCACCAGCAGCAGCAACCACAGCAGCATGTCGGGACGGGCAAAGCTCACGAGGTGAACTCCAGGTACGGCCCGCGCGAAAGCAACTGGCCCAGGGCGATCAGCGCCGCGGCGGGGATGATCAACCACAGGTAGAGGTCTTCGTAGTCCGTGTAGCGCACATCGAGCCGTTCGGTCCGTTCGAGGGCGTCGATCTCGTCGTAGACGGCCTGCAGCGCGGCGCCGTCCCGCGCGCGGAAGAAGCGCCCGCCCGTATCGCGCGCCATGGACTCGAGCAGGTGGGTGTTGAGCGGCACCTCGCGCCGCCCCATGAGCCCGTCGATCACGACGCGACCCGCACCCACGGTGTAGACCTTGATGCCCAGCTCCTTGCACAGGCGCGTGGCGGCCTCCGGGTCGACCGTGGTCACGTTCTGTTCGCCGTCGGTGAGCAGGATGATCACGCGGCTCTTGGCGTCACTGTCCTTGAGCTTGGACGCGGCGAAGCCCACGGCCACACCGATCGCCGTGCCGTCCTCCTCGGAGTTCGCGCGCACCACCTCGAGCATCTGCAACTGTTCGAGCACCGCCTGCTTGTCGAGCGTGAGCGGGCACTCGCTGCGCGGATAGGCCGCGAAACTCAGCAGACCCAGGCGGTCGTTCTCGCGGGCCTCGACGAAGCGAGCCACGACCTCCTTCACCACCACCAGGTTCGACAGGTTGGCCTCGATCCCGGCCCGGCTCATGGACGACGAGGCGTCCACCACGAGCATGATGTCGATGCCCTCGGTGATCACCTGGGACTCTTCGCGTCCCTTGAGCGGCCGCGCGAGGGCCCCCACGAGCAGGATCGCCGCCAGGGTGAACAACGCGCCGGGCAGCCACATCGTGCGGCTGCGCCAACTGCCCGGGACGCCGCCCAGGATGCGTTCGCTGCCGCCGTCGGCGGCGGCACCCGGGCGCCGTGCGCGCCACACGGCCACGACCAGCACGGGCACCAGCAGCGCCAGGAACCACGGATCACCGAGCATCATCAGAAGCCCCTCCGGGCCGGCTCGGCGGGCTGCGACGGCCGCGCCGCGCCGGGCGCGTCCTCGCGATCGTGATCGCGCGCCGGGTCGTCGCCGCCGGAGTCATCTCCGCCGGGCGACGCCGGGCTATCGGACGCCGGGCCATCGGACGCCGGGCCATCGGACGCGTCGCCATCGAGCGCCCCATGATCGGCCGACGCGAGCTCCGCGTCGCTCACCTCGCGCGTGTGTTCCACGAAGGCATCCGCGGTGCCGAGCAGACCGTGCGCCTGTTCGAGTCCCGGAACGTGGCGGGCGAACTTCACCAGGTCGCACAGGGTCAGGAACGGCTCGAGCGAGCCGCGATGGTCGTCGAGCGCCGGGTGGCCGCTCGCACGCCCCAGGAACTCCTCGGTCGTGAGGTCGGGCGCGTGCACGTCGAAGCGCGCGCCGATGTAGGTGCGCAACACGTCGCTCACGTCCACCACGAAGGTCTGCACTTCGGTCGACGTGCGTGGCAGGTGGGCGCGCAATCGCGCCAGCTCCTCGGCGGCGATCAGCTCGGGCGGTCGCGGGGGGACGTGCACGACCACGTGCCGCGTCGAGCGCACCACGAAGAGCATCAGCGCCAGCAGTGCCAGGCCCAGCACCAGGTAGAAGGGCAGCGGGTCGGCCGCTCCGAGCGGGACGCGCAGGGGATCGAGGGCCTCGGCCACCCGGGGCGCGGTCCCCGTCGGCAGTCCCAACCCCACTTCCACCTCGAAGCTCGGCAACGAGATCGGCGGACGGCCGTCGGGCACCAGTTGCCCGGTGTCCGTCGCCACCAACCACTGCAGGGCCAGGGAGTCGAACGCGAAGCGCCCCTCCGCCACGATGCTCAGCGGCACGCGCACCCGGACGTGACCGTCGTCGGTCGACGTCAGCTGCGGCTCTCGCGCGCGCACGCCGGACGGCACCTCGCCCATGAGTTCCAGACCGTCGGCCTGAACAGCAGGCTGCTCCACGTAGATCACCACGTCGAACCAGCGCCCGAGCAGCACCGGCTCGGTGGGCGGCTCCACGCGCACCGCGATGGGAACGCCGTCATGCGCCCCGCCCTGATCTGCCCCGCCCTGATCTGCGCCACCCTGATCTGCGCCACCCTGAACCGCGCCATCCTGAACCGCGCCACCCTGAACCGCGCCACCCTGAACCGCGCCGTCCTGCACCACACCGTCGGGAGCCGCGCCGTTCTGAGCAGACGACGGCTGCGCGCACACGGGCAGCACGAGCGCGGTCACCAGGACGCAGATCACGAGCCGGAGCGCGCTGCGTGCTCGGCGCGAGCACGACCCGGCCCGGTCCTCGGCTTTGCAACAGATGGTCATCGCAAACGCCGTTCCCGCTGGTGCAGGTAGGCGACGAGCGGATCGACCACGTGGTCTCCCATGGGGATGTCCACCAGGTCGACCCCGTGACGACCCAGCACGTCCTTCAGGTCTCGGGTGCGTTCGGCGGCGCGCTCACCGAGGACCCGCCGGACCGCCGCGCTCGACGTGTCCAGCATGACCTGCCCGCCCGTCTCCGGATCGCGCCAACGCACGAGGCCCACGTCGGGCGGTTCACCGTGCAGCGCGTCCAGCAGCCGCAGCGCCACCACGTCGTGTCGCCGGGCCAGCATGCCCAGCGGGCGCTCGAAGCCGTCGTCGAGGAAGTCCGAGAGCACGAAGATGTAGGCGCGGCGCTTGAGCACGCCGGCCAGGTGTTCACAGGCCTCCGCGACCGACGTGCCGGTGCTCTCCGCGTCGCGATAGAGCGCCTCGCGGATGATGCGGAAGGCCTGCTTGGTCCCGCCCTGCGGCGGCAACTCCAGCTCCACGTGATCGCTGAACGCCAGGAAACCCGCCCGATCGCCCGACTGCACCGCCGAGAAGGCCAGGATCGCCGCGAGTTCGGCGGCGGCGGCGCGCACGCTGCGCTCGCGACTCCCGAGGCGCGTGCTGGCCGACACGTCGAGCGCCAACATGACCGTCTGCTCGCGCTCCTCCACGAACTTCTTGATGTACGGCCGGCCCGTGCGCGCCGTGACGTTCCAGTCGATGGCGCGCACGTCGTCTCCCGGCACGTACTCGCGCACCTCCTCGAACTCCATGCCGCTGCCGCGGAACACGGAGCGGAAGCCGCCGGCGATCATGTCGGTCACCGCCTGGCGCGTGCGCAACTGCACGCGACGCACGGCCCGCAGGATCTCCGCCGTGGACGGCTCGCCCGCGCGCCGCTCGTCCTCGCCTCGGGCGAGCCCGGTGCTCCCGGCCAACCCGGCTCCCGCCCGGCCGGTCGCCGCGCCGGTCCCCGCGCCGGTCCCCGTGCTGCGCGCACCGCTCCCCTGCTGAGGGTCGGATCGCCCCCCGGAGCCGTCTCCGTCTCGTGACGCCGTGGTCACCATGTCCTGGCGAACCTCCCGGGCGCCCTACGGCACCTCGACGTGATCGAGGACCTCGGTGATCACATCTTCCACCGGGATCTCGCGCGCCTCGGCTTCGTAGCTGAGCAGGATGCGGTGGCGCATGACGTCGTGCGCCATGGACTTCACGTCCTGGGGCGTCACGTAGGCGCGCCCCGCGAGGAACGCGTGGGCTCGGGACGACATGCCCAGCGCGATCGACGCGCGCGGGCTGGCACCGGTCTCGATCAGCGGCGCCAGCTCGTCCAGCCCGATCGACGCGGGGTCCCGCGTGGCGCGCACGACGTCGACGATGTAGGTCGTGACGCGCTCGTCGATGTAGACCTCGTCGAGCATGCCCATGGCTTTGACGAGTTGCTCGAGCGACGTCACCGTCCGCACTTCGGTCCGCGCCGCGGCGCGCGCCATGAGGTCGACGATCCGACGCTCGTCCTCCGCCGAGGGGTAGTCCACCAGCACCTTGAGCAGGAAGCGGTCGAGCTGGGCCTCGGGCAGCGGGTAGGTGCCCTGTTGTTCGAGCGGATTCTGCGTCGCCATCACGAAGAACGGCTTCGGCAGGTCGAACGTCTCCTCACCGATGGTGACCTGACGCTCCTGCATGGACTCGAGCAGCGCCGACTGCACCTTGGCCGGCGCGCGGTTGATCTCGTCGGCCAGCACGAGGTTGGCGAACACCGGCCCGCGGCGCACCGAGAAGGTGCCGCTCTGAGGGCTGTAGATCTCGGTGCCGGTCAGGTCGCTCGGCAGCAGGTCGGGCGTGAACTGGATGCGGTGGAAGGACAGGTCCACGGCCTGGGCGAGGCTGCGCACCAGCAGCGTCTTGGCCAGACCGGGCACGCCTTCCAGCAACACGTGGCCATCGGCGAGCAGGGCGATCAGCAGCCGTTCGATCAGCGGCCGCTGCCCCACCACGACCCGCTCCACCTCCGCCACCAGGTCCTGCAGGAAGCGCGCCTCCTGCTCGATCCGCTGACCTCTTTCCAGGACGTCCGACACTGCCATCACCTCCTCGCGCACACCGGCGCGTCGCCTCATCCGACCGCAATCAGGCCCTGCCAGGGCGGTTCGGGCGAATGATAACGATCGGAGGGGGCGTGTGTTGGAGCCCCCGATGGCGCGGCGTTGACGCTCTGACTCAGCCGTCCGCCGGGCGGAGCCCTGCCCCGAGAGTCACGGCTCGACTTCGCCGGGAGGTAGGTCGGCGGCGCGCTCCGGCTTGCCGCTACCCACCCAGCGACCGCTCGCGTAGCGGGCCAGGTGCTCGGCCGGGCTCACCCCCGCCACGCCGTCGATCCGGCCGTCCAGATCGATGTCCTCGATCACGACCCGCTCCTCCCGGACCGACACGGCGTGCTCCCAGGGGCGCTGGTTGCGCACCACGATCACGTGACCGCGCTCGCTGTGCCGGGCGGCCCCCAGCGAGTTGGCCCGGGCCATGCCGGGGAATTCGGGGTGCCCCAGCACGATGCGCCCGCGGGTCAGACGCCCGCCGGCCAGGTCCAGGGTGTGGATCTCGCGCGGGGCGCTGTGGGCCAGCAGGTACAGGTCGTCGCCGTGGGGGTTGCAGGCGATGGCGACCACGGGCGCCAGGGGCTCGTGGCCGTCGGACAGGAACAGCACCTGCTTCGACACGGCCGGGAGCGGCGGGCGCACCATCATCCCGGGGAAGCCGCCGGGCATCGGCACCGGGTCCCGGGCGACGTTGGAGAAGCTCCAGCGCTCGACGATCACCCGCCCCAGGGGCGCGATCCAGCCGGCGACATAGAGCACGTCAGCGCGGGCGTCGTGGCGGCACACGGCGGTCGGGTGGAACGACAGCACCGACGTGTCGTCGACCTCGTCGGCGGGCTGGAACATGAGCGCCGCCACCATCTCGGGCGGAAGCTGGGCCAGCAGTTCGGCCATGTCGTCGCCGCCCGGCGGCCCGTCGCCGGGGCCGCCCTCGCCGCCGTGGCCGCCCTCGCCGCTGTGGCCGCCGTCGCCGCCGTCGCCGCTGTGGCCGCCCTCGCCGCCGGGACCGCCTTCGCCGCCGTGGCCATCCGCGCCGCCGGGGCCGTGCGCAGTTCCCGGACCTCCGGTGCCATCCGGGCCGGCGTGTCGATCAGGGCCGCCGGCTGTCTCGGGGCCGTCCCCTTCGCGCCGGTAGCGCCAGTGCAGCGTGATGCTCTTGCGGTCGTCGGTGTTGTCGAGGGTGACGAAGCACGACACCCGCAGGCCGGGGTCGTCCACGGGCACCTCGAAGCGCTCCGCGTAGCCGGTGTCGAGTTCCACCGCGACGCGCAGGGCGTCCGGCAACGGCTGCGCCTGTGCCGCGACATCGACCGCGCCGGCGAGCACGACGAGCACCAGGCTCAGCATCCACGTGGGCGAGCTCACCGGCCGCGGCAACCTCGGGCGTGAGCTCGTCATCCCGCGTCCCGGGTGCTGCGGTGCTGACATGTCGTTCATCGTTGCGCCTCCCCCATGCTCATCGGCCGCCGGGCGGTCGGGGCTGTGATGCCGGTGACAGTCCATGCCGTCAGCCCCCCGCCAGCAGGTTCTCGTCGTCCAGCTCCATCTCCGGGAAGACGACCGTGCGCAGCCGGCGCAGGTCGGCGGCGCCCAGCCGCCGTGCGGCCGCCAGGGCCTCGACCCGGGCCTCGGCCAGCAGCGCCACGTCGCGCACCGGGTCGAGCACGCAGAACGACGGCATCCCACTCTGTCGCGTCCCGAGCATCTCTCCCGGCCCGCGCAGTTCCAGGTCC
The DNA here is from genome assembly GCA_029259695.1 of Planctomycetota bacterium. GTDB lineage: Bacteria > Planctomycetota > B15-G4 > B15-G4 > B15-G4 > OFTM49. The sequence goes on from JAJDEQ010000089.1 coordinate 15,493, forward strand.
TTCTCGGCTAGGACGAAGCCGTCGTCGCTGTGCACCAGGGCGTCGACCCGGGCGCGGGCGGTGGGACCGCGAACCGGGCCCAACAGGTAACACGACCCGGGCTCGCGACCGCGCCCCACCCGCCCGCGGATCTGGTGCAGCGTCGCCAGGCCGAAGCGCGACGGGTCGGGGACGACCACGAACGTCGCTTCGGGCACGTCGAGACCCACCTCGATCAGCACGGTGGCCACGAGCACCTGGGTCTCGCCGCTGCGGAAGCCGTCGAGCACGCGACGCTGCTCGGCCCCCTCCATGCGACCGTGCACCGCGGCCACCCGCGCGTCGGGCAGCGCCCGGCGCACCGACTCCAGCGTCGCCGCAACCGAGTGATCGACCGCCTGGTCATCGGCCTCGTCGCCGCGCGCAGCGTTCGGCTCCGTGCCGATCGACGGACACACCACGTAGCCGCGATGCCCGTCGGCCACGACCCGTCCGAGGCGCTTCCACAGCGCCGCCTGGCGCCCGCCGGTCACGTACTCGGTGTGTCGCGGCGAACGCCCGGGGGGCAACTCGTCGAGCACGCTCACGTCGAGTTCGCCGTAGGCCGTCAGGGCCAGGGTGCGCGGGATCGGCGTGGCAGTCATCACCAGCAGGTGCGGTGAGCCGCCCTTGTTGCGGAAGCGCGCCCGTTGGCGCACGCCGAAGCGATGTTGTTCGTCCACCACCGTCACCGCGAGGTCGGCGAAGGTCACCCCCGCCGACTGCAGGCCGTGCGTGCCCACCGCGAAGGTCGCCGCGCCGCTCGCCAGGGACTCGCGCGCGGCCCGGCGCTCGGGCGCCGACCCGCCGCCCAGCACCAGCACCACCCCGTGCTCGTCGCGCACACCTCCCTCGGCCAACAGCCGGCGGAGCTCCCGCGCGTGCTGGATCGCCAGCAGTTCGGTGGGCGCCATGAGCGCGGCCTGGCGCCCGTCGAGCCACGCCGCGAGCAAGGCGTAGAGCGCCATCATGGTCTTGCCCGAGCCCACGTCGCCCTGGAGCAGGCGGCCCATGGGACGGGCGTCCTCGCCCGCCAAGGCGGTGCCCGACAGATCGTGCCGCAGCTCGTCCAGCACGCGGGCCTGGGCGGCGGTGGGTGCGTGGGGCAGCATGGCCAGCAGTTGCCCGTGCCGCGCGTCGTCGATCGACAGCGCCGTGCTCGCAGGACGGGCAGCGTCCGCCGCCGACCCGGCGCGGCGCGTGTGCTCCAGGCGCCGCGCCGCCACCTCCAACGAGAGCGCCAGGGCCTCGTCCCGGGCCAGACGCTGGCGGGCCTCGCGGGCCCCCTCCAGCGACTCGGGGCGATGGATCGCGGCGAGCGCGGCGCCCAGGCCCGGCGACTTGTCGTCGGCGTCACGCCAGTCCTCGATCTCGACCTCTTCCAGCAAGGCGGCCAGGGCCTTGCGGTGCACGCGCGGCGGAACACCGCGCGGCAGGCGATACACGGGCAGCAGCGGCAGCGCGGGCGCCGACGGCGGCGCAGGCGACGGGCTGCCGTCCACCGGCTCCTGCTCCGACCCGTCCGGCAACCGCTCGTAGTCGGACACCAGCAGTCGATCGCTCTCGGCATCGCGGCGCCCCGCGACCCACACCCGCGTCCCCCGCGGCAGCGACTTGGCCAGGTAGGGACGATTGAAGAGCAACGCCGTGATCTCGCCGCCGCCCTCGCAGGCCAGCTTCAAGCTCACCGTGCTGCGCCGGCCCCGGCGTCGCACCGAGGCCCGCAGGACCGCCCCCACCACGGCCCCCATGGCGCCCGGTTCGAGCGCCTCCAGGGGGCCGGCCTCGGGCCGCACTCGAAAGCGCACCGGGAGGTGATACAGGAGCTGGCGCCGCGAACCGATCCCCGCCCGGGCGTAGGCGGCCGCCCGCTGGGGACCGATCCCCGGCAGGCCTTCCACCGGACCGTCCCAAGGCCAGGGGTGCGCCGGGGGGCGGCGAGGCGCCACAATGGGTGTCACCTGTCGAGCTCGCGCGGCTTGATCCGTCACGGGAACCGATGATGAACTCCTCACGCCTCACTGCCATCGGCTTTCTGCTCTGCCTTGGGACGACCTGGGCGCATGCAGGGCCGGACCCGGCTGCGCCGGCCGTCCCCGCGCCGCTGCCCGCCGCGCTCCAGGAGGCGGGCGACGAGGCCGACGCCCTGGCACTGATCGACGCGGCCCGGGAGGAACGGCGCGCCGCCTATGAGGCCATGGAGGCGCTGATCCTGGAGCTCCGGGACGACTACGACGCGTTGGTCTCGGGCCCCGACGCCGCCACCAACAAGCACGCCCTGGTGCTGTCCATCACCGACAGCCTGCCCCAGGCCCGCACGCGCCTGGCCGCCGAACGCGCCCAGGGCCGTCCGGTCCAGCGCGGCAACCGCCGCCGCATCCTGCTCGAGGCGATCGAAGAGCCGATCACCGCGGCCTCGCCGGTGGACGAGCGGCTCGGCGTCTGGGTCGGCCGACGCGTGGCCGACGAACTCAGCCGGAACAACAGCTTCGACGACGTGACGGCGGACGACGTGCTGCGCATCGTCGACGGCCTGTTCGACGCCGAGGCCAACTGGTGGATCTTCTGGAATGACGAGTTCCACCACGGACTCCCGGAGGTCGAACGCTACCAGGCCGCCGACGAGGCGCTGCTGGCGGCGGGCCTGGCCCTGAACCGCGTCAAGTTCCCCGAGCGTTACACCAGCCGCGGCGAGGAGGCGCCCCCCGGCATGGTCGTGGTCCCCGGCGGCAACTACGACCTCGGACCGAACGTGGGCTGGGAGCGCCCCGGCCGCCGGGTGAACCTGCGTTCCTTCGCCATCGACCGCACCGAGGTCACCGCACGGGCCTACGCGCTCTTCCTCGAGAGCCTGCCGCGCAGCCAGGCGCGACGCATGCTGCCGCGTTCCTGGGACCTGGACGATGACGGCAAGCCGCTGTTCGACACGTCGCGTCGCGACCACCCCGTGCTCTACGTGAACTACGACCAGGCCGCGGCCTACGCGGAATGGGCCGGCAAGCGCCTGCCGACCGAGAACGAGTGGGAGGCCGCCGCCGCCGGCTTCGAAGGCTTCGTCTACCCCTGGGGGAACAACTACGAGCCCGGGCGAGCGCAAGCGGACGAGGGCTTCACCGCGCCGATCGCCGTGGGCAGTTTCCCCGACGCGCGCTCACCCGTCGGCTGCTACGACATGGCCGGCAACGTCTGGGAGTGGACCGCCACCACAGGCGACGACAACAAGGACTTCGACGAACTCCCCAAGGGCCTGGTGAACGTGATCATCCGCGGTGGCGGTTTCGACTCGCCGTGGGACAAGCTCACCACGCGCTACCGCCGCGCCGCGCCCGGCCACGACGCCTTCGGTTCACCGCGCTACGTAGTGCCGATCGGCTTCCGCTGCGTGAAGGACCTGCGTTGAGCGACGTCCAGGCGACGCCCGCCAGCGCCGACGCCCCGCCCCCGGCGGTCCCACCCGGTTCGCGCATCGAGAGCCTGCTCCTGGGCCTGAAGCTGGCCGGCGACCTGCTCTCGCTGCCCTTCCATCTGCTCGTGGTGCTGTTCACCCTGCCGCGCGACCGTCGGCGCTTGCGGGACACCCTGGCGTCGGCAGCCGTGGCCCTCGAGGGGTCGGCGGCAGCCGCACCGGCGGACGACCCGTAGGCCTCCCGGAGGAGCCACCGCCGCCTGACGGCCCGTGCGGCGCGCGACGACGCGCAGCCCTCCCCGCACCCGGGGAGTTCTTCCGGTTTCGCCCTTTCACCGGCGGCGGCGATCGGGCAGCATCCAAGCGCGCGGGCCGAATCCCGCAATTCCCCCGAACATCGCAGCTCCCTGACGCCCTGAGATGAAGCACCCGAGCGCCATCGTCGAGCAGGACGACAACGAGTACCTCCTGCTCGAAGAGGGGTACAACGAGTCCACGCGCGCGGTCGCGGTGCTCGCCCGCCCCTCCAATCCGCTGTTCCCCAAGGCCGAAGACGGGCGCACGTACCACTTCAACGAATCGGGCGAATGGCACGCCGTCGCGCGCTGGACCCGCGAGCAGCTCGTGGTGGCCGACGAGCGCCATGCGCACCACGGCGAACTGGTGCGCGGCCTGGCGAGCGACTACGTGGAGGGCCTGCCCCGACCGCGGCCGGTGGCCTGGGCGCTGCACGACGGCGAGGTCTTCGCGGGCTCGCTCTCGCCGGCCGTCCCCATGGGTGTCGTCGTGCACTGCCACGACGACGAAGACCACGCGCAGGACCGCGCCGCCGGCCGCCGCGTGGTGCCGATCGACAACGTCCCGCTGTTCTTCAACCAGATGGTGCGTCTCGGTTACGCCGGTGCCCTGTGGAACGAGGAGATGCCGGTCTTCTTCTGCGTCGACGACGAAGACGACCTGCAGTTCCTCAAGGTGAGCCGGGAACCTCGGGACAAGGTGGCCGTCGAGATCCTCGGCTTGGACAGCCGCTGGGAATCCTACGAAGGCGCCGAGGAGGTCGACTTCCTCGACAACACCCAGGCCTGCGACGAACGGCTGGTCGAGATGGTCGGCCGCCGGCCCGTGCTCGAATGGCCCAGCGGGCCGCTGGTCTCCGTGGGCCCGAGCGAGGGCAAGCCGATCGTGCTGGACGAAGAGGACGAAGAGCTGCCCCACGGCGTGCTGTTCACCAACACGCGCTGGGCCAACACGTTCCGCGAAGAGAACGACCCGACATGGACCGTGTTCGACGTCCCCGACCCCGCGGAGTTCATCAAGCAGACCGACTTCGAGGGCTGCGTAGTGCACCTCAACCCGGGCAACCACCGGGCCTACACCGGCACGTTGTGGAACAACGGCGAGCAGACGGTGCTCGACAGCTTCAGCGGGTTCTGGCGCCTGACCGACGACGGGTTCGAACCCACCGCCGAGTGACGCTCGGCCCCGCCCGTCAGTCCACGATGAACAGGCGTTTGCTGCCGCTGACCGAGGCGATGTTCGGGTCCCACACGAGCCCCAGGCCCGTGACGTAGCCCGAGGTGCCGTACTGGATCGGGATCGTGAGCCCGATCGTGATTCCCGCGATCGGCACGTGGATCGACGCCCCCGCGGCGTGGGGCTCATCGCGGCCGGGTTCATCACCCGCCGGATCGGGGAAGCCGGAGGGCGCTTCACCCGTGGTGTGGGTGAAGACGGGCAGCAGATCGACGGTGATCTGCTGCGGATAGGACCCCGTCTCGTTGGCGTACACCGGCGGGTGTTGGCGCACCGTGCCGAAGAAGGCGGTGGGGTAGACGGTGGCCTCGGGCTGCTTGCCGGCGAACGCATCCCAGTCCACCGAGACCCACGTCACCCGCTCGCTGCCCTGGACCGGAGATGTTCCGCCTCCGCCGTCGGCGGGGCCCGGAGCGCCCGGCCCGGTTGCGGCCCGGAAGTAGGTGCGCGTATCCCAGGTGTGGAAGCCGAGGGTCGGGACCTCGCCGCCGCCGCCACCCGAACCTCCGGCCGGATCCTGGGGCGCGAAAACCGGCGGCCCCGCCGCCACGTCGTTGGCGTCCGCGAAGCCCGCCGTACCCGAGGCGCTCAGCGCCCGGGCGCCACGCCCCACGTCGTAGCCACCGTTGAGATCGATCAGGGGATAGCCGCCGATGCCCGGATTCGTGTTCTCGGTCTGGTCGGTGTAGGTGTTCGTCCCCAGCTCGGCGCCGTTGGGCGCCAACGCCGTGGTGGTGTTGGCCTCGATCGACGCGATGTGGAACGCGTAGTCGGTGACGCAGGGGAACGTGAGCAGGGCCGCGCCGGCGCCCGTGGTCTGGACCGTGTTGGACTGCCAGATGTTGATCTCGTCGAACGAGAAACCGAAGTAACTGCGCGTCGTGCCGTAGACCGGCCCGGCCTGGGCCCAGTGCCACCAGCCGTCGATGAAGTCGTTGCTGGCGACGGTCGTGGGCACGAACCCGAACTCGACGTTCATGCACCCGGTGGGCAGCGTGACCGAGGCGAGGAAACCGATCGCGGCGATCAGGTCGGCCGTACCGCCGTCCGAGCTGGGCAGCAAGCCGTTGTTGGGGATCACAAAGGTCGCGGTGCCCAGGAAGCTCGGCATGGGCAGGGACAGGAAACTCGCCGAGCCGCTGGGCGGCGTCCCGTACGGCGCGCCGGTGGTGGTCGCCACCAGGCCCGGCGCAGAGATGCTCGGGTTGGTGAAGATCGCCGGCGTGTTGGCGTTCAGGCCGTCGAGTTCCCAGAAGGTCCAGGACGGTTTGATCGATCCCGTGCCCGTCCCGGCCGCGTTCCCGATGCACACCATCTGGCTCCAACTGACCAGCTTGTAGCCGAAGGTGCCCGAGAAGTCGGCGATGGTCGAGCCGCGCAGATCCGTGCCGGGGATCCACGTGCCGATCCCGTCGGCAGAGGTCACCAGGCCCCCGCCCAGCCCCTGGCCCGCGTAGACACCGTCGAAGCCGTTGCCCAGCGGATGCCAGTTCTCCTCGTTGCCCTGGGCCGCCGCCACCGTGGTCAGCAGCAGCAGTGCGGCGAGGCAACGGGCGGCCGCGGACGAGCGCCGCGCGCGCACGTCCCGGGTCAGCGTCCGGGGCCCGTGCTCGATCATGGATGACAGGGCGAGTGACATGGCAAGGCTCCCGAGGAGGATGCGGGAAGTCGTGCTGTCCGCCGGCGCCGACGGGTGAGTCGGACGCGCGGCTCGGGCACGAGGACACGCGGGATTCGGGCCCGCGCGCTGTGGATGTGGATGGTGCGGCTCGACGCGCTCACGGCTGCAGCTCCCGGACCGGGCGAACGCCGATGTTGGGCGCGCGCACGTCGCGGGCGAGCCCCTGGCGCACGACCGACGACACGTTGTGGGCGACGTCCACGTTCGAGCCGCCGCGGTGCACGCGGTTGGGGTCGTAAGCGCCGCTGCGCAACCCGTCGCCCGCGCGCACCGGCAGTTCGTACGAACCGAGCGCATCGAGACACCACTCGGCGACGTTGCCGTAGACGTCGTGCAGGCCGAAGGGGTTGGGCGCCAGGTGCCCCACCGCAGCGGGGAACGCGTAGCCGTCGTCCCAGGGCTCCACGCGGGCCCTCGGCATCTTCCGCCGCCACGCGATGTCGGCGATGTTGGCGCACGCGGCCAGTTCGTCGCGGTGCGCCCAGGACGGATCGGTCGTGCCGCCGCGGGCCGCGTACTCCCAGCGGGCCTCGGTCGGCAGGGCCAGCCCCACTCGGCGCAGCACGCTGCGGCAGTCGACCCAGCTCACCTGCTCCACCGGGTTGAGCAGGCTCGCCTCCCGCCGGCCCCCCCACGTGTTGGGGACGTGGAGGCTCGGATTGGCGCCGGTGATGCGCTCCCACTGGGACTGCGTCAGCTCGTACTTGGAGATCAGGTACGGGGCCAGGGTCACCTCGTGCACCGGGCTGTTGAGCGCTCCCCCTCCGGGCCCGCTCTCGATGACGCCGCCGCCGTCGCCCATGCCGAAGGTCGCGCCCGGCAGCAGCACCAGCACCACGCCCGTCGTCTCGTCGATCAACAGTTCGCCGCTCTCGTCGTCGCGCACCGGAGCCGTCCCGGTGAACAGATCGGCGAACTCCCACAGCCGCGAGTCCGGGTCGCGACCGAGCGGCAGCAACCCGAACTGGGGCGTGATGCGCAGCCCCGCGTACGCCGGACACGCGACCGGGTCGGCGATGGACGCAATCGCGTCGCCCCACGCCGCGCGTGCCGCCGCATGCTCCAGGCTTTCGGCTTGCAGGCGTTCCGCGGTGGCCGCCCGGGCGGCGACATCGGCGATGAGTTGCGAGGGCGGCGCCTCGAGCACGTCGAGCCCGCGCACGATCTCGGCCAGCAGATCGTGCTCGGCCTGGTCCGCGAAGGCCTCGAAGCGGAAGCTGCGCCGCTCGCCCAACCGGCTCTCGATCTGCGTGATCTCGGTGGCCAGCTCCTCCAGTCGCTCCCTGCGGCGAAGCACGTCGTCGTCCGACAGCCCGAGCGCTCCGCGCAGCCCGCCGTCCGGATCGCCGTCGACCGCGTCCAGCTCGGCCGCCAGGGCGCCGTAGAGCACCTTGCGCCGCCCGAGCAGCGCCGCCTGGGGATGGGTGTCGCGGTCGTGCTGCCGATCGGAGGCGCTGGGCGGCAGGGCGCGGGCGCGCAACGCGGCGAGATCGGCCCGGTGGCGCTCCGCGCGGCCGAGCAACTCGTCGGCGCTCGCGCTCCATGCATCCCAACCGGCGCGCATCGAAGGCACCGCGGGCCACAGCTCGTCGGCCCAGTCCGCCAGCCGGCGCACCTGGGCGGCGTCGGCCCGCCGCTGCTGCAGCGTGCGCGACGCGAGGGTCTGGATCGTGAGCGCGGTGGTCACCAACAGCGCCACGCTGCCGAGCGCGATCGCCGCGCTCAGCGTCGGGTGGCGCAGGACCCACTTGCACACGCGCCGGGTCGCACCGGGAGGGCGGGCCACGATCGGCTCGTTGCGCAGGAAGCGCTGCAGGTCCGCGGCGAAGGCGCCCATGTCCGGGTAGCGGTCGGCGGGGTTCTTCTCGAGCAGCTTGCGGCAGATCAGCGCCAGCTCGGCGGGCACCTGCGAGCGGATGCCGCGTGGGTCGGGCGGATCCTCGGTCCGGATCTGCTCCATGATCTGCGCACCCGTGTCGCCCTCGAACGGCCGCTTCAGGGTCAGCACCTCGTAGAAGACCGTGCCCAGACTGAACTGATCGGTGCGGTGGTCGACGGCGACCCGGCGCGCTGCGGCCTGCTCCGGGCTCATGTAGTAGTAGGTCCCCACCAGGCCTTCGTGTTCGGTGATCGACACGTCGTCCATCAGGCGCGCGAGCCCGAAGTCGCTGACCTTCGGATGATCGTCGTGGGTGACCAGGATGTTCTGCGGCTTGATGTCGCGGTGGATCACGCCCGCCGTGTGCGCGACGTGCAGCGCCTCGGCGGTCTCCTGGAAGAACCGGGCCATGCGCCGGTAGTAGGCCGTCGGCAGGCGCACAGTCTCGCGCAGGTGCCGGAGGTGATCCGCGAGGGTGTGGCCGTCGCCCACGAGCTCCTGCGCGATGTACGGCACGCCGTCGATCGCACCGGCCGCGTACACGCTCACGATGCCGGGGTGCGTCAGTCGCCCGCCCGCCCGGGCCTCGCGCGCGAAACGATCAGCGGCCAGGTCGCTGGTCTGGCCGGGCAACATGAGCTTGAGCGCCACCCGTCGACCGAGCGCACGCTCGTCCGCCTCCCACACCTGGCCCATGCCGCCCTTGCCCAGCAGCCGCACGAGCTGGTAGTCGCCCAGCTGGCTGCCGGGGCGCGTCTCGAGCGGACCGAGGAAGGCGGCGTGCGCGTCGCTGCCCTGGCGGCGCACGGTCTGGAAGAACGACTCCCGTGCGAGGGGACCGGGCAGCAGGCCGCCCATGCGGTGACCCAACCGCGACCAGTCCTCGTACAGCTCGCGCAACTCGGTCGCGATCTGCTCGTGGTCCCGGCACAGCGCCTCGAGGTCCAGCGTCTCGTCCCCACGGCGACCGGCCAGGAAATCGGCCAGCACCCGCTCCGCCTGGATCGAGGGCGAGCTGGAGTCTTGCACGGGTGGTTGCTCCGAGAGAGCGGCGGGCACCGGACTGCCGATCGCGAGCCGCGAGCCTGATGATCCCGCCGCACTCTCGATCCGCTTTCCGGAAACGGGACGCCGGGGTCCTGGTCTTCAGAGGGGAATCCGGACCTGGATCAGGACGTTGTTTCCCCCGCTGGGACCCGAGCCGGCTCGGAAACCGGCCTGTGCACCGTACCGCCCACGACGTCGCCGCGCGTGAACCGACCGTTTTTCGACGACCGGCCAGAAGGTTGAGCACGCTCAGGAAGCAAGGGCAGGGGAAGCCCGCACGACCGGCTGCTCCGAGATGGAGGACAACACCATGACGCCACCCGTCTGCCCACCCGTGGCCACCCGGCAGCCATCGCCCAGCGTCTGGTTCCCGGCGACTCTCCGTCCGCCCGTGGCCAAGCGCTGCGACCCTGACCCCGCAGCGCCCCCTGCCTCAGCCCCGCCGGCCGCCGAGCCCCTCGGGGATGCCGATGCTTGCAGCGGCGATCGGTGGGCACCCGGCCTCGGAGACACGCCCAAGCCGGAGCTCGAGGATCCGCGCTCGATGACACTCGCCGTGCGCGCTCGGGCGGGCGACCGGCTGGCACTGGCACTCTTGTTCGGTCGCTACGAGTCGCGCCTGCGGCGCATCGTGGCCATCCGGCTGGGCCCCCAGCTGCACACGGGCGTCGACCCGGTCGCGCTCGTCGGGCGGACACAGGTGCTCGCCGCACGCAAGATCGGCGGGCTGCTGTTGCGCAGTCCGGCCGCCTTGATCCTGTGGTTCGCCCATCTGGCCCTGTGCCAGGTGTCGCAGGACCTGGCCACCGGCGGTCGCGCCGAGGGCCCCGCACCGGAGCGCGACGCACGACGCCGAGCCCTCCCGCCGGCCACCGCAGGCCGGCCCCCGGCGCCGCGCCCCGGCCCGCGGACACACCGCTCGCCCCGACTCGAACACCACCGGCCGGCGTGCGCATCGGCGCAGGTCGAGCAGGCCGTCGACGCCGTCGTCTCCGCGCTCCCTCCCGAACTGCGCGAGGTGATCCTGCTGCGCGACTACCACGGCGGCACCTGGGAGTTCGTGGCCCTGGAGCTGGGCCGATCCAGCCTGGAGGAGACGCGGCTGATGCACCTCCGCGCTCGCCGTTGCCTGGCCCGGCGACTGGGAGCCGGCCGCCCGCCTGAGGCGCATCGCGCCCCCCGCTGACCCCGAAGGCTGACGCGTGGCCCCCGCCGCCGCTCCGACGCCGCCTCCGTCGTGCATACTGACGGACCCGGCCGTCGCCGACAGCGACGAAACCCACCCGCGCGAGAAGACCGTCGTGGCCGACCCCGACCCCGCCCCCAACCCGCCTGCCCCCGAACGCAACGAACCCCACGCCGCGCGCATCCGTGCCGATGCGCCGGGCGACAACACACCCGGGGATGCTTCGCTCGATGCGTCACTCTCCGGACCGGTGCCCCCGCTCAACGAGTCGATGGCGCTGGTGCGCAACGCACAGGGGGGTGACGGCGAGGCGCTGAACCAGTTGCTGGCGCGCTACCAGGATCGCCTGCGGCGCATCGTGCGCATCAAGCTGGGCACCCACCTGCGTGGGCAGTTCGACTCCATGGACATCGTGCAGAACACCAACCTGGTGGCGTTCCAGAAGATCGGCGACCTCGAACTGCAGAGCACGGCGGGCCTGATCCACTGGCTGAGTCGGATCGCCATCAACCAGATCCGCGACGCCAACGACTACGTCCACGCGCAGAAGCGTGACCCGCGCCGCGAAATCCGGCTGAACGACCGCGAAGAGAGCACGGCCTCCTCCGACCACGGTTACCAGCTCCCGGACAAAGCGCGCACGCCGGCCGAACGTGCGGCCGGCCAGGAGCTGGAGGGCATCGTCGACGACGCCGTCGCCGGGCTGCGCGAGGACTACCGCGACGTGATCCTGCTGCGCGACTACTACGGCGGGAGCTGGAGCTACGTGACCGAGCAACTGGGGCGCGACACGGTGGACGGCACGCGCCGCCTGTACGAGCGCGCGTGCCTGGCCCTCAGCCGCGAGCTCAAGCCGTACCTCTGAGGCCCGCGAGCAGGGCGCCGAATCCGGGGAACGACACGTCGGCCGCAGCGCCCACCGGCCGCTCCCGTCCGCACACCTGGGCGGCCACGGCGGCCGTCAGTTCCAGGCGGTGATCGGCGGACACGTCGGGCGCTGCCGCTGCGGTGAGTACCGGGACGCCTGTGATGCGCAGCTCGTCGCCGACGACCGACACCGGCACGCCCAGCTCCTGCAGCAACGCCGCCACCGTCGCGACCCGATCCGACTCCTTCAGGCGCAGCTCGGCCAGGCCGCCGAAGCGACTGGTGCCGTCGGCCAGGGCAGCGGCCAGCGCCAGGATCGGCAGTTCATCCACCAGGTCGGGCACGTCCGTGGGCCCGATGTCGAACGCCTTCAGGCGCCCGGCGAACGCCGCGCGCAGATCGCCGCGAGGGTCGGCAGGCTGCGGCGCGCCGTCGCGGGCGTCCCGACGCAGCACCATCACGTCGGCACCGGCCCGTTCGAGTGCACGCAGGAAGCCGGTGCGACGCGGCCAGAGACCCACGTCGCGAACCCACACCTCGCTGCCGGGCGTGAGCAACGTTGAGACCACCACGAACGCCGCCGCCGAGGGGTCCCCGGGAACGTCGACGGACGCCCCGCGCAACGGGCCGGGGAACACCGTCGTCACCCCGGGCTGCTGGTGCAGGCGCACACCGAACGTCGGCAGCATGCGTTCGGTGTGGTCGCGCGTGAGCACGTGCTGCACGACGGTCGTGGGTCCCTCGGCCACCAGGCCCGACAACAGCAGGGCGCTCTTGACCTGCGCGGACGGCAAGGCGACTTCGTGCGTCACCCCGGCGAGCCGTGCACCGGTCACCGTGACCGGCATCAGGTCGCCCTCGATGCGCGCTCCCGCCGAACGCAGCGGCTGCGCCACCCGCGCCATGGGGCGCCGGCGCAGCGACGGGTCTCCATCCAGGATCCAGCTTCCGGAGCGACCGGCGAGCAGCCCCAGCAGCAGCCGCGCGGCGGTGCCCGCATTGCGGCAGTCGAGGGGCCGCTCCACGCTGCGCGGCAGCGGGCAACCGGTGATCACGACATCGGCCGCGGCAGGACTCGCCGCCTCGGACCCGTCGGCCGCCGGTCCCTCTGGATGCCCGTCGCTCGAGGCGATCTCGGCACCGAGCGCGGCGACGACGTCGGCCGTGGCCCGGGTGTCACCGGCACGCAGGGCGCCGCGCACGTGCGTCCGACCGTCCGCGAACGCGCCGAGCAACAACGCGCGCTGGGTGACGGACTTGTCGCCGGGGACGCGGCAGGTCCCGATCAGAGGCCCTGGCGAAGCGGCGCTGCTCACACCTGCGGCTCGTCCTCTTCCTCTTCCTTGCGCTGCTGCTTGTTGACCTTGCGCAGGTAGGCCTTCTCCTGCTGGCGCAGCCGTGCCTCGGCCTTCTTGCGCGCCTTCAGACGAGCCGAACCCTTGCGCGTCATCTCCCGGTCGGAGGCATCGACGCGATAGTAGCCCGCCCGGTCGGAGTCATCGCGGTCGGGGGCCAGGCCGGTGAGGAACGTGCCCAGCACCCGGCCACCCGCGGTGCGGATGTTCTGCATCGTGCGCTGGACGAGCTCGCGATTCGTCTCCTCCATACGCAGCACCACGAGCGCGCCGTTGGTGATCGCCGCCAGCACGCAGCCGTCGGTGTAGGGGTTGACCGGCGGCGTGTCGATGATCACCCACGAGTAGCGACGCTTGAGTTCCTGCAACAGGTTGATGAAGCGTTCGGAGCTGAGCAGCTCGGCGGGGCTGGCCGGTTCGCGTCCCGCGGGGACCAGGTCGAGGTTCTTGACCACCGTGGGGTAGAGCACGTCCTTGAAGGACGCCTCGTCGAGGATCAACTCCGAGATGCCCGGTTCCTCGGGGATGCCGAAGATCCCGCTCTGGGACGGCGCGCGAAAGTCGGTGTCGAGCAGGCACACGCGCGTGCCCGGCAACTCGGCCATGCACGCCGCGAGGTTGGCGGTGGTCACCGACTTGCCCTCGCCCTTCACGCTGCTCGTCACCACCAGCGCCCATGGACCGCCCTCGCGGTTCATCGCCGTCAGGTTGGTGCGACACGCGCGATACTGCTCGGCGTGCAGGCTGCGCGCGTCGTGGTACATGATCAGGTTCTGATCGACGCGGCTGAGCAGACCACCGGGCCGTTCGAACTCGGTCGGCAGCTCGCGACCGTTCTCACCCTCTTCGCCATCGCCGGCGGGGTCGGGCGCTCCGGGCCCTCGGCCCCCGCCACCGCCCACGCCGACGCTCCCGCCGGAGGGCCGGGCGTCAGGTGAGTAGGCGTCGCTGTTGGGGAGATCAGCCATGGGGTCTGATGGTCATGTCGGCATTCGGGCGGCGCCGCCCTCAGCCGGGACGTCGATCGGTGGCAGGGCCATCAGGCGGTCGAAGCCGGAAATGCGGCCCCGGGCATGCCCACCGCCGCCGTCACGGCCCGGGCGGTCTGCAGCAACACCTCGTCATCGTGGTCCCGCAGCCCCCCGGAAGCGGCCCGTGCTCTGCGAGCCATCCTCCGACACGCGCCCCGGGCCAGCAACAACTCATCGGCGGCAGCCTCCTCCCCCTGGGACTCGACCTGGGCCCGGGCCCGGGCCAGGACCGCGACCTGGCCGTAGAGAGCGATGGCCTGATCGGCCAGGGCCCCCATCACGAGCTGACGCTCGCCCAGCTCCCGACCGTGGGCCTGGATCGCCTTGCCGACGGCCTGGGCCAGGTCGGCCACGCCCATCGAGAGCGCCAGCGCGTCGCCCTGGAGCGGGGCCGGCACGTCGAGCGGATCGGGCGCCTCGGCGCCGGACAGGCGACGACCGTAGTGCTCCTGACTGGGCACGCCGGCGGCCAGGCGGGCGGCCGGCTCGCGCAGGCCCGACTTGGCGATCATCAGGCGCAGGATCTCGTTGGTGCCTTCGAAGATCATGTTCACGCGCGCATCGCGCAGCATGCGCTCGTACGGGTAGTCGGTCGTGAAGCCGTTGCATCCGGCGCATTGCACCGCGTCGTTGACCACCATCCACAGGGTCTCGGTGCCGAAGACCTTGCAGATCGCGGACTCGAGCGCGACGTCACCGCGCTGCTCGTCGACCATGCCCGTGGTCAGGAAGGTCATGCAGTCGAGGGCGTGGATGTCCTGGGCCATGCGGCCGAGCTTCTCCTGGATCATCTCGAAGCCGCCGATCGGCTGTCCGAACTGCTGCCGCTCGGAAGTGTAGCGGGCCGCTTCTTCCAGCAGGAACCGGCTGGCCCCCAGGCAGTTGCCCGCCAATCCCGTGCGCCCGGCATTGAGGATCCGCAGCGCGATGCCGAAGCCCTCGCCCGGCTCGCCCACCAGGTTCTCCTTCGGGACCACGACGTTGTCGAACACCAGCGGCACGGTGGAGCTGCCGGTGATGCCCAGCTTCTCCTCCTCGGGTCCTGACTCGATGCCCATCGAGCGCTCCACCACGAAGCAACTGATCGACGGGCGCCCGTCCCCCCGTTCGTGATCGGGCGTGCGCGCGAACACGGTGAACAGGTCGGCGAAGCCGCCGTTGGTGATCCACAGCTTGTTGCCGTCGAGGCGGTACGACCGGCCGTCCTCGGTCAGGCGCGCGGTGGTCTTGAGCGACTGGGCGTCGCTCCCGGCACCCGCCTCCGACAGCGCGAAGGCCGCCTTGAGTTCCCCGGTGGCGAGGCGTGGCAGGTAGCGACTCTTCTGCTCGTCGTTGCCGAAGCGCACCAGGGCCTTGATGCCGATCGTCGAGTGCCCACCGGACATGATCGCCGTGGCGCCGTCGAAGGTGGCCAGGTCGGCACACACGTGGACGTACTGGGTCGCGTTCAGCTCCATGCCGTCGTACTGCTCGGGAATCGAGACGCTGAACAGCCCCATCTCGGCCAGGCCGTCCATGACCTCGGCGGGCAGGCAGTGGGCCTTGTCGATGGCCGAGGGATCGATGTGCTCGGCGGCGAAGCGGGACAGGGCGTCGCGCAGCATGCCGAGCAACTCGGCCTGATCGCCGTTCAGGCGCGGATAGGGCAGAGCCAGGTCCGTCCTGAGCTCGCCCAGGAACAGGTCGGCAACGATCGAGTCACTCATGGGGAAGGAAGTCCGGGGTCCAGGGAGAAAGGGGCCGCACCTTGACCCCCAACGGGGAGTGTGTCAAAACGAGCGCGCCCGGCCCGCGTGGGTCGGCACGTTCATTCATAGTCCTAAGACGTTCCTCGGCCTCAGGGAAGACGGTGATAATCCGTCACGGTACCGCCGCTGTAAGCGGAGACAACGGACGCCGGGAGCAGTGAGCACGTGTCGCTTCGCGACACCCCACTGGCTCCAGCCACTGTCGCGCCTCGTCGCACTCCGGAGCAATGCTCCGGATCCGGCGAGACACGATGGGAAGGCGCGTCCCGAGGGAGATCCGCGAGTCAGAAGACCTGGTCGAACGAACTGTTTGTGCACTCCCCGGACATGGGAGGCGTACGAACCGTCCGTCCGCGACACGGGAGTTCCCGTGTTCCAGCAAGGCCGCAGGGGATCCTGGATCCTCGGCGGCTTTCTTCGTTGATGCGGTCGGGCGCTCGCCCGCGCCAGTCCGGCGAGGCATGCCGATCCTGAAGGAGGATTTCATGCGTCTCGCCCTGACCGCCCTGCTGTTGGGCTCCACTCTCTGCTCGTCCCGCGCTCACGCGTCGGACTTCACCACCCCATCGGGCTTCAACTTCGAGTCCGTATCCGCCGGCGGCCCGGTGGCGGCCGTCCTGGACGACGGCACCATGCTGCTGAGCACCGGCGCGTTCGGCGCCGACGAACTCAGTGTGCT
The DNA here is from genome assembly GCA_029259695.1 of Planctomycetota bacterium. Classification (GTDB taxonomy): domain Bacteria; phylum Planctomycetota; class B15-G4; order B15-G4; family B15-G4; genus OFTM49. The sequence goes on from JAJDEQ010000089.1 coordinate 31,923, forward strand.
GCACGGCGACGGCTCCCTGACGCTCTTCGCCGACGGCTTCGGTTCGCTGGCCGGCATCGCCCAGTCGCCGGTGAGCGGCGACATCATCGTGGGTGATTCCCTCGGCGCGAACGCGCTGACGATCCTGCGCGACCTGAACCTGGACGGTGACGCGCTCGACGCAGGCGAGCACACCACGCACCCGGCCATCCTGCCGCTGCTCTCCAACGGCGAAGCGCCGCTGCCCTTCGACGTGGCTTTCGAGCCGGGCACCGACGTGTTCTACGTGTCCGGCAGCACGCCTTTCGGTCCGGGCCTGGAGGGTGCGGTGCTGCGCGTCGACGGCGCCGGCGCGACCCTGTGGGCAGAGGACCTGGAGCTGGCGTCCGGCCTGGCCTGGGGTGATGGGCAACTCTACGTGGCCGACCTGGCCGCCGACTTCAGCGCCGCCCGCGTCGTGGCCCTGCTCGACGACAACACGGACGGCGATGCGCTCGACGCCGGCGAGGCGATCGACTTCGCCACCGGCCTGAGCGGCGCGTTCGACCTGGTTCGCGCCAAGGACGGTTCGCTCTACGTCTCCGGCCTGCTCGACTTCGCCGACTTCTCCAGCCCGGTCGGGCGCCTGCTCCCGGACGGGAACGGCGACGGCCACACCGACGGCGTGGACGAACTGTCCATCGACGGCTTCGCGTTCTCGAGCACGCTCGTGCTCGTCGAAGGCGACCGCGGCTTCGAGGCCGGCGCCGCGGGCGACGGCGAGTTGTTCATCGGCGACTTCACCCTGCCCGACGGCTTCCGCCGGGTGCGCAGCGCACCGCACGCCAGCACGGTGGTGACCGGCGACGTGGCCAGCAACTCGAGCTTCGACGTGACCGTCAGCGGCGCCCCCGGCGCGGGCGCATTGTTCGTGATCTCGCTCGACCAGAGCACCAACTCGATCGCCGACATCGGCGACATCTGCCTCGGCTTCGACGGCCCCTACCTCCTGTTCCCGCCGCTCTTCACCGGACCGGGTGGCAGCGCCGAGTTCGAAGTCGTGTTCGGCGACGTGCCCGGGTTGGTGGGCCTGCCGATCACGATCCAGGGCTTCACCCTCGAGGGTGGCGACGTGGGCATCGGCGACGGCTTCGACTTCATCATTGCTCCCTGAACCGGAAGTGGAGACATGACCATGAGACAGACCAGGACAAAGCAACGCAGTCCTCCCCGTCGAGGACGTCGCACGGCCGCCGTCGCAGCCCTCGCGGCGCTGGCCTTCTCGCTACCGGGTGATCCCCACGCCGACAACGTGATCAGTTCGGTGATCGGTGACTTCGGCGGCTCCAATCCGTCCGAAGCCCTGGGGCCCCCCAACGGGGGCGGCATGTTCGTCGGTTCGGTCGAGGCGCACACGCTCGGCGTCGGCGGTTCGGTCACCCTCGAGTTCGCCAATCCCTGCGTGGATGGACCGGGGACCGATCTCATCGTGCAGGAGAACTCCTTCCTGCTGCTCGGCGATGGGTCCCGCGCGTTCTGCGAGACGGCCATCGTCGAGGTGTCGAGCAACAACGTGCACTGGGCGCAGTTCCCCACCGTCTATCTGGGCCCACCGGTCCAGAGCGGCCCGTTCGACGGCGTGGAGCCCAACTGGTACGTGGGCTTCACCGGCGTGCTCCCGGTCTCGGCCGGGGCGACCCTCGGCGTCGACCCGCTCGACGTGGTGAACGGGGGCGGCGACGCCTTCGACCTCGCCGACCTGGACGACCACCCGCTGGTGGACGCCGGGTTGCTGAGCCTCGGCTCGGTGCGCTACGTGCGCATCACCGACGTGGATTCGGGCAACACGCTCGATGACAACGGCACGCTGGTCTTCGACGCGGGGCTCGACGGCAGCGCGTCGGCGGACATCGACGCCGTGACGGCGGTGAACCACACGTTGAACCAGAGCTTCGATCGCCCGCGCGTCGAGATGACGCTGGACGACGCGGGCTTCCTCACCATCGAGCTGGCCGATCCCAACGGCATAGCCGACATCAAGACCGGACTCACGGCCTCGGTGAACGGCATCCCGATCGACTTCTTCCAGCTCCTGCCGTTCTTCCTGATCACCAACGCCACGCCGTTCTCGGCGACGCTCGTGACCGGGCCGGTCCCCCCGGGGTTCGCCCAGGTCATCCTGCGTGTCGGCGCGGTGGACAACGCAGGCCTGGTGGGCGGCGACTCGCTGCACCTGTACTAGCGAGGAGCCTGCGTCCGAGCAGGGTGCGGCCTCGACGAGACGCCGGCGCCGACGGGGGGCGATCCCCGCCGGCGCCGGTTTCGTTGCCGTCGGGGAGCGCCGCCCAGGCTGGAACGCCTCCCGGAACCCATCCGAGCCGCAAGCCTGCGCGCAGGCGGAGGACGGCCTGGACACACGACCGGCTGCGCGCGATCCGGGTCTCGATCCGCTGATTCGAGACCCTCTCCTCTCGCGCAGCTTCCTGGCACGGCGTGGCTCCAGTACCATTCCGGGCGACATGACGACCCTCGACGAATTGCAACCGATCCGCAGTGCGCTCGAACTGCTGACGGAAGACCCCGCACTCGTCGAGCTGCCCGGCGCGGGCGACGGCGCGCCGGCTCCGATCGTGGCCGCCGGCCGCGACGGCCCGGCACTCGTCGTGATCCCCGGACGGATCGACGATGCCACGCTCGCGCAACTGCGCGACGACTGCTGGCCCGACTGCCACTTCCTGGCGGTCTTCCGCATCGACGAGAACGGCGCCATCGAGCGCGCCACGAGCCAGGGCGGCGCCGCGATCGACGGCAACATCCCGGGCCCAGCGCGCACCATCATCTACACGCGCACGCGCGAAGACGCCCTGGGGCAGACCAACACGGTGATCAAGTTCGACCTGCGCGCCTCGGCCTGGAACGGCGCGCCTGGCTCGCCCACCTACGGTCACTACCGCTGGATGCGGCGGCTGATCGCGGTCGTGGCCGAGCCGACCCCCGGGTTGCGCACGCTCGACGCGGGCTGCGGCACGGGCTGGGTGGGCATCGAGGCCGCGCGCCTGGGCGCCATGGTCTCGGCCTTCGATCCCAGCTCCGCCATGGTCGATCTGGCGCGTGAGAACGCGACCGAGACGGGCGTGGACCTCGACGCCCGGGTGGGCTTCGTGGAGGACGTCCCCTTCGACCGGCCCTTCCAGCTCGTGCTCAACTCGGGCGTGATCAGCTTCGCGCCGGACGCGGGCCGCTACCTCGACAGCCTCGACCGCCTGGTCGAGCCGGGCGGCCTGCTGGTGATCGGCGACATCAACCCGCTCTCGCGCGGATTCCGGCGGCGGCGCAGCGGCAACCCGCTGCTGCCGGCGCGCGAGCTGAACGGCCTGCCCCGGGAGTGCGTGGCGGCCATGCTCACCAAGCGCGGCTACAGCGTGGAGGGCGGCTGGTTCTACCAGCTCAGCTTCCCCGTCCCCGAGCTCATGGCGCTCAGTGAGCAGAAGCTCGCCGGCCTGGGCTGCGGGGCCTTGTTGGGACTCAACCGATTGGCCACCCGTGTCGATCGGATGTTCGGGGCGCGCGGCGCCCGGCAGTTCGACAGCTGGATCCTGCGAGCGCGGAAGGGCAGTTGATGTCAACACGGGTCGGGTTGCTGCTGGCCGTCGTGTCGTGCGCGGCGATCGACACCCGGCTGACTTGGAGCGCGCGCGACTACCGCGTGCCCGCCGCCGAGCTGCCCTTGGAGGCCTTGATCGCCTGGGCCTGCCTGGCGCTGATCGTGGCGCTCCCCGCAATCTGGCTCGGGCGCCGGCTGCGCGCACCGGCGAGCATGGCCTTCGTGTGCCTGGCCGCCCCGGTGGCCCTGCACCAGGTCGTGCGCGACCCCCTGCGCCGCGGCGAGCTGTTGACCGGCGAGACCCTGCTGGCCATCGGCGCCGTGCTGCTCGGCCTCGCGCTGGTCGCCGTGTTGGGCACCGCCGCCGAGCGACGACTGGCGTCCGCAGGGCGCACCAGACTGCTGGGCTGGGCGCTGCTGCTCGCGGCGTTGATCGCGTTCCTGCCCGCCTTCACCGGCGGCGGAGCAACCCGCGACGTGCTCGACAGCCGACGGGCGGCCCCCGAGGGTCGCCCCAACCTGCTGCTGCTGGTGTGGGACACGACCCGCGCAGACCGCCTCTCACCCTACGGCTACGACGCCCAGCTCACGCCGCACCTGGCGCGCCTGGCGGAGGAGGGTGCGGTGTACGAGACGGCCTGGTCGTCGTCCCTGTTCACGCTGTCTTCGCACACGTCCCTGCTGACGGGGCTGCCCCCCGCGCTGCACGGCACGACGCTGCGCAGCCAGCGCGTGACCCGGCCCACACTCGCGACGATGCTGAAGAAGGCGGGCTACCGCACCGGCGCCTTCGTGGGCACCAGCGTGCTCACCGGCGGTCGCGGACTGGAGACCGACTTCGACGTGTACGACGACATGGTCGACCCGGCCGTGTGCGACACCGCGGTGTGGGCCCTGGTCAAGGACGTGCAGTCGGCCCTCGCCCGCGTGAACCCGGCCTTCCGCGGCAACGGCCTGCCCCACTGGTTCAACGACTTCCAGCGCCCGGCGGCCGAGGTGCTGGCCCACGCCCTGGACTTCGTGCGCGCCGACGACAGCCGTCCCTGGTTCGTGATGATCAACCTGTTCGACGTGCACTGGCCCTACCTGCCGGGCGACGCGGCCCAGGAACGCTGGGTCTCGCCCTACGAGGGCCCGCTCGACGGCTACCTGTTCCGCTCCAACGAGTACGAGAAGGGCTACCGGCCCAGCGCCACCGACCAGGACTACATCGGCGACCTCTACGCCGCCGAGATGTGGGAACTCGACGCGGCCGTCGACCGTTTCCTGAAGCACGTGGACATCGAACGGGACGACGTCCACATCGTCATGACCTCCGACCACGGCGAGGGCCTGGGCGAGGGCGGGATGTGGAGCCACGACGAATTCGTCGGCCCGCAGACCAACGTGCCGTTGATCGTGTACGCGCCCGGCCGCGTGCCCGCCGGCCGCCGCGTGACGGCGCACGTGTCGGGCACGGACGTGGCGCCCACGCTGCTCGACCTCGCCGGCGTGCGCCCGGGCCAGGACGTCCCCATCGCCGGGGCTTCGCTGGTGGACGAACCGCCGCCCGCCGATCGCATCGTGTTCGTGCAGGACTACGACAATCCCCATCCCATCCGTGACGGGGACGCGGTCATCCGCGGCGACTTCAAGTTCGTGCGCCGGGGCGAGCACCGCGGCCTGTTCCACGTGTACGACGATCCCCTGAACCAGCTCGACATCACCGCCGAGCACCCCGAGGTGGTGGCCGAACTCGAAGCGGAGCTCGACACGTTGCTCGAAGCCCGCGCCGCCCAGGAAGAAGGGATGGACAACACCGACGCCCTGCGCGCCCTGGGCTACCTGGGCGGTGAGGACGACGAGGGGCGCTGACGCGTCACCACATCTCCTGCACCGACTCCGCGTCGAGCCGGTACAGCCCGAGCACGTAGCCGTACTCGCTGAGCTTCTCGCCCACGTCGAGACGGCCGACCACGCGCACCAGCATGAAGCCGGTGTACTCGACGCCCGGCTTGTCTTCGGGGATCGTCACGTCGACCCAGCTGTCGTAGCTGCCGCCGCTGCCGAAGCAGCAACCGGGCGGATCGCGGGACAGCGCGAACTCGTGCACCTCGCCCTCGCTGAACGTCGTCGGGATCATGAAGCCTTCCATGACCACGCGCTGGCCGTCGAGGGCCGCGACCGTGTCCGGGAAGGTGAAGGTACGGGACGGGTCGGGGTTGCGCGGGTTGGGCGGCACGTAGCCCTCGAGGTAGAGGTGATCGAAGGTCACCTCGCTGATGCCGTCGGCGTTCGTCACCGGCGGGGCGACGGAGCCCGGGGCGAGACCCGCGGTGTGCCCGCCGGGCAAGCCGGTGCTCGTCGCGGCGGCCACGTCGTCGGCGCTGACTTCGCCGGGCACGACGCCTTCGGGCGGCGGCGGGCTGTCCACCAGCGCGCCGGCGGGAAGCCCGGCCGCCGCACCGGCGCCGTCTGCCCCCGCATCGCTGCCCCCGTTGTCTTCGCGATCCAGCGCGACGGTGTCCAACGCGACGGTACCTGACGTGGGGGCGCTCAGCGCGCCGGCGTCGGCCGTGGTGTCGTCGTCCAAGCGCGCGGTGGGCGGGGCGTCGACGCTCCCGTCGAGCAAGCCGCCCTGCAACGTGCTCACGTCGACCAGCGGCGCGTCGTCCAGCGGGTCACCCGAGCACGCGCCCGCGGTGAGCAGCAGCAGGGGCGCGAGCAGCAACGCTGCGAGGCTGAGGCGCGTCGATGAGCGCGGGGTCGTGGTCATGGGTCGCGGTCCTGATCCTGGCCGTCGGTGTGATCGCCGCCTGCCTCGTCACCATCCGCCGGGGCTTCGTCGTGATCGCCGGCCTCGACAGCGCCGGGTTCGGCGGCTGCGTTGCCCTCAGGGTATCGGAAGCGCACGGTGTTGAACGGCTGGCCCTTCACGGTGATCGACTGCAACACGCCCTCGAAGCGTTCGGCCCCGACCAGGGCCGCGTGCCGACCGACGAACTCCGAGGTATCACCCAGCACCTCGCCCGTGAGCGCGCTCTCCCGGCCGGCCAGGGACAAGCGCACCGGCCCCTCGTCGGACGCCAGCAGTTGCAGCTCGAGGCCGGCCGTTGCCAGGCGCAGCGAGCGATCGGCGTGACCGTCGAGCACATAGGCCGTCAGCGTTCCGGTCGCGGGCTCGAGCACGAACTCGACGTGAGCGAAGTCGTCCCCCAACACCACCAGCGCGCCCCCGTGGGGTGCGACGTGGACGTGCCCGTGACCGCCGCCGGCGGCGGCACGCTTTCCCTGGAGCTCGCCCTGGTCGCCGTGACCGTGTTCAGCGCAAGCGGTGGACCACGCGACGCACAGCGCCAGCAGCGCAGCGCACAGGCCGTGCCGCTCCGAGCCGAAGCACGCGGCGAGCCGTCGCCCGGCGGCGGAGTGCAGCTCGACTCGACGTGGATCAGGGGATGACATGCAGCCGCTCCGCGCTCAGGACGACGGGGCCAGGTGGGTCGCCACGTCCGTCGCGTAGGCCTTGAAGGCGGGCAACAGTCCGGCCAGCGCACCCAGCACCACCATACCGACCGGTGTCCACACCAGGGCGGGGTGGAAGCGGAACACCTCCAACAGCACGCCGGTCTGCTGCTGCACGACCACGACGGCCGCGCCCAGGATGGCGGCGTACACCGCGTAGCCGAGCAGGCTGCCCAGCAGGGCGATGACGGTCGACTCGAACACGATGGCGCCGAACACCGTGCGCCGCCGTGCGCCCAGGCTGCGCAGGATCGCGAACTCCCGCCGGCGCTCGTTCATCGTGTTGTAGATGCTGGCCAGGATCGACCCGGCCGCCACCACCACCACCAGGTAGGCCACCAGCTCGAGGATGCGATTGACCCAGCCCAGCTTGTCGAACAGCTCGGCCATCGACTTGCCGATGGGCCACGCGAGCGTGGCGACCTTGCCCTGCTTGTTGAACAGGCGGTCGAACTGGAAGCCGAGCTGAGGCCCGGCGAAGCGCAGCATGACCGCGCTGACCTCCTTGTGTTCGTCGGCGATGGCCGTGCCTGGCTCGGCCTGGAAGTCGTCGCCGGTGCCGCGCAGGACGTGCCCGCTCATGCGGAAGATGCCGTCGATCGGAATCCACACCACCCGGTCGGAGGGGGAGTTGCTCGTCTCGAGCACGCCCACCACCAGGTACTCCTCGGCGTGCTGCTGGCGTTCCTCGAACAACACGCCGTGGTACGGGTTGAACGTGGAGCCCACGCGCAGGCCCGTCTCGCGCGCCACCTGCGAACCGATCAGGGCCTCGCGACGCGCCTCGTCGAACACGCGGCCACCCGCCCGTGGCGCCAGGCGCCGCCCCGGGCCGAGTTCGAGGCCGGAGAACAGTTCGTCGGTCGTGCCGACGATGCGGAAACCGCGGTAGTTGTCCCCCACCGCGTAGGGGATGGCGACGTCCACCCGCGGGTCGTCGCGCATCTCGGCGTACATCTGCCAGGGGATGTTGCCCGGCGACGTTTCCAGGTGGAAGACCGTGTTGAGCACGAGCTGCAACTGGCTTCCGCGCGCACCGAGCACCGCGTCGAAACCCACATCGCCGCCGGCGAAGGCCTGACGGGTCTGGGCACTCACGCTGAACACCGCCATGACCAGACCGCTGGCCAGGGCGGCCGCCAGCACGGTCACGCTGGTGGACAACGCGTGCTGGCGCAAGCTGCGACGCACGATCAGCCACAGACCGGTGAACGCGCTCATGCCGCGCCGCCCCCGTCCCGGCCGTCCGCGCCGTGCGCGCTGCCGACGTGACCGGAGCCGTCCCGACCGCCCGCGTCGCGAGCGTTGCCGACGTGACCGGACCCGGCGCGGTTCAGATCCGAGAGCTTGACCACCCGCTCGAAGTCACCGAGCACCGCCGGGTCGTGACTCACCAGGAGCAACGCGGCGTCCTGCTCGGCGCACGTGGTGCGGATCAGTGACAGCGCCTCGGCGCCGTGCTGCGCGTCGAGGTTGCCGGTGGGCTCGTCGGCCAGCACGAGTCGGGGATGGTTGGCCAGCGCCCGGGCCAGCGCGACCCGCTGCTGCTGACCGATGGAGAGCTGGCGCGGCCGGTGGTCGAGGCGGTCCCCGAGACCCAGGCGCTCCAGCAGGCTGCGCGCGAAGGCCCGGTCGGGACGTCCGCCGAAGAGCATGCCGAGCAACACGTTCTCCAGGGCGCTGTAGCCCTGCAGCAGGTTGAAGGTCTGGAAGACGTAGCCGACGTGGCGTGCGCGAAAGAGGTCACGCGCGGCCTCGTCGAGCGCGGTGACGTCGGTGCCCAGGACGGTCACGCGCCCGGCGTCGGGGCGCAGGATGCCGGCGATCACGTGCAGCAGCGTGGTCTTGCCCGACCCCGAGCGGCCCTCCAGCGCCACCTGCTCGCGCTCGTCCAGCGCGAAGGCCGGCACGTCCAGCACCAGCTGGGTCGAGCCGTCGGGCGCCCGGTAGCTCTTGCGCAGGTCGGCGATGTCCAGCAGGGTCATGAGGGTGCCAGCAGGGTCAGGGGGGCGAGAGAATAGCCCATCACCGCCGCCTGCCGCCCGCGCCCCCAAGGCACGCCCCCGGGAGCCCGGCGCCCGCCCCAGGCCGCGGACCGCTGGGGTCTCGACGCGGCCCGGTCCGGTCCGTAACATCGCCCGACTTGTCTGGCCAAGCCTGGCGGCCCCTCCGCCGAACGGTTCTCCGGCCAGGAGGCGCGCACCATGGCCAAGTCCAAGAAGAAGGTCGAGATCGTCCACCTCGTGTGCAGCGAGACCGGCGACTACAATTACACCCTCCGCAAGAAGCCCGGCCGGCCGAAGCTGGAGCTGAAGAAGTACTGCCCGCGGATCCGGAAGCACACGATCCACAACGAGAAGAAGAAGTAGGTCCCGCCGGCGGAGTCGCTCCGGGCGACGACCGCGGCTCGAGATCGCTTCCTCTCCCACCGAGCCTCCCGCCCAGGCTCTGCCCCGGCCCCGAGGCCCCGCTCCCGAGCTGCGGCCGGTCGCTTTCGCTGCGTTCCTGAGGTAGGCTCTCGATTCGTCATTTGGCCAAATGCCGAAATGACCAAGATGTCGAAGGGGAGCAGGCCCGCCTCGCGCCCCCGAGCACCCAGCCGATCCCACCCGCCCACCAGCCCACCAGCCCACCAGCCCACCAGCCCACCAGCCCCCCGAACCGCTGCCCCATGACCAAGCCCGACTGCGATCCAGCCACCCACCGGCCGATCCCGCCGGGCCGGCACCTGGACTCGGCCTTCGCCCGGGCGGTGGGCATCTTCAAGGCCCTGGGTGACGAGCCGCGGCTGCGCCTGCTCGAACTGCTGCTCCGCGGCGAGGCCTGCGTGAGCGAACTGGCGGCCGCCAGCGCCGAGCCGGTCTCCACCGTGTCCCACCGCCTGCGCCTGCTGCGCAACGAGGGGCTGGTCGCAGGCCGCCGCGACGGCAAGCACGTGTACTACTCGGTGGCCGACGGCCACGTGGCCGGCCTGGTGCTCAACGCCCTCGACCACGGGGCGGAAGACGGCGCCGGCCGCGGGGACGAATCGCCGGCCGCGGAACCCCGCGAGGCCGGGCGGCATGATCCCCTGGTGACGCCCCCCCGCCCCACCCCCGAGTCGAACTGACCCGTGCTCTCCGCGACCTGGACGATCCTCAACGAGGCGGCGATCTTCGTGCTCGTCGGCTTCGCCATCGCGGGCCTGCTCGAGGGCTGGCTGGCGGGCGGCCGGCTGCTGCGCTTCTTCAAGGGCGACAGCCCGCGCTCGGTGATCCTGGCCACCCTGCTCGGTGTGCCGTTGCCCCTGTGCTCGTGCAGCGTGCTGCCCACCGCCGTGACGCTGCGCAAGCGCGGCGCGAGCAAGGGCGCCACGCTGTCGTTCCTGATCTCGACGCCCGAGACCAGCGTCACCTCGATCCTGCTGACCTACGCGCTCATGGGGCCGCTGCTCGCGGTGGTGCGTCCGCTGGCCGCCGCCGCCACGGCCATCTCCGCCGGCCTCGCGGAGAACGCGCTCACCCGTTACCTGCTCGGCACGAGCAAACGCGCCGCGAGTGACGACGACGGGGCCCCGGACGGCGACGCTGCCGACGTCCCGGCAGCCCGCGAAGAGCACGGGCACGCCACGCACGAGCACGCAGCCCAGGCACACGCCGAGCACACTCACGCAGGCCACACCGACGCAGGCCACACCCACGCCGAGCACACCCACGCGGGGCACGGTGCGCCCGAGGAGCACGGGGACACCTGCGGTCACGACCACGACCACGATCACGGCGACCACAGCCACGAGCCGGCCGCCTTCGCCGCGGATGTCACCCCGCCGGCGGGCGCCGCCGCCAAGCTGCAACAAGGCATGCGCTTCGCCTTCGTGGACCTGTTCGACGACATCTTCGGCTGGATGATGGTCGGCATCCTGGCCGCCGCCGCGATCCAGGTCTGGCTGCCGCCCGACGCCCTGGCCACCCTGACCGGCGGCGCGTTCACCACCATGCTGGTGATGGTCGTGATCGGCGTGCCGCTCTACGTGTGCGCCGAGGCCTCGACCCCAATCGCCGCGGCGCTGGTGGCCCAGGGCCTCGACCCGGGGGCCGCGCTGGTCTTCCTGCTGGTGGGCCCGGCCACGAACATCGGCTCGCTCGGTGTGCTCGACAAGATGCTGGGCCGGCGCACGGTGGCCGTCTACCTGGCCGCGATCATCATCGTGGCCCTGGTCATGGGCGGACTGCTCAACCTGTTCGTGGGCAGCTCCGAGCTGGGCCTGCAGATGCGCGCCCTCGAGGAACCGCTGGTCCCGGACGGCGTCAAGCAGGCGGGCGCGTTGGCGTTCCTCGCCCTCGGCCTGGCCAGCGCGCGCCGGCTGCGCTACGGCCCGCGCAGCGCGACCTGGCTCGACCGCTGGCTGCCCTTCCGGGTGACCAGTCCGCGCCTGCTCGCGTCGGCGCTGGTCGCCGTGGTGCTGCTCTGGGCCGGCTCCGGACTGTTCACCGTGGCCCCCGGCGAACTGGGCGTGATCAAGCGCTTCGGTGCGATCGAGGGCGCCCCCGTGGGTCCCGGACTGCACTACGCCCTGCCCGCACCGTTCGGGAGCCACGACACGATCGACGTGACCGGTGTGCGCCGCACCGTGATCGGCCTGCTGTCGGACGATCCGCGCAGCCTGCCCGACCGCGAGGCGTCCTGGCACCTCGTGGGCGACGAGAACATCGCCGAGCTGATCCTCTCGGTGCACTGGGGCGCCCACGCCGACGGTGCGCTGGCCTTCCAGTACGGCGTGGCCGACCAGGAAGCGCTGGTGCGCAACGTGGTGCTGGCCATGGTGCGGCGACAGCTCGGCGGCATGTCCATCAGCCAGGCCCTGACGACGCACCGCCTGCCCCTGGAGCGTGAACTGCTGGCGCTCGTGCGGGCGCGCCTCGACGTCTGCAAGAGCGGCGTCGCCGTGCACACGATCCAGATCCTGGACGCCCACGCGCCGATCGAGGTGCACGCCGCCTTCCGGGACGTGGCCGGCGCCCTGGAGGATCGCGCCACCCAGATCCACGACGCCCGCGCCCGCGAGGCGAGCCAGTTGCCCGAAGCTCGCGGCGACGCCGAGCGCATCGTGGCCGAGGCCCGGGGCGAGGCCGCGCGCAGCGTGCACCGCGCCCGGGGCGAAGCCCACCGCTTCTCGGCCCTGATCGACGTCTACGACCGCTGGCCCGAGGTCACGCGCAAACGCATGCAACTCGAGGCCCTGGAGCGCGTGCTGCCGCGCATGCGCAAGTACCTCAAGCCCACCGAGAGTGACGACGGCAACCTCGAGATCTGGTTCACCGGACCCGACGGCGAGCTGCCCCTGCGATGAACGACCGCACGCCCACCCGCGTCTCCCCGCCCGCCCGCCGAGGGCGCCCCGCAACGCCGCACCAGCGCGTGCGTCACGCCCCCTCGCGACCCGACAGCACACGCTCCACGCACGGACCCGACCGGCCATGAAGATCCTCCTCATCCTCGCCGCTGCGGCGTTGCTCGTGCTCGGCGCGTCGAGCTGTTTCTTCGTCGTGGACCAGACCGAGTTCGCGATCCAGATGCGCTTCGGTGAGCCGGTGGCGACGCTGGTCGAGCCGGGCCTGTACCGCAAGTGGCCCACCGACGTGGTCGTGCGTCTCGACAATCGCCTGCAGGTGCTCGAGAACCCCGGCCCCGGCCAGGACGATAAGGAGTACCTGACCGAGGACGAGCAATCGGGCATCGGCAAGAACGTGGTCGTGACCACCTACACCTGCTGGCGTATCCGCTCCGAGCCCGCCGCCGCGCTGCGCTTCCTGGAGACCATGGGCGACGTGCAGAGCGCCGCGGCGCGCATCGGCGACGTGGTCGTGTCCGAACTGGGCGCGGCCCTGGGCCAGAACGACTTCACCGTGCTGGTGAGCGAAGACCCGGCCCAGCGCAACTGGGACGACTTCCTGCTCACCGTGCGCGAACGCTGCGCGGCGCGCATCGACGAACCCTACGGCGTGGAGCTCGTGGACATCGGCATCCAGCGCCTGAACTTCCCCGACCAGAACCGCCGCAACGTGTTCGAGCGCATGCGCGCCGAGCGCGAGACGATCGCCGCGCGCTACCGCAGCGAGGGCGAGGAGCTGGCCACCGGCATCCGCGCCCAGGCGGAGCGTCAGCGCGAGGAGATCCTGGCCGAGGCCAACGAGGAAGCCGAGAAGATCCGCGGCCAGGCCGACGCCGAGGCCGCGCGCATCTACGCCGAAGCTTACGGCGCCGACCCCGAGTTCTACGAGTTCATGCGCACCCTCGAGGCCTACGAGAAGACCCTCGACGAGGGCACCACCGCGATCCTCTCGGGCAACAGCGACTTCCTGCGCCTGCTCAACCCGCGCGCCGCCGACGTGCTCCCTCCCGCCGGCGCGGACGACGACTCCTGATGGGCACACACCGAGCCGGCCGACCGCGCAGCACCCGGGCGAGGGGCGCGCCGGGGATCCGCCCGGAGCGCGCGTCATGAGCGTCCGCCTGCGCTGGATCGTGCTGGTGCTGATCGTGGCGCTGATGGCGTGGCTCGCGTCCGGCGTGTACTTCGTGCAACCGGACGAGCGCGCGGTGGTGCGCTGGTTCGGTCGCGTGCCCGTGGGCCAGGACCGGGTGCCGCCCGGGATGCACTGGGCCCTGCCGGCGCCCTTCTGTCGCGTGGAGCGTCCCAAGACCACCGAGGTGCGGCGCATCTACATCGGCCTCTCCCCCGACGAGCGCGAGGCGATCAACCGCGGCGACCGCATGGCGCGCCTGGCCAGCACCCCCTCCGACATGCTCACGGGCGACGTGAACATCCTCAAGGTGACGATGGTCGTGCAGTACCAGGTGGTCGATCCGGTGCAGTACCTGTTCGGCACGGCGAACCCCGATCGCATCGTGGCCGGCGCGGTGCAGGGCGTGCTGGCCAAGGAGCTGTCGGGCATGGCCGTGGACCAGGCGCTGACCGGCGCCAAGGCCCAGTTGCAGAGCGCGACCCTGGCCCGGGCACAGGAGCTGCTCGACGACTACGGCGTCGGCGTCCAGCTCGTGGCCACCAACCTCGAGGCGATCGAGCCGCCCCGGGCGATCATCACCAGCTTCCAGGACGTGGTCAGCGCCAAGAAGGACGGCGAGAAGGCCACCGAGAGGGCCCACGCCGACGCGAGCCGCATCATGAGCTGGGCCCGTGGTGCGGCCATCACCGCCCAAGCCGAGGCCGAAGGCTACGCCACCGGCCGCCTGGGCCGAGCCCGGGGCGAGGCATCGCGCTTCAACAGCCTGCTGGTGGAGTACACCCGGAACCCGTCGGTGTTCCGCCAGCGCCTGCTGCTCCAGACGCTGGAGACGGTGCTCCCGCGCATGGACACCTACATCCTCGACCGCCAGCCGGGCGACCCACCCACGAGCGTGCGCCTGATCGAGGCCGAAGAGGGCTAGATCTCCCCACGGCAACGCCCACCGGGCCCGGCTCGGCGTTGGCAGGCCTCGACGCGCAGGGCGCGCCGGTCACCGCGCCCGGCGTCACGCC
>JAJDEQ010000090.1 GCA_029259695.1 Planctomycetota bacterium
AGACGGGATCGGCCTCGCCGATCATCAGCGTGTACTCGGCGTGACTGGGCTCGAAGTTGAAGTCGCCCATGACGACCGCGCGATCGGGAACCGGCGGACTCTGCAGGCCGTTGCGCTCGGCCCAGCTGTTGATGCCGTCGACCGACGCGCCGCTCATCGGGCCCTCGTTGTGCAGGCGCAGCAACTCCGCCACCTGCAGGGCGCGTTCGCGAGACACGGCGTGGTGGGCGTGGACAACGGCTTGTTCGGTGACTTCGCGCCCCCCTACGCGGCGGCCTGCGTGGACGCCGCGCGGGCGGGTCGACCGGAGCCGATCCTCGCCGCCAAGGCCGGGAAGCGCCGGGCGATGCTCAGTGCCCTGCAGCAGGCGGGCAAGGACGCGCGCAGCATCGGCTGGTTGCGGGGATCGCGCAGCCAGGACCTGACCACCCTGGCCGACGACGTCCCGGTGTTCTTCATGTTCGGTCGGCCCGACCCGGGGCAGAAGGGCTTCGACGTGCTCGCGCACGCCATCGCCAGGCTCCCGCGGGGAGCGGCCCGCTTCGTGCTCACGCCGAGCGGTGCGGGGCCCGAGCCGTTCGAGTCCCTGCTCACGCAACTGGCGGCCGACCGCAACGGCGACGTGGTGATCTTTCCGTTCCGCATGGAAAGCGGTTACCTCGAGACCATGGCCGGCGCGACGTTCGTGGTCATGCCCTCGCTGTACGAGCCGTTCGGAGGCGCCACCGAGCCCTACCTCGCCGGGACGCCCGTCGTGGCCCGCGCCACGGGCGGCATCACCCAGCAGATCGTCGATGTCGACACCGACCCACGGCGAGCAACGGGACTGCTGTATCGCGAACGCCCCGTAGACCACAACGACCTCGGCGCCCAATGGGCCGCCATCCAGGATGCCGACACGCCCGAGGGTCGACGGGCGCTGCCCCTCTACACGGCCATGGTGGATGCACTGGCCGACGCCGTTGGCCGCGCCGGCGCCCTCGCCGCGCGCCCGGCGGCGTACGCGGGGCTGCTCGCCAACCTGGGTGACCAGGCCCGCAGCTTCTCCTGGGAAGACACGTGTCGCGCGTACACCGAGCTGTACGCCCGCGCGGTCCGCTGACGCCCTGCAGCACCGGGCGTGTGTCGTTCCGTGCGCAGGGTGGCGTGGATCCTGAACGAACGGTCTGCCAGCACACCCTCGCCGACGGTGGACGCGCGGCCCGGCTTTGGATCCAATGCCCGCTTGGATGCAGCGCCATGGGGAAGCCTGCACGGCCGCGACGCCGACGCGCTCGCGCCGATCGGATGTCGTCGTATCGATCGGTCGGGTCCGGAAGCGGAGCAAGAGGGAAGGGCGCGTCTCGCGCTCCGTATCCGGCCGTGGTCGCTTCGCTAACGGAAGCGAGTGTCCTCGGAGTCCTCCATGGCCAGTCCGATTGCCGAGCGTGCAGCGGTGGAACGGTTGCGCAGCCGTCTGGACTCGGTGCAGGGCCACGAGCGCGTGAACGTGTTGTGCCAACTCGCGCACAGCCTCCAGGCAACGGACACCCGGCAGGCGCTGGAACTCGCCGAGGACGCGTGCCGCACGGCGGCCGCCACGACCGAGGGGAGCCGTCACGACGCCCGCAACATGGCGGCCGCCCTCACCACGCGCGCCGCGTGCCGGCGGCGGCTGCTGCAACTGGACGACGCCCTCGAGGACGCGACCCGTGCCCTGGACCTGCTCGACGGACTCGACGAGCACGAGCTGCGCGCCTCGGCTCACAACACCGTGGGCGAGACCCACTACCACCGAGGTGAGCACGATGCCGCCACCGGCTCGTTCAGTGCCGGCCTCGAGCAGCTGCCTGCCGACGCCGAGCCGACCACGATCCGCCTGCAACTGCTCAACAACATCGGCCGGGTGCACTTCGAGCTGTGCGAGTACGCCCACGCCATCCGGCACTTCGTGCGTGTGCTCGAACTGTCCCGTGCGACGGACGACCGCCGACTGGAAGGCATCTCCCACGTCAACATCGGCAACGTCCTGTCGCAGGTCGGCGACTTCGAGGGCAGTCTGGCGGCCTACCGGGATGCCCTCGCCATCCAGCGCGCAGAGGGCCATCGCGCGGGCGAGGCCCTGTCCCTCGCCAACCTCGCCGAGGTGTCTCACCGGATCGGTGACGACGACGAAGCCCTGCGGCTCGGGCGCCAGTCGCTGGCGCTCGCACCCGGGCACGACCCCGAGAGCTTCGCCCCCCGCACGATCCTGCTGCTGAGCAGGCTGCTGATGCGGGCCGAGCGCTTCGAGGAAGCCGACGACGAAGCCCTGCGTGCCCTGGACCTCGAGGAGCAGCGCACCAACCTCGCGGGCCAGGCCCACGCGCTCACCGTGCGCGGGGAGATCTGCTCCCGACGGGGCGACGACGAGAGCGCCATGGCGCACCTCCGGCACAGCCTGGAGTTGCTCTCGCGCGTGCAGAGCCCGCTCGACGAACTCGAGACCCGGCTCGCCATCGCCCGGCTCCAACTCGCGAACCCGGCCCACGGCGACGCCCTCGAGACGCTGCGGTCACTGCGCGAGGAACTCGAGCACGAGGGCGACCGCGTGATCCTGGCCGACGTGTTGCGGTTGCTCGCCGACGCCTTCGAACAACGCGGTGACCTGAGCCGGGCACTGTCACTCCACAAGGTGCTGCGTACCCTCGAGCACGATCTCTTCAGGCAGGACGTGGCCAACCGCACCGCCACGTTGCAGGTCACCCACCAACTCGAGGCCGAGCGTCATCGCGCCGACGTCCTGGCCGGGACGCGGAGCGAACTCGAACGCCGCATGGATCGCCGCACGCGAGAGTTGAACGAAGCGCACCGCGAACTCCAGGCCGCACTCGAGGACCGCATGTACATCCAGGAGCAGCGGGCGACGCTCGAGGAGCAGCTCAACCACGCCCAGAAGATGGAGTCCATCGGTCGACTGGCGGGTGGACTGGCCCACGACTTCAACAACCTGCTCACGGTGATCATCGGCTCGACCGAGGTGCTGTTCGAGGACAGCCGGAACTTCACCACGAGACAACAGGATGCGGCGCAGAACGTGCTGGCCGCGGCCGTGCGCGCGGCCGAGCTGACGTCCCAGTTGCTGACGCTCAGCCGCAAGCGGGCGATCCACCCGGGCGCCGTGGACGTGAACTCGGTCCTGGACGAGATGACCCGCATGCTGCGTCACGTCGTGGGCGAGGCGGTCGTGCTCGACGTGACCGCCGCCACCGACGCGCAGCCGGTGGCGTGCGACGCCGGCCAGCTCCAGCAGATCGTGTTGAACCTGGTCGTCAACGCGTGCGATGCCATGCCTGACGGCGGCTCGCTCACGCTGTCCACCAGGCCGGTCCGGGCTGACGGAACGGGCGACCTGCCGACCGGGGACTACACCGCCCTGCAGGTCACCGACACGGGCACCGGGATCGACAGCGAGACGCGCAGGCTGATCTTCGACCCGTTCTTCACCACCAAGGCCGATGGCAAGGGCACCGGACTGGGCCTCTCGGTGGTGCACGGCATCGTCCGGCAGTGCGGGGGCGACGTCCGCGTCACCAGCGAGCCCGACCAGGGAGCCCGCTTCGAAGTGATCCTGCCCGTCACCGATGCGCTCGTCGAGACGCAGGACGCGAGCGAAGTCCCGGCCCCGAACACGCTCGAGGGCCCGTTCACGGTCCTGCTGGTGGAGGACGACGGTCGCGTGCGCGAACTCATGCGCACCGTGCTGGTGGAACACGACTTCCGCGTCCTCGAGGCAGCCGACGGGCGTCAGGCGCTGGAAGTCGCGACCGCCAGCGACACCGCCATCGACCTGGTCGTCTCCGACGTGGTCATGCCGCACCTGGGCGGGCCCGACCTGATGAAGCGGATGCAGCACCTGCGTCCGGGAATCCGGTTCCTGTTCACGTCCGGCTACCCCGACCACACGGATCGACTGCCACCCGAGCTGCATTCGCAATCGAGCTTCCTGCCCAAGCCCTTCCGCATGCACACCCTGGTCGAGCAGGTCACCGAGCTGATCCGCGGGTCGTGACGGACCCCGGTCACGCGGGCCCCGCCACGCCGGGCACACGCAGCATGTGCCTGCCCCGCCTCAGCGCTTGTTGCGAACGCGCGACGCCCCGCTGAGGAACTCCAGCGCGTTGTTGCCCACGTGTTCGTGCAGCAGGGCCGCGAGCGCCTCGGTGGTGAGCTTGGGACGCTGCGCCAACTCGCTGTCGAGCCCCGCCAGCAACGCTGCCAACGGCGTGCCCCGTTCGCCCGCGAGCCGGCCCACGCAACCGCGGGCGTCACTGACGAAGCGCATGTCGTCGTCCGAAGTCCCCCAGGAGAGGTCGCTCAGCGTGAGCTTGTCCCGTTTGCGCTGGTCGAAGAGCTTGCGCAGCGACCTGCTGCGACTCTCGGTCCGCGCCACCTCGAGCTTCTTCGTCAGCGCCTTGACCTGGTTCTTGTCCTCGGCCTCCCGGGCTTGCTCCAGCGCTTCCTCCAGCGGTTGATCGAGATCCAGGCCGGCGGGCGCACACAACACGCGATCGAGCACCGCGTCCTCGACGTGGTAGGCCACACCCAGGCGCCAGAAGTCGCCCCCCTTGCCGCCCAGACGGGGATAGCGACGGACCACCAGGAGCTGCGCCAGACGGTGCACCAGTTCGTCGTGCACGTCGTAGCCGGGGCGTGAGTCGATGTTCTCCACCCACCAGGCGACCAGGTGCTTGGGCACCAGCAACCCCTGGCGCGCGAGGTCCATGTCGATCGTGCCGAAGATCCGGGCGCCGTACTCGTCGGCGGCCCGGGCGTAGTCGGGGAAGGTGTGCAGTTGCCCCAGGACGATGTCCGGCAGCTCGTCCGGGGGAGGGCCGACGAGTTCGTGGAACGCGCTCAGCGTGCGATCGGCAAGACGCTCCATGGCACCCACGTCCACGCTGGACTCGAGCGAGGACACGAGCGTCACGCCGGCCGACTCGTCCGACACGGCGCCGTAGCCCGTCGGCAGCCAGGTCAACGCCTCCATGGCGTGCCGGGCGGCGTTGTCGCTCTCCGCGTCTTGAGCAACAGCGGGCGCGAGCAGGACCTGCCCACCGAGACCGAGCAGCGCCAGACCGACCAGGAGCGCGCCGCGTGCACGAGCGACGGGCCGCGAGCAGTGCCGCGCGAGCAAGAGGGAGCGTGCGGCCATGACAGCGATCTCCGGGCGGGTGGATCGGCGGCATGGTAACACCCGGCCTCGCGAGCAGCGGTGCGCCGCGAGCACGTCCGGCCTCGCCCTGGGCTCCGAGAGACGGTACGGTCCCGGCCGTGTCCCAGACCCAGGCGATCCTCGTCACACTCGTCGCGTACAAGCTGCTGCTGCTCGGGCTCGGCTGGCTCGGCAGCCGGCGCACGCACGACACGGCCGACTTCTATCTCGGCGGTCGGCGTCTGGGGCCGCTCGTCGCCGCCGTGAGTTCGGCGGCCAGTTCGTCCTCGGCCTGGACGCTGTTGGGCGTCAGCGGCGCAGCCTACAGCCTGGGGCTGAGCGCGCTGTGGTTGTTCCCCGCCTGCGTCGGCGGCTTCGCCCTCAACTGGTACGTGCTGGCGCCGGGCCTGCACAAGCTCGGGCACCGCACCGGAGCGCTCACCGTCACCGAGTTGCTGGCCGCTCCCCACGACTCGCGCGCCATCCGCGTGGTCGCGTCGGTGATCATCCTGGGCTCGCTCGGCTTCTACGTCTGCTCGCAGCTGCAAGGCGCCGGCAAGACCTTCGCCGTGACCTTCGGCGTGGGCACGACCGAGAGCATCCTGATCGGTGCGGCGATCATCGTCGTCTACACCTGGCTGGGCGGCTTCTGGGCCGTGAGCCTGACCGACACGTTGCAGGGACTGCTCATGGCGGGGGCGTCGATCCTGCTGCCGCTCACCGCCCTGTCCCGCGTGGGCGGGCCCGAGGCCCTGGCCGATGCCCTGCGCCAGGTGGACACGCCCGGTTACCTCAGCCTGACCCAGGACCTGCCGCTCGTGTCGGCCGTGGGCCTGGCGTGCGGGCTGCTCGGCATCGGACTCGGCTACCCGGGGCAACCCCACGTCGTGAACCGCTTCATGGCGCTGCGCGACGACCCGCGGGCCATGGTGACGGCGCGACGCATCGCCATCGCCTGGGCGGCGATCGTGTTCGCCGGGATGCTGCTGCTGGGCTTCTGCGGCCGCGTGCTGTTCCCCGAGCTGTCCGACAACGAGACGGTCTTCATCACCGCCACCAACCAGTTGTTCCCGCCCGTCGTGGCCGGTGTGCTGCTCGCGGCCGTGCTCTCGGCGATCATGTCCACCGCCGACAGCCAGCTGCTCGTGGCCGGCTCCACGGTGACGCACGACCTGGGTCTGGGCGGCACCAGCGCGCGCTCCCAACTGATCCGCTCGCGCCTCGTGGTGCTGGTCCTGAGCGCGGTGGCCGCACTGGCTGCCGTGACGACCGATGCGTCGATCTTCAACCGGGTGTTGTTCGCGTGGGGCGCCATGGGAGCGGCCTTCGGTCCTCTGTTGCTGGTCACCGTTCACCGCGGCACGGTCTCGGCCCCGCGCACGCTGCTGGCCATGCTCATCGGTTGCGGCACCAGCGTGGTGGCGTACTACACCTTCACCACCGCGCCGGAGAAGGTCTTCGAGCGGGTCGCGCCCTTCGCGCTGGTGTTCGGCCTGCTGCTGTGGCCAGGAAGCCGGCGCGCGCCGAAGCCACCCGGATAGGCCACGCCGTTCTCCCGCAACGGGCGGGACGAAGACCGCCGCGACACACCCGCGGCCCGTCGGCGCTCCTCCCTCGAGAGCGCTGACCGCGGACCCAGCGCTACCGGGGACCCTGTCATCAGGGTCTCGCACCAGGCGTGGCGTCGAGTCTCGGGCGTCGCCCCGGCGACGAAACTCCATTCGGGATGGTCGATGCGCGGGAGCGTCTCCCCTTGACAAGGAAGAGCCTCTCCGTCTCCCCAGCAGGAGCCCACTCATGACGTCAACCAACACACGCTCGTTGCGAGCGGCCGCCGCGGTGATCTGCAGCGCCGCGCTGCTTCCGATCCCCACCGCGGCGCAGACCCGCGAGGCAGCGCACGCCCGCGCCGGCGCGCCTTCGATGTTCGTCCAGAACGCCGGCCAGCGGCATGCCGCCGTGCGCTTCACCTGGCGCGACGATCAGTCCACCGTCTTCTTCACCGAGACCGGCTTCGTGCTGCAGTGGAGCGGTCCGCCGCGCGTCTCCGGGACGACGCAGCCGATCGGTCTCGCCGGCCGGCCCTGGGCTCCGCCGGCGCTCGGCGGCGTGCGCGAGGCGCAGAACCTGTTCGTCACCTTCGCGGACGGTCGCCCGGTGGCCCCCATCGGTCTCGAACGGTCGCACGCACGCGTCGCCGTCTACCGCGGCAGTGACCCCCAGCGCTGGGTGCACGACGCGCCCGCTTACGAGGGACTGCTGTACCGCGACGTCTACCCGGGCATCGACATCCGCGTGAAGACCGTGGGGGGCCGACTCGAATACGACGTGATCGCCGGACCCGGCGCAGACCTGGGAGCCTTCGCCCTGCGCATCGAAGGCGCGGACGGCCACGCCGTCGACGTCCAGGGCAGCCTCATCTCGCGCACGGCCCTGGGCGAGCTGACCCAGGTGATCCCCGCGGCCTGGCACGAGAGCGCACACGGTGACCGTGAGCCGGTCGACGCGACCTTCGTGCTGCGCGCCGACGGCAGCGCCGGGCTGGCGGTCTCGGAACGGGACCTGTCGCGCCGGCTCGTCGTGGACCCGGGTCTGATCCTCGCGTCGTACCTCGCCGGCAGCGCCAACGAGATCGCCCTGGCGCTCGCGGTGGACGCGACGGGAGCGAGCTACGTCAGCGGCTACGCCCTGTCCACCGACTTCCCCAGCGTCCCCGGTACGACCGTGATCCTGGGTGGTCAGGACGCTTTCGCGACCAGCTTCACAGCGGCCGGCGACGCGCTCGTGTACTCGGTGGTCTTCGGCGGCACGGACGGCAACGTCAGCGACTTCTGTTACGACAACGCCCTGGCGCTCGACGGCTCCCTGCTGCTCTGCGGCGAGACGACCGCGACCGACTTCCCGGTCACCGGCGGCGCGTACGACACGAGCGCCAACGGCGGTTCCGACGGCTGGTTGGCGAAGCTCGCGCCGGACGGGAGCCTGACCTGGGCCACCTACCTCGGCGGACCGACGTTCGGCGATGCAGCCAACGGCATCGCGGTGAACGCGGCCGGTGACGTGGCGACCTGCGGGGTGACCGCAGCCACCGGTTTCCCCGTGACGGCCGGCGCACACGACACGACCCACGGCGGCTTCACCGATGGCTTCGTCGCGCGTCTCTCCGCCGACGGCAGCAGTCTGGTCTGGGCCACCTTCGTGGGCGGGAACATGATCGACGACCTGTTCGAGGTCGCCTTCGACGACAGCGGCGTGTGCGCGGCGGGCAACACCGGCTCCACGTCCGGCTACCCCACCACGGCGGGCGCCTTCGACGTCAGCTTCAACGGCGGCACGGACGCGGTGCTGACCAAGCTCAGCGCCGACGGGAGCGCCCTGGCGTTCTCCACCTTCCTCGGCTCGAGCGGCTCGACCGAGGCGGCCCATGCCCTCGTCCGCGAACCGTGCACGGGAGACTGGCTCGTGGCCGGGCAGACGAACTCGGCCGGCTTCCCCACCACGATCGGCGCGTTCGACGAGAGCTACAACGGCGGGGCCGCCGACGGGTTCGTCAGTCGCCTGGCCGCGGACGGCAGCGCGCTCGTCTGGTCCACGCTGATCGGCGGTGGCGCGGCGGACGGCTGCTTCGACATCGCCGTGGACCACCTGGGTCGTCCCGCCGTCACCGGCCAGACGCTCTCGGCCGGCTTCCCCGTCACGTCGCTCGCCTTCGACACCACACCCGGCGGCACCAGCGACGCGTTCGTGGTGCACCTGGGGCTGCTGGGCAGCATCGTGTCCTACGCCTCGCGCATCGGCGGCAGCGGCTCCGAGGTGGGTTGGGGCATCGGCCTCGATGCCGCGACCCACTCCCACGTGGCGGGCTTCACCAACTCGTCCGACTTTCCCGCCACGAGCGGAGCCTTCTCCACTTCGCCCGGCGGTGGCAACGACGCCTTCCTCGTGGAGGTCCAGTCGGTCTGGGTGGACGTCGGCAACGAGCTGCCCGGGAACACGTCGCCCAAGAACATCGCCGACGGCGCGCTCACGGGTGGCGACGCGCTGGCCCTGCGGCTGCGCGACGCGCCGCCGGGAGTCACGGCCTGCCTCGTGTTCGGGGTCGCGCAACTCGGCGCAGCGTTCAAGGGCGGCGTGCTCGTCCCGGACCCGAACCCGCCCGGCGGGGTCACGTGTTTCCTCACGTCCGGCAGCGGAGCCATCGACCTGGTGACGCTGTGGCCCGCGGGCATCCCGTCCTCGATCGACCTCGTGCTGCAGTGGTGGGTCCCCGACGCCGGCGGACCGAGCGGCTACGCGGCAACGGCCGGGCTGGTCGGCACCACGCCCTAAGGGCCCCTCGCAGCCGGGTGACGCGGGGTCAGGCCGAGAGGCCGCGCACGTGCCGGGCGAAGGCCGCGTCGAAGCGTTCGAAGTCCACGTCGCCGAAAACCTCGGTGAACAGCTCGTCCCCCGTGAGCCCTGAACGCACGGCGGCCAGGAGACGCTCGTGGAGCGCCTGCCATTCCTGGTCGCCGTGCCGCAGGAAGTGCACCAGGGCCCACGCCTGCGGGTAGGTGATGCGCGCCGCGTCATAGAACGGCTCCCCCTGCAGGCGCACGAAGGTGGCCAGCGGCACGAGCGAATCCACGTGGGCCTGGAGCACGCGCGCGTAGCTGTCACGCACGCCGCCCTCCACCAGCTCGTGCCGGCGATCCCGTTCGAGGTGGGCGCAGTACTCCGCCAGCCCCTCGTTGAACCACGTGGGCGGCACCACACCGAGCTGGTCGAAGAACTGGTGCAACCCCTCGTGACGGATCGTGCGCATCATGTCGTTGCGGTCGGGCAGGTTCCACGCCAGCAGCTGCTTGAGGTGCGGGCTGTAGAGGCCGGCGCTGCTGTGCGCGTTCTCGAACAGCCCGCCGGTGTACTGCGCGTAGCCGGCCTCCCCAGCGAACAGGTAGACCCGTGAGGGCTCACCGTCGAAGGGCGGCTCACCGAGGTACCCGACGTAACGCTCGTACGCCTGTTCGAGTTCCCGGGCGGCGGCCCGGCAGGTGGCCTCGTCGATGTCCGACACCACCAGGTAGTGATCGGACGCATGCTCGAAACGCCGGCTGAAAGCCGGACCGCGCAAGGCCTTGTTGACGATCGCTTCGGTCTCGAGCAGCCCGTCATGGTGCACGCCTTGCTCGCGCGCCGAGCGCAGCAGGCGCTGTGCGTCGTCGATGCGGCCCGTGCGCAGGTAGAGCTCGGCCAGCGAGTCGTAGGCGTCGGCGCGATGGGGGTCCGCACGCAGGGCCAGTTCGTACTCGTCGGCGGCACGGCGGCGGGCGCCCCCGCGGTCGAGCAGGCTCGCACGCAGCAGACGGGCGCCCACGAAGTCCGGTTGGTCGGCGCACACCCGCCCGAGCCGCACCAGCGCCTCGTTCAGTCTCCCGACCCGGATCAGGGCCGACGCCAACAGGTAGTCGCGCAGGCCGGGCGCCAGCTCGGTCTCGTCGCGCAACAGCAGCGCCAACGCGTCGTCGCCGCGATCGTCGGCGATCAGCTCGTTCACCTGTTGCACCTGCTCGCGCTGCGCGCGCGTGACGCGCCAGGGCAGCGTGTCCTCGGTCGTCGTGCGGGGCGTGACGCGTTGGTCGACGCGCAACCACGCCGGCAGCTCGGCATCCACGTCGAAGGACGCGGACCAGGCCCGTTCGGCGTCCCGCGTGGCCGCGTCCACGAGCCCCTGGGCCCAGGCCGGGTGGGCCTTGCCGCGGATCACGATCTCGTCGAAGGGCGGCAGCGAGGCGAAGCCCAGGCCGCCCCACACACCATCCTGCTTGCGCGCACGCATGAGCCGGCTCACGCCCTGGTACACCGTCACGTCGCGATCCGCCACGGTGACCTTGAGCACGAACGGCCCGCCTCGCTCCTGGTGCGGCCGTTCCACCTGGGCCAGCGCCCGGCGCTGCCCACCCTCCAGCCGCATGAGTTCCCCGGGCAACCAACGCTGGTAGAGCTCGCTCTCCTCCTGGAACCCGAAGGAGACCTCGTAGGCCTCGTCCTCGCGCACACCCACCAGGATCGTCGGCGGGTGGACGACGCGCCCGGTGCCCTCCACTTCGAAGCGCCGGCCGCTGACCTCGATCGAGTACGGCCCCTTGAACACCACCGGGTGCACCGACAGTCCGTCCTCCAGCTCGAAGTCACCGAGCTGGTCCGGGCCGTAGCGCAGGTGCAGTTCACCGGAACGCTCGTCGTAGTCCGCGTAGCCCGACACGAGCTGCCCCAGCTCCGGCTCGGGGACCGCCAGCCGCATGGCGCAGCGGGTCAGGTCCTCGCACACCTCCGCGCGGCGCAGCAGGACGTAGTCGGCGCGGGCGTGATCGGCGAGCAGGGCTTGCAGCGCGTCCCGGGCCGGCTGCCACGACTCGTCGCGCATCAACCGGTGCACGTCCTCCAGCCCTCGCGCGAACGCCCCTTCGCCCTCGGGCGCGAGGGCCGGCACGTCCGCCCCGCGGGCACTCGGCCCGGCGCTCGAGAGCACCCCGCACAGCACGATCACGGCGAGACGGGCGCAGATCGACATGCGATCCAGCATAACGGCCGGTGCCCGGGCCATCCGCCCCGGGAGTGCCCGCCTCCGAGACAGCCGGCTCGATCTCCAGCCGACGCGACCGCCCTGCGGCGCGCAGCACGTCGGCTCCAGGGCGCTGCGCGGCCCGCAGGCTGCGCACGCGGAACTCCTCGCACGGGCGGCTAGGGCTGATCGAAGATCGGGTCCACCACGTGGGTCGTCTTCTTCGCACCCGGGTGCTTCAGACGCAGGATCACGCGGCCGTGCCCGACCGTCGCCGCGTCGGCGGCCACACCCACGTCGTAGGTGCCGAAGGCATCCAGGGCGATGCCCTTGACCGTCACCGCCGTGCCCGCCTTGTTGATCAGCAACTCGGCCTCGCCGGTGAGTTCGGCCCCTTCGGGATCGAGCAGGCCCGTCAGCAGCGGCAGCAGGTTGGACGGCAGTCCCTCGATGCTGGCGAAGGGCCCCTTGGCCTTCTGGGCCCGCACCGTGAGACTCTTGAGCAGGGTGCCCGGCAGCGCGCCGAAGCTCGTCGACAACGGACCGTCCGCCGGCCCCAGGGCGAAGGGCACCACGATCTTGCCGGGGCGCTTCATCGACGTGGCCAGCAGGTACTCCCCCGTCGTCCCGCCGACGCCGTACATCTCGATGCGGTACACGCCGGTCTCGTCCAGCGGCACCTGCTTGACCTTGGTCGCCGTGGTCTTGGTGCCGGTCGGTGCCACGTCGGCCAGCAGCACGTCGCCCGGCCCCATGATGCGCAGGCCCGGCACGAGCGCGTTGTCCGCCCCACCCACGCGCCGCAGCTTCGCACTCAGGCGCGAACCCGCCGTGGCGCGCACGTAGGCGCGATCGACGTCGCCGGGCCCCAGGCCACTGCGCACCCTGTCGCCGGGCACGAGCGCCCACTCGTAGCTGAAGCCGGACGCGAGCGTATCGGCGCCCGTGGGCCCGGACACCGTCACGGCCACCGCGTGCCCCGCGAGGCCGGCCGGCACCGCGATCACGATCGCATCCGGTTCGGTGATCGAGAGCACCTGCACGTCCACGCCGTCGAAGCGCACCGACGTGGCCGGGTCATCGACGAAGTTGCCGCCCGTGATCACGACCTGCGCGCCGCCCTCGGCCGAACCGAAGTCGGGCGTGATGGCCGACACGAAGGGCCCGCCACCCTCGCCGGGCTCTTCCACCTCGGCCAGGCACGCCGCCGCGTCGCGAGCCGACGTGATCGCGGCCAGCGACAGGCTGCCGAAGCTCGTGATGCCGTTGCAGCCGCCCAGTGACGAGCACATGATCGCGCAGTCACCACCGCCGTTGCAGTGGTTGGCGCTCCAGTTGTGCCCGAGCTCGTGGGCGGTGAGCGCGACGCGCGCGGCGAAGTTGCCGGTGTAGCGCGACTGGGAGAGGCCGTAGCCCCAACCCTGGCTGCAGATCACGTCGACGTAGGCGATGCCGATCGTGCCGCCGATCAGGTCGCGCCCGGTGAACAGGTGCGCGACGTCACGCACGATCAGATCGTGTTCGGCGTTCCATTCCTGACGGAACTGGATCAACAGGCCCTCGGGGTCCGCCGTGTCGTACGGGTCGGGCTCCACGGTCTGGATCACGATCGTGGTGATCTCGTAGCGCACGCCGACGGACGCGTCGTAGATCGCCTCGCAGCCGTTGATCACCGACTCGATGTCGGCGTGCGTGTCGAGGATCGAACTGCCGTTGGCCTCGAAGTACTCCACGTCGGCTTCGCAGGCGATCTCGCACAGCAGGTCACCGGACGAGCCGGTGGCGGTGGGCGGCGCGAACGAGCTGACCACGCCGTCGGGGAAGCTCACGGCGCAGGCCCCCTCCGGAGCCACCGAATCGGCCGCGTCGTACACGACGTGCTCGATCGGCGTGGGGCTGGTCGCGCCGCGGGCGCCGGACCCCGCCCCCCCGAGCCCGGGTGACGGGCCGTCGCCGTGGCTCGCCGGCTGCAGCGCCCAGACCGCGCCGGAGGCGAGCCGGATCGTGGCCGTGAGCCGACCGTCGCGCAGGTGACCGGTGACGACGCTGCCCGCGTCCCCCACGACGGAGCCGCGCACCGTGATCGGCGGCCGGGCCGTCTGCCGCACGAGCACGCCGTCCGCTCCGCGGCTGAACAGCCGGAAGTCGTCGGCCCGGACCGAGTGCGGGCGCAACGCCAGGCTGGCCGGGCTGCCGTCGAGGCGCA
>JAJDEQ010000010.1 GCA_029259695.1 Planctomycetota bacterium
CCGCGCCCGGCGTCACGCCCGGCCCTCGCGAGAAGTCCCCCCAGTCGCGGGAACCACCGCGGGCCAGGCGGCATGAACCCTGCAACGACGCGCTCTCCTGCGCCAGCGGGTCCGCCGGCGAGGCGGCACTGACGCAGCACACGCTGGCGCGACGACCGGAGCTGTCCTTGGATTCCCGCGCCGCAGATCGCATGCTTCCCGCCCGAGAGGCGCCCCATGCTGGAATGTCTGGCCATCCTGGCCGTCGGACTGATCGGCGGCAGCATCCCGCTCTTCGCGCAGTGGACCGACCGCAGGCTCCACGGGGCACTGGCTCTGTCCACCGGGATCTTCCTGGGGGCCGTGTTCCTGCACCTCCTGCCCAGCCTGCCGGGTGCGGGAGCCGGGCCGATCGATCCGGCTCATGCGGGTCACGACCACGGGTCGAGCGAGACGCTCATCGTGTGGGCCTGCGTCCTGGCGGGCGTGCTCGGGGTCTACCTGATCGAGTCGGTGGTGCTGCGCACGGGGCACGGAGCCCACGGTCATCACCACGGCCCGAAGGACGAACACGATCACGGGACGGGACCTTCCCCCGCGCGAGCGGACGAGCACCAGCACAAGGCGGTGGGCTACGCGGCGCTGCTCGGGCTGTCACTGCACTCGCTGCTGGCGGGCGTCGGTCTGTCGGCAGCCGGGACCCAGGGCGAGGTGGCCGGTCCGGTGTTCGTGGCCGTGCTCAGCCACAAGGGCTTCGAAGCCTTCTCGCTGGCCACGGTGTTCCGGCTGGCCGCCGTGCCGCGCGGGCGCATCGTGACGATCGTCGTGCTGTTCTCGCTGGTGACGCCGGTCGGGTTCCTGACTGCCGAGCTGCTGACCAAGGGCATCGCACCGTTGGGCCAGGCCGTGCTCACCGCGGTAGCAGCCGGCACGTTCCTGTACGTGTCGCTGTGCGAACTGCTGCCGGAGGT
This sequence comes from Planctomycetota bacterium, assembly GCA_029259695.1. Classification (GTDB taxonomy): domain Bacteria; phylum Planctomycetota; class B15-G4; order B15-G4; family B15-G4; genus OFTM49. The sequence goes on from JAJDEQ010000010.1 coordinate 951, forward strand.
CTTCCATCACCGCGAGGAGGGACCGCGCAACGTGGCCTGGCTCGCACTCGGTGTGGCGCTCATGGCGGCCGTCCACGCGGCGGGGGCGTGATCGTCCCCCTGATCGGCGCCGTGCTGGCGCTGCTCTGCCTGGGCCCCGCCGCCGGCGCCCAGGTGCGCGACGACACACAGGACCTGCTCCGGACCATGCGTGCCGAGTTGCAGGCCGAGCGCGCCGCCCGGGAGGTCATGGCGACCGAACTGGCCATCGAGCGGGAAGCACGCCGCGCCCTCGAACAGCGGGTCGGTGAACTCGAGGCCGCACGAGCCGGCGACGGCATCGAGGACCAGCTCCGGACGCTGATCGAGCCCGGTGCATTCGAGACCGCGCCGGCGCGCACGTCCTTCGCCAGCGACTTCAACCCGGCCATCGGCGTGTTCGCGGACTCGGTCATCGAGGCCGGGAACGCCAGCGAGAAGCTCGGCGAGGACGGCGACCGCTTCTCGCTGCGCGAGATCGAGATGGACATCCGCGCCCCCATCTCGCCCTGGGCCGAGGGCGTGCTCGTGGTGGCCTACGAGGACGCGGGCGCGGGCGAGACCGAGACGCGCATCGAGGAGGCCTACATCGACCTCCAGGCCGGCGACCTGCTCGACCTGGACACCGACGCCCAGGCGAAGGTCGGCCGCTTCCGCGCCCCCTTCGGCGCAACCAACCGCCTGCACACCCACGACCTGATCCAGACCGACCGTCCCTACGCCGTGCAGAACATCCTGGGCGAGGAGGGCATCGTGGGCGACGGCATCGAGCTGACCCTGCCGGTGTCCCACCGCGAGACGGAGGACGGCCGCGGGCGCACCTCGACCGCACACATCGCGTTGGTCAACGGCGAGCTGCTGGCGCGCGAGGAATCGGCCCTGGGAGTGCAGGCCGACGATGCCGGCGTCGAACTGGACAGCGACTCGCCGATCTTCCTGGCCCGCTGGTCGGAGTTCTGGGAGCTGGACGAGTTGTCCGATGTGGAGTTCGGTGTGTCCTACCTGCGCAACGTCGGCGACGACGCGGTGCAGACCGATGCCGGCACCGACATCGAACCGGAGATCTACGCCTTCGACGCCACCTGGCGCAGCGACAGCGACGAGAGCGGTGTGGGCGGCTGGGTCGTGCAGAGTGAAGTGATCCACTCCGAACTCGACTTCGGCAACACAGCCGCGGGCGACCTGCCCACCGGCGACGAATCGGCCCACGGCCACTACATCGTCGCCCAACGCCAGATGAGCCCCAACACCTATGCCGGTTTGCGCTACGGCAAGAGCGACAGCATCGCCGGCGACGCCGAGGTCACCGACATCTCGCCCTTCGTGAGCTGGTACCCGGACGAGTTCTTCCGCATCCGCCTGCAAGGCCAGCACTTGGACGTGGACGACAGCAGCAGCGGGGACGAGAGCGTGACGCGCGTCTTCCTGCAGTTCACCTGGAACATCGGCGCCCACCAGCCCCACCCCTATTGGGTGAACCGCTGACAGCGAGCCCCCCACCTCGTGGTTCGCGCCTGTACCCGCTTGACCTGGACCGGCCGAGGATGACGATCAACGTGGATCCCCCTGCCCCTCGAACCGCCATGCGAATCCCACTCTTCCTCGCCGCCGGCCTGCTCTCGATCGCCGCCCTCGTCGGCCGCGCCGCCGCGCAGGACGCCGAACGCATCAAGGTGGTTGCCACCGTGCCGACCTACGCGGCTCTGGCACGTGAACTGGGCGGCTCCGCCGTCGACGTGATCGTGCTCACGCGCCCCGGCCAGGACCTGCACGGCGTGGCAGCCACGCCCTCGGTCATGGCGCGCGTACGCGATGCCGCGCTGGTGCTGCACACCGGGCTGGACGCCGAGAACTGGCTCGAGCCCATGTTGCGCGGGTCGGGCAACGGGCAGCTCATGGGCGACCCCTTGCGTTTCATCGCGCTGTCGGACGGCGTGCCGCTCAAGGAGGTGCCGTCCCAGGTGAGCCGACGCTTCGGCGACGTGCACGCCTTCGGCAACACCCACATCTGGACCGACCCGTTCATCGTGCGCGGCATGGCCAAGCGCGTGCGCGACGCGTTGGTGGCTGCCCTGCCCCACCAGGCCGATGCCATCGACGCACGCTACACCGCGCTCCACGACCGGCTCACCCACGCGCTCGTGCGCTGGCTCACCGACTACGCGGAGCTGCGGGGACGCAAGGTCGTCACCTACCACCAGAGCTGGGTGTACTTCCTCGATCGCTTCGGCCTGGAACGCGTGGGCACGATCGAACCCAAACCTCGCGTCACGCCCACCGCCAGTCACCTGGAGCAACTGATGGAGACGATGCAGACCCGCGGCGCGACCGTGGTCCTGCGCGAACCCTACCAGCACCCGGACGCCACCGACTTCGTCAGCCAGCGCACGGGCGCGACGGTGCTCGAGCTGTCGACGCACCCCGGGTTCCCCGAGGGCAACGGGGTCGACGGCGTCGTGGAGCACTTCGAGTTCAACCTGGCGGCGATCGCCACGGCGCTGGGCTTACCCGTCTCGACGCCACCCGAGGACACCGCGCCCGAGTCCGCAGCGCCTGGGGACGGCGAGCCGTTGCGACAGGCGGAGGGCACGGGCAGTCGCTGAGCACGGTGAGCACGCGCCGGGCGACGCACGCGGAGGCGCCGCGCGGTCGGGCCACGCGGAGCCGCTGCTGATCGTCGAGGGGGCGTCCGCCGGCTACGGGCGCCTCGACGTGTTGCGCGACGTGTCGCTGTCGATCTTCCCGAGTGCCGTCACCGCCCTGATCGGCGACAACGGCTCGGGCAAGACCACGCTGCTGCGGGTCATGCTGGGGCTGCTGCCGCCGCACCCCGGTCGCGTCGTCCACCCCCGCGGGTCGGCGCCCCGCGTGGGCTACGTGCCGCAGGTGGACGTGTCGGAGGTGCGCTTCCCGGTCACCGCGATCGAGGTGGTGGTGATGGGGCTCACACCGAGCCTGGGCTTGTTCGGACGTCCGCACGCGGAGCACATGCGAGCCTGCCGCGCCGCGCTCGACCAACTCGACGCCGAGCACCTGGCCGAACGCCCCTTCCGTGATCTCTCCGGTGGCCAACGCCAACGCGTGCTCCTGGCCCGGGGGCTCGCCGCGGACCCCGAGCTGCTCGTCCTCGACGAACCCGTGCGCGGCCTCGACTTCCCATCGGCCGCGCTCATGGTGGAGCGCATCACGTCCCTGGCTCGCGACCGGCGGATGGCCGTGGTCGTGGCGACGCACGCGCTGGACCTGGTGGCCAATCACGCCGACCGGGTGGCACTCGTGCGCGACGGTGCCGTGAACTCCGGACCGGCCGACGAGATCATGACCACCGAAGTCCTGACCGAGTTCCACGGCCGCCGCGTGCGCGTGGCCCAGGTGGACGGACAGCGCGTGGTGCTGCCATGAGCGAATGGCTGGCCGGCACGCCCTTCGCCATCATCCCCGGCGCCACCGCCGCGGGCCTGATCGCCGGGGCGCTGCTGCCGCTGCTCGGCATGTGGGTCGTACTGCAACGCGTCGTGTTCCTGGGCGTCACCCTGGCCCAGGTCGCCGCCGCGGGCGTGGCCCTGGGACTGTTCCTGCACTGGCCGCCGCTCCTGTGCGGCTTCGCCGCGTGTCTGCTGCTCGTGGTGCTGTTCACCCGCGCCGGCGGCGGCATGGGCGGGCGCGGCGGCGTGGGCACCACGGGCGACGCGCGCCTCGGCGCGGCCTTCTGCGCCGCTTCGGCCCTGGCCCTGCTCTTCGTGTCGCGCTCGCCGGTGGAACTCGACCAGGTGCACCACGTGCTGCACGGGAACCTGATCTACGCCGACCCGTCCGACGTCAGGACGGTCGCGTTCTCCATGCTCGGCGGGCTGCTCGTGATCGCGGCCTGCTTCCGTCCGATCCTCTTCACCTGCTTCGACCCGGAGGCCGCCGCGGCCCTGGGCATCGCCACGCGGCGCTGGATCCTGTTGCTGTTCGGCGTGCTGGCCGTCGCCCTGTCGTTCTCCACGCGCACGACGGGTTCGCTGCTGACCTTCGCGCTGCTCGTGCTGCCGCCCATGGCCGCGCTCGAGCTCCGCCGGGGGCTGCTCACGAGTTTCGTGCTGGCCTCCCTCTTCGGTCTGCTCGGCACGGTCGTCGGGTTGTCGACGGCCATCGTGCTGGACCTGCACCTCGAGTCATCGATCACGGTGGCGGTCTTCGCGCTCTTCATCGTGGCCCGGGCCTGGCGCACCAACCCGCTGCTGGCCCTCACGATCGCCGGCACGCTCGCGACTCTGGTCGCGCGCGTGGCCATCGCGCCGGACCTGCACACCGAGCAGGCCGAACGCCTCGCCGCCGGCCGCCACGCTCCGGACGCGAAGTTCGGCATCGAGGTGGTGCTGAGCGACGCCCGGCTCGAGGGCACGACCCTGATCGCCGACTGGGCACTGGACGTGCACCCCGGCGCCCACGCCGAAGCGGCTCCCCGCGAGCTGTGGCTCGTGCTCACGGCGGGCGCAACAACGCACGAGCTCTCGCTCCTGGGCCAGGGCGCCCTCGACGTCGACCACCCCACCGCGCGTTCCGGCACGGTTCGGTTCGAAGTCGCCGGCACGCCCGCACGGATCGGCGGCCTGGTCTGGACCGGCCCCACTCATGACCTGGACTCGTTGCCCGTCGATCAGGCCCAGGTGACCGGCTGCAGCGTCACGCAACCCTGACCGCCAGGCGCGCGGCACGAGCTGCGAGCGCGCGTGCCGCCGCATCCGGCATGGGGCCGGCACACGTCGATTCTCGAGCTGACATGCCGCTCGTCTCGAGCTGACATGCCGCTCGCAGACCACGAGTTCCATGTTTCTCCCTGCGATCTCGAGAGCTCCCGTCGCGCTTGACAGGACACGGCCTCAGCCCTCCAATGGTCGTGATGGAGACCGTGCGAACACAGGCAGCGAGACAAGCCCAGCGGCGAGCATGCGCCGTGGCGCTTGTCGTCTTCACGCTGGCCTGGATGGGCCCGTTGCTCCATTTCTCCGCCGTCTCCCACGTCGAGTGCGCGACGCACGGCGTCCTGGAGCACGGCGACCACCACCACCCGGTAGTCGAAGACCCGGCAACGCCGAGCGACGAAACGCTCCCGGTCGCGCTGCGAAGCGAGGACGCCACCGAGCACGGGGGCCACGACGCTTGCCAGTGGACCTGGAGCCGTCCCACGCGCCTCACAGCGTGGGAGGTTCCCCAGCCGCCGGGCGCCGTCGTCGACGATGTCGTGCCGACGATGTCCGTCGACACGCGCGGCATCGACCGGGTCGACCTCCTCCGTCGCGCGCCGAAGACCTCGCCCCCCCCGAGCTGAGTCCCACTTGCCGCGCGCCGCGCGGCGATCCGGGGTCCGCCCCCGCGCTCGTGGCCCCCGGACCCGTCCCCCTGGCCGTGACGCGCCCCAGCCGCGCCCGCTTGGGGGCGCGAGGACTCGAGCGGACTCCGTCCGCC
>JAJDEQ010000091.1 GCA_029259695.1 Planctomycetota bacterium
GCATCACCGGCGCGCGCTTCACGACGAGCTTCACGCGCATCGGCGGCTGCGCTCGCGACCTCGACGCCGAGACGCTCTCGCTGGTGGAGAAGTTCGTCAAGGAGTTCCCGCAGCGCGTCAACGAGTACGAGGGGTTGCTCACGCGCAACAAGATCTGGGTCAAGCGCACCCAGGGCGTGGGCGTGATCACCAAGGAACAGGCCCTGGCCTTCGGGCTCACCGGCCCGAACCTGCGCGGCAGCGGGGTGGAGTACGACCTGCGCAAGCTGCACCCCTACCTCGGATACGAGAAGTACGACTTCGAGGTGCCGATCGGTTCGGTGGGTGACTGCTACGACCGCTACCTGGTGCGCGTCGAGGAGATGCGCCAGAGCTGCAAGATCCTCGAGCAGGTGCTGTACACGCTGCCCTCGGGGCCGGTGCTGAACCGTGAGGGTGATGACGAGCTCAAGACCGTCTTCCCCGAGAAGCAGAAGGTGCTGACCAACATGGAGGCGTTGATCCACCAGTTCATGGTGTTCACCGACTCGATCGATCTCCCCAAGGGCGAGATCTACTTCGGACACGAGAACCCCAAGGGCGAGCTGGGCTTCTACCTGCGCTCCGACGGCGGCGCCACGGCGCAGCGCTTCCGGATCCGCGGGCCGTCGTTCACCAGCTTGCAGGTGCTCAAGGAGATCGTGCCGGGTCACATGGTGGCCGACGTGATGGCCATCCTGGGCAGCATCGACTTCGTGATGGGGGAGTGCGACCGCTGAGCGGTCGGACGCGACGAGAGAGGAAGCCCCTGCATGTTCAGTGCAGACGTCATCGACGAGCTGAAAGAGATCCGCAGCCACTACCCGGTGGCCAAGGCGGCGATGGTGCCGGTGTTGCACGTGGTGCAGCGCGAGAAGGGCTGGTGTGACACCGAGTCGCAGGCCTGGGTCGCCGAGTTCCTCGACGTGACGGCGATCGAGGTGTTCGAGGTCGTGACCTTCTACCCCATGCTGTACGACAAGCCGGTGGGGAGGCACACGATCCACGTCTGTCGCACGGTGGCCTGCGATGCCTGCGGCGGCAAGGAACTCTGGCAGCACCTCGAGCACAAGCTCGGTGTGGGCCGAGGTGAGACCACGGGAGACGGTCGCTTCACGCTGCGCAGTGCCGAGTGCCTGGCTTCATGCGGCACCGCGCCGGTGTTGCTGCTCGACGGCGAGCGGCACGAAAACCTCACACTCGAGCAGACCGACAAGCTGCTCGAGTCGGCCTCCTGACGAGGCGAGCGGAGCGGAGTGCGAGAACGCCCAGTGATTCGGAAAGCGCATCGGTGATCCAGGAAAACAAAGTCCTGTCGGCACGCTTCGGCACACCCGACAGTTGCAGCATCGAAACGTACCGGCGCGACGGGGGGTACCAGACGTACGTCGAGACCCTGCGCTCGCGGCAGCCGGACGACATCATCGACGAGGTCAAGCGCTCCGGCCTGCGCGGCCGCGGCGGCGCGGGTGTCTCGCCCGGCATGACGTGGTCGTTCGTGCCCAAGCAGACGGACAAGCCCAAGTACCTGTGCGTGAACGGCGACGAGAGCGAGCCGGGGACCTTCAAGGACCGGCAGATCCTCGAGTTCGACCCGCACGCGCTGCTCGAGGGTGTGGGCATCTCGTGCTTCGCGTTCGGCGCGTCGACCTGCTACGTGTACCTGCGCTGTGAGTTCGCCGAGGGCATTCGCGCCGTGCAGAAGGCGATCAAGGAGGCCTACGAGGCGGGCTTCTTCGGCAAGGACATCGCCGGCACGGGCTTCGATCTCGACTGCTACCTGCACATCGGCGCGGGCGCCTACATCTGCGGCGAGGAAACCTCGCTGCTCAACTCGATCGAGGGTGTGCGCCCGTATCCGCGCAACAAGCCGCCCTTCCCGGCGGTCGAGGGCCTGTGGGGCTGCCCCACGGTGATCAACAACGTCGAGACGATCACCAACATCCCGCACATCCTGAAGAACGGTGCCGAGTGGCACGCCAAGCTGGGCCACGCCGACGATCCGGGCGTGCGGCTCTGGTGCGTGTCGGGCCACGTGAACAAGCCCGGCGTCTACGAGTTCGAGACCGGCTTCAAGCTGCAGGACCTGATCGACGGGCCCTGCGGCGGGATGCGTGACGGGCGCAAGCTCAAGGCGGTGATCCCGGGCGGCTCGTCGTCCAAGGTGTTGCTGCCCGACGAGGTGGCGCGGGTGACCATGGACACGCCGGGTATCCGCGCACTCGGTTCCTCGCTCGGCTCGGCGGGCATCATGGTCTTCGACGACCGGACCTGCATGGTCGACGCGATCCTCAACCTGATGAAGTTCTACGCCCACGAGAGTTGCGGGCAGTGCACGCCGTGCCGCGAGGGCACGCCGTGGGTCGTGAAGATCCTGCAGCGTTTCGTGGACGGCCGCGGCCGCCCGCAGGACATGGAACTGCTGCTCGACATCGCGGCCAACATGGAGGGCCGCACGGTCTGCGCCTTGGCGGACGGTGCGTGCTGGCCGCTGACGAGCATCGTCCAGAAGTTCCGCCACGAGTTCGAAGCCATGATCCCGTCTGCCAAGACGTCCTCGGGGCGCACGGCCACCGCCGCGCCCACAGGTGCCGCATGATCACGCTGACCATCAACGGCAAGACGGTGGAGGTGGAGGACGGCACGACCATCCTCCAGGCCGCCGAGGCGCACGGGATGAAGGTCCCGTACTACTGCTACCACCCCGACATCGGCATCGACGGCAACTGCCGCATGTGCCTGGTCGAGGTGAACGGCAACACCGACAAGCTGACCATCTCCTGCAAGCAGGCTTGCGGCGAGGGGATGGACGTCCAGACCGAGAGCCCGGCGGTGAAGAAGGCGCGCAAGGGCGTGCTCGAGTTCTATCTCATCAACCACCCGCTCGACTGCACGATCTGCGACGAGGCCGGGCAGTGCCCGCTGCAGGACTACGCCTACAAGCACGGCCCCGGCGACAGCCGCTTCGTCGAGGAGAAGCGCAAGGGCCCCAAGAAGGTCGAGTTCTCCGACAAGGTGATCTTCGACTCCGAGCGCTGCATCCTCTGCACGCGCTGCACGCGCTACTTCGAGAACGTGCGCGACAGCCGGCCGATCGGCGTGTCCGACATGGGCGGCAAGTGCACGATCACGCTCGGGCCCAACGGGCCCATCGAGGACCCCTACCAGCTCAACATCATCGACATCTGCCCGGTGGGCGCGCTCACGAGCCTCGACGCGCGCTTCAACCAGCGCGTGTGGTTCATGGACTTCGCCAAGACCATCTGCCCGGGCTGCTCGAAGGGCTGCAACATCGAAGCGGCGGCCTACCAGGGTCAGCTCAAGCGCTTCGAGCCGCGCCGCAACCCGGACGTGAACAAGTCCTGGATGTGTGACGACGGCCGTTTGTCGTACGACCGTTACAACCTGACTGATCGCGTGCGCAGCGCGCACGTGGCGGGGGAGCCGGCCGAGTTGGGCGTCGCCCTGGACAAGGTCAACGAACTCGTCGGCGACGGGGCGGGGGTCGCGGTCCTGGCGTCCACCAAGAACACCTGCGAGGACCTGCTGGCCCTGCGCACGTGGGCCCAGGCGCACGGCGTGACACAGCTCTGGCACGGTGCCGAGACCTGGGCCGGCGACGACTTCCTCAAGCAGCCCGACGCCACCCCGAACACCGCCGGTGCCCAGGGGTTGGGCTTCGAGCCCGTTCCGGACGACGTGCCCGCGCTGCGCGGCCTCGTGGTCGCGGGGGACGTGCCCGTGCCGCCCGCGCTGCTGGGCACGATCGACTTCCTGGTCCACCAGGCGCCCACCGCGGGCGAGTTGGGCCCCGCGGCGATGGTGCTGCTGCCCGGTCGGACGCCGCTCGAGAAGCGCGGCACGTTCGTGAATCACGAGGGGCGTCGCCAGCAGGTGCGTCCCGCGGTCGACCCCGGCCCCGGCGTCCCGGAGGACTGGACGCTGTGGCGCGACCTGGCCGGTGAAACGGCGCGCGCCGACTGGCCGAGCGTGCGCCACGTGATCGGGGCGGTGGATCGCGCCCTGGGTGCGGACAAGGTGGCGAGCGCGTCATGAACCAGGACCTGATCTTCTACGTCGCTTCGAACCTGGTGAAGATCATCATCTTCACCCACATCGCGCTGATCCTCGCCGCGCTCATGTCGCTGGCCGAGCGCCGTGTGTCGGCCGTCATGCAGAGCCGGCTCGGCCCCAACCGCGTGGGCTTCGGCGGGATCCTGCAGCCGATCGCCGACGCGCTCAAGTTCATCTTCAAGGAGGACGTGGTCCCCGGGCACGTGGAGAAGGTGCTGTTCGTGCTCGCGCCGGCCATCGCGCTGATCCCGGCGCTGTTGACCCTGGCCGTGATCCCGTTCGGGCCGCCGCTCGAGGTGCTCGGCCGCGAGGTGCCGCTGGTCATCGCCGACCTCGACATCGGTGTGCTGTTCGTGTTCGCCATCGCCAGCCTGGGCGTGTACGGCATCGTGTTCGCCGGCTGGGCCAGCAACAGCCGCTACCCCATGCTGGGCGGCGTGCGCGCCAGCGCCCAGATGATCAGCTACGAACTCAGCCTGGGCCTCTCGGTGGTCGGGGTGTTCATGGTCACCGGCAGCCTGCGCATGCTCGACGTGGTGGCGCTGCAGGACGACATGTGGTTCTGCTTCACCCAGCCCGTGGGCTTCCTGGTCTTCGTGATCTGCGCCTTTGCGGAGACCAACCGCCTGCCGTTCGACATGCCCGAGGCCGAGACCGAGCTGGTGGCCGGTTACCACACCGAGTACAGCTCGATGAAGTTCGCCATGTTCTTCATGGGCGAGTACACGGCCATGTTCGTGTTCTCGGGGCTGATCGCGACGTTGTTCCTCGGCGGCTGGGACATCCCGTTCATGTCCGCCGAGACCTTCGCCGCCCTGGGCAACTGGGGCGCCCTGCTGGGCTTCGCGTCGTTCATGGCGAAGTGTTGTGCTTTCCTCTTCTTCTACATCTGGGTGCGCTGGACCATCCCGCGCTTCCGCTTCGACCAGCTCATGAGCCTGGGCTGGAAGGTGCTGCTGCCCCTCGCGATCGCCAACGTGCTGGCGACGGGCTTGTTCAACCTGCCGTCCTGACCCCGCGCCCCGCGCGGGCACCACACCGGAACCGACTGACATGGCCAAGGTCGTCGAACGCAAGAAACTCAACTGGTTCGAGCAGCTCTACCTGCCCGCCATCGCCCAGGGTCTGGGCATGACGTTCAAGGAGATGTTCAAGCCGCACATCACGCTCCAGTACCCCGAAGAGCGGCAGGTGTTCGCCGACGACTATCGCGGCGCACCGGGCCTGGTGAAGGACCAGGATGGTCGCGAGAAGTGCGTCTCGTGCCAGCTGTGCGAGTTCGTCTGCCCGCCCAAGGCGATCGTGATCGAGCCCGGTGAACTGCCGGCGGACGACACCGCCGCGAACGTGGAGAAGGCGCCCAAGGAGTTCTTCATCGACTTCCTGCGCTGCATCTACTGCGGCCTGTGCGAGGAGATCTGCCCGGAAGAGGCGATCTTCATGACGAGCCGCTACGAGCTGAACGGGAGCAAGCGCGAGGACCTCGTCTTCAACAAGCAGCAGCTCTACGAGCTGGGCGGGACGCGCGTCGACCCGATCAAGAAGTGGGAAGGGAAGTAAGGGTGGGCGACGCACTGTTCTACGTCTTCGGCGCCTTGATGGTGCTGTTCACGTTCCTGACCATCCGCGCCAGGAACCCCGTCTACAGCGCGATCTTCATGATCCTGTCGTTCGCATCGACGGCGGCGCTGTTCGTGATGCTCGACGCCTTCCTCCTCGCGGCCGTCGAGGTGCTCGTCTACGCCGGCGCGATCATGGTGCTGTTCCTGTTCGTGATCATGCTGATCAACCTGCGCGCCGCGGAGCACGACGGGCTGAGGGTCAGCCCGCTGGTGGTGCTGGTGGCGCTCACCTTCCTGCTGTTGCTCGGTCGGGGCATCGCCGACCTGGGGCCCGTGCCCGCGGGCGCCAACGAACTGGTGGGCACGCCCCAACTCGTGGCCAAGACCCTCTTCACCCGCTACGTCGTGCCCTTCGAAGCCGTCAGCATCCTGCTGCTCTCGGCCATCCTGGGCACCGTGGTCCTCGCGCGCCGGAGCGGCGAAGCATGATCCCCCTCGAGCACTGGCTCTACCTGTCCGGGATGGTGTTCACGTTGGGCCTGTGCGGCGTGCTCATGCGCCGCAACGTGATCCTGGTGCTGATGAGCATCGAGATCATGCTCAACGCGGCCAACCTGGCCCTGGTGGCTTTCAACAAGTACCTGCCACCCGACCCGGCCACCGGCGCGACCGCGCCCGACGGTCAGGTCTTCGTGTTCTTCACCATCGCCGTAGCGGCGGCCGAAGTGGCCGTGGCCCTGGCGATCGCCATGGCGCTGTTCCGGCGCCTCGACACGGTGAACGTCGACGACGTCGCCAACCTTCGCTGGTAGGGAAACGGCCGCATGTCGCTCACCAGTCCCTGGTTGATCCTCTTCATGCCGCTCGTCGCGGCGTTCGCCATTGCCTTCGGCCTGCACCGTCACAAGGTGCTCGCCTCGACAGTGTCGCTCGTCGCCGTCTGGGGCGGTTTCCTGATCACGTGCACCTACGTGCCGGAGGCCTTTTCCGGTGACGGGTCGTGGGCCATCCGCGACTCGATCACCTGGTTGCGCGCCGGTGACATGACCTTCACCTACGGGATCCTGATCGACGGCTTGTCGTTGATCATGTTGCTCGTGGTGACGGGGGTCGGTGGGCTGATCCACGTCTATTCGCTGGGCTACATGCACGGTGACCCGGGCTTCAGCCGGTTCTTCGCGAGCCTGTCGCTGTTCGTGTTCTCGATGCTCGGCATCGTGGTGGCCGAGAACTTCTTCCAGATCTTCATCCACTGGGAGCTGGTGGGCGTCAGCAGCTACCTGCTCATCGGTTACTACTTCCGCAAGGACTCGGCGGTCGCCGCGAGCAACAAGGCCTTCCTCACCAATCGCGTGGGGGACTTCGGGTTCCTGCTCGGCATCCTGATGCTGTTCCACGCCTTCGGGACCGCCGACTTCGCCGAGATGGCGCAGCTGGTGAACCAGGAGGGCTTCCTGAGCCAGCCGGCCATGGAGTTGGACGTGGGCGGTGGTCACTGGGTCACGACTCACGGGACATTCCTGTGGATCGCCGGGGCCCTGGTCTTCATGGGCGTGATGGGCAAGAGCGCGCAGTTCCCGCTGCACGTCTGGCTGCCCGACGCCATGGAAGGCCCCACACCGGTGAGCGCGCTGATCCACGCCGCCACCATGGTCGCGGCCGGCGTGTTCCTGCTCGCGCGCGTCTTCTTCCTGTACATGCCGAGCGAGATCGCCATGACGATCATCGCCTACATCGGCCTGTTCACGGCGTTCTTCGCCGCGACGATCGCGGTGGCCCAGTACGACATCAAGCGCGTGCTCGCGTTCTCGACGCTCTCGCAACTCGGCTACATGGTCATGGCGATCGGGCTGGGCGGAACCGACGTGGCCATGTACCACCTGGCCACGCACGCGTTCTTCAAGGCCTGCCTGTTCCTGGGCGCCGGCTCGGTGATCCACGCCGTGCACTCCAACGACATGCGCGAGATGGGGGCGTTGTGGCGCAAGATGCCGCTCACTTTCTGGACGTTCCTGATCTCCACCCTCGCACTGTGCGGCCTGCCGCCGTTCAGCGGGTTCTGGAGCAAGGACGGCATCCTGCACCTGACCCACGCGGCGGACGCGGGCCCGATCGTCTACTGGCTGCCCACGATCACCGCGGTGCTGACCAGCTTCTACATGATGCGGCTGTTGTTCATGACCTTCCTGGGGGCGCCGCGTTACCAGGGTGAACCGCACGAGTCGCCCCCCACGATGACCATGCCGCTGGTCGTGCTGGCGGCGCTGGCCGTGATCGCCGGTCCGGTGCTCTTCAGCCAGGAGGTGATCGAGACCTTCCGCACGATCACCCGGCCCGAGACCGCCGCTCCGTTCGAGCACATCCACGGTGACGTCGGCACGGTGCTCGCGGCGGTCCTGATCTTCGCGCTCGGTGCGATTCCCGCCTGGCTGGCGTTCGGCAAGGGCGTGATCGACCCCGACAAGGTCAAGGCGGCCATGGGCCCGCTGCACCGCTTCCTCGAGAACCGCTGGTACATCGACGAGGTCTACCAGTGGGTCGTGGACAACGTGCAGCAGAACATCGCCCGCTTCTGTGACGGCTTCGACCGGATCATCGTGATCGGGATGCTGGTCAACGGCTCGGCCTGGACGGCGCGGGCCGGGGGCGCCGCCCTGGCACGCGTCCAGTCCGGCTCGGTTCGCGTGTACGTGCTCTTCTTCCTGGCCGGCGTGGCGGCCCTGTTGGCGTTGAATCTGTGAACGACCTGCTCGCTCAACATGTCCTGCTGCTGCTGGTCCTCATCCCGGTGGTGGTGACCACGGCGCTGTTCTTCATCCCCGCCGATCGCCACAGCGTGCATCGCTGGCTCAGCGTGAGCGGTGCCGGGCTGACCGGCCTCCTCGCGATCTGGTTGTTCTTCAACTACGACCAGGTGACGCGCGGCTTCCAGTTCATGGTCGAGCACGAGTGGGTCCCCAGCCTGGGGATCCAGTTCAAGCTCGGGGTGGACGGCGTCAGCGTGGCGATGGTGATGCTCACGTCGATCGTCTACGTGGCGGGTGCGCTCGTCTCGATGGGCGTGAAGAAGCGGGTCAAGGACTTCTACATCCTGCTCAGCGCGCTCGTGGCCGGCGTGTTCGGCGTGTTCGTCAGCCTCGACCTGTTCTTCTTCTACTTCTTCTACGAACTCGCCGTCGTGCCCATGTACCTGCTGATCGGGTACTGGGGCAGCACGAACCGCGAGTACGCCACGATGAAGCTCACGCTGTACCTCACGGCGGGTGCGTTCGTGGCGCTGCTGGGCCTGCTGCTGGTGTACTTCTCCGGGATCACGGAGACGCCGACCTTCGACCTGACCAAGATCCTGGCCGCCGTGGATGCCGGCGGGGGGCTCGACTTCGCGCAGCAGAAGTTCCTGTTCCCGCTGCTGCTGATCGGCTTCGCGACGATCGCTCCCATGTGGCCCCTGCACACCTGGTCGCCGGGCGGTCACGCGGCCGCGCCGTCGGCCGCGTCGATGATGCACGCCGGCGTGCTGATGAAGCTGGGCAGCTACGCGATCATCCGCATCGCCCTGCCGATCCTGCCCGAGGGCGCCGTGTACTGGCTGCCCTGGGTCGCCGTGCTGTGCTCGTTCAACATCATCTACGGTGGCTACGTCGCGCTGAACCAGAAGGACATGAAGTTCGTCATCGGCTACAGCAGCAGCAGCCACATGGGTTACGTGCTGCTGGGCGTGGCCTCGATGACGGTGCTCGGCATGGACGGCGCCGTGTTCCTGATGTTCGCCCACGGTGTCATGACGGCCCTGGCCTTCGCGCTGATCGGGTTCTTCTACGACCAGACGCACACGCGCATGCTCGACGACCTGGGTGGCCTGCTGCACCAGGTGCCGTTCATCGGGATCCTGTTCGTGATGATGGCCATGGCCTCCCTGGGCCTGCCGGGATTCGCGAACTTCGCCTCCGAGCTGATGGTGATCGTGGGCAGCTGGGAGCGCTACCCGATCGCCACGATCCTGGCCGTGTTCGGCCTGGTGATCGGCGCGACGTACCTGCTCCGCACGGTGCGCGCGGCGTTCCAGGGGCCGATGGACCCACGCTGGGAGAACCTGCAGGACGCCAAGGGGCCGCTGCAGCGAGCGCCTTTCCTGCTGCTCGTCGGTGTGCTGATGCTCTTCGGCATCTACCCGCTGCCGCTGGTGGAGCTGATCTCCACGGGCATCGAGCCGGTGGTCGAGACGCTGCTGGCCGCCGAAGCGAGCATGGGCGGCTGATCGCCGCGTAGCCCCATGGCTGAACGAGACGAACTCACGACGATGTCCCTGAGCGACTGATGAACATCGACACTTCGCAACTCTTCGCGATCTTCGGCGTCGAGAGCCTGCTGGGCCTGCTGGGCCTCGTGCTGATCGTCACCGACCTGCTCGTCGGCAAGGGACGCCTCACCGGCCCCGCCACGGCGGTGCGCACCCTGGCCTTCGGCGGCCTCGTGGCGATCTTCGCCTGGAGCTTCGTGCTCGAACCGGGCGCCGAGGGCGCCCTGGGGACGCTCGACTCCTTCGCGCTGTTCTTCAAGCGCTTCTTCCTGGCGACGGCCGTGGCCACGCTGGGCGTGGCGGCGCCCTACGAAGACCGGCTCAGCGCCGGTCGCGCCGAGTTCCCCACGCTGCTCGTGTTCACCACGCTGGGCATGTGCCTGCTCTCGTCGGCGAACGACTTCGTGACGTTGTTCGTGGGGCTCGAGCTGGTCACCGTGGTGCTCTTCCTGATGGCCGCGTACCGGCCGCAGCTGCCCCGGTCGATCGAGGCCGGCATCAAGTTCGTGGTCATCGGCGCGCTGTCCGCCGCCTTCATGGTCTACGGCATCGCCTTCGTCTACGGGACCACGGGCAGCTTCGAATTCTCCCAGATCAGCGCCGTGATCAACGCCCAGGAGAGCCTGCCCGCCGGCCTGAAGTTCGGCTTGCTGATGGTGCTCGTGGGGCTCGGCTTCAAGCTCGGCGCGGTGCCCTTCCACATCTGGATCCCGGACGTGTACCAGGGGGCGCCGACGCCCACGACGGCGTTCCTGTCGGTGGGCAGCAAGGCCGTCGGCGTCGTGCTGCTCATGCGGCTCGTGTACACGGTCATGGGGCCGGCCGCCGCGCAGTGGACGACCGTGCTCGCAGGACTGGCGGCGCTCACGCTGTTGATGGGTGGACTGGGCGCGATCCCCCAGACCGAACTCAAGCGCTTCCTGGGCTACTCCGGCATCTCCCACGCCGGCTTCCTGCTCGTGGCACTGGCGACCCACAGCGAGGCCTCGGCCGGAGCGATCCTGTTCTACGTGGTCACCTACCTGTTCGCCAACATGGCGGCATTCCTGGTGATCGTGATCGTGTCGCGCACCGACGACGACAACCACATGGACCGCATCAACGGCCTGGCGAACCGCTCACCGTTCCTGGCTCTGGTGCTCACCACGTCGATGCTGTCGCTCGCCGGTGTGCCACCCTTCGCGGGCTTCTTCGCCAAGTTCATGGTGCTGCGTGCAGCGGTGGCAGAACCGGCGCTTGTATGGCTTGTCGCCTTCAGTCTGCTCATGGCGGTCACTTCGCTGTATTACTACCTGTGCATCCTGAAGCGCATCTACATGCGCGATGCCGTCGACACTGGCTTCCTGGAGATCTCGGGTGGTGCGCGCCTGCTGCTCTTGCTCTGCATGCTCGCGGTCTTCGCGTTCGGCATCTACCAGCAGCCGCTGGTCCAGGCGGCCGAAGCCGGGGCGAGTTCGCTCTTCCGTTGAACCGCCAGGCGCGGTTCCCTGCAGGATGCTGACGACCCGCGGAGCACCGCTTGCCCGTGATCGCCGTGCCGCCTTGCGGCGGGGCGGTTGGTTCCCGGCCTGGCTGATCGTGTCCGTGGCGCTGCTGGGCCAGGCCGGCGCGCAGGCCGATCCCGCGCGTGCCGTCGGGGATGCCGCCGGCGCGGCAGACGGCGCGGCCGGGACGGCGACGGCTGGAGAGGCGACGGACGGGGAGGCGTGGGGGCGCCACGTCTTCGACCCGATCAGCGTGGACGAGTTGCGCGGGCACGGGGACGGGCGCGCGAGCGACGGGGAAGAGGGTCGCGGGGCGGGGCCCCCCCGGGGGCAGCGCGCCGCGAGGTACAACCAGGGCAAGCGGGACG
>JAJDEQ010000092.1 GCA_029259695.1 Planctomycetota bacterium
GATCATCACGGCCGTGTTCTTGCTGACCGTCGTGTACGCCGCGGGCTGTTCGCCCATGCACCAGGCGGCGAGCAGGGCGAAGGTGAGCGCCGCGACGCCCAGTGGTGCGTAGCGACGCCGGGCCCAGGCCCGCAGGAACCAGTCGACGGAGTAGGCCGCGAAGATCGCCATCAGCGGCAGCACCTGCAGACGGAAGCGGGCCAGCACGTAGAGCGCGATGACCGAGGCCGTGAGCGCGCCGAACAACAGGTACGCCACGGCGAGCCGGCGTCGGTACGGGATGGCGAGCAGCAATCCGAGCAGCGCGGCGGGACCCAGGAAGCTGACCGACACGAAGCCGAGCTGGAGCGAGCGCAGGTGTGCGCGGTGCAGGTAGAAGTTGACGTTGTTGGGGATCTCGTATCCGTTGAAGAAGGCCGACGTCTTCTTCCACAGCAGCTCGACGTAGCCCCACGGCTCGGCCCGGTGCGTGCCCAGGGTCAGCAGCATGGCGCGCGGCAGCGAGAAGTTGCTCTCCATCAGGATCGAGCGCATGACCTCGACCGGCGGGTCCCAGGAGACGCCCTCCTGGCCCCGGGCGTTGCCGGCCACGAAGACCTCCGGCCCGCGGGTGCTCAGTCGGAACGTCGGCGCGCCGACGACCTCGTTGCGCACGAAGGCGGGTGAGGCCACGGCGAACCAGCCCACGATCAGCAGCAGCGCCGGGCGCACGAGGCGCGGCAGGTCGCGACGCCAGCTCCAGGTCATGCAGACCAGGGTGAGCAGGGTGAGGATCGGGCCCGTCTCCTTGGCCAGGGTGAACAACCCCAACGCGCCGCCAGCGGCGAGCCAATCCCGTTTCCAGCCCCGTGCGGCGGCCCGCTGCAGGGCGAGCGCGAGGACCACGACGGCCAGCGCCATCAGCCCGTCGCGCAGCACGAACACGTCGTAGAACAGGTAGCCGCCACTGAACGCGAGCAGCAGGCCGGCGATGATCGCCGCGCGCAGTGAGAGCATGCGTCGCACGAGCACGAAGGTCAGCAGGCAGGTGAGTGCGCCGAACAGACCCTGCACGTACCCGACGGCGGCGTGCTCGCGGCCGAGGGTCGAGTACACCGCGGCCACGAAGTAGGCGTAGAGCGGCGACTGGTGGTAGGTCAGCGCCCCGCCGTACCACTCGAGCCAGCGGCCCTCCGGCGCCACCTCGCGCGTCCAGAGGTGGTAGGCGTGGGGTTGCTCACGGCACAGGACGTCGCCGTCGGCGATGATCTTGGCCCACTCGACGAAGACGTGGTTGTCGGTCTGGGGCAGTCGACTGACGTCCAGGTCGAGCACGGCGTGGTGCTCGTACACGTAGGCCAGGCGCAGCGCGAGGGCCACGAGGAACACGATCGCTCCGGCCAGTCGCACGCTGCGCCGCGACGGTTCGGGCACCGCTCGCTCGCCCTCGGTCGCTGCTCGTGTCGTGGCGCTGCTCACGGCATGGTCTCCAGCCGCAAGCGCAGCAGGGCGTCAGTGGGTGCGCGCGTGACCGCTTCGGCCAGCAGTGCCTTCGCCGCGACCGCTTCACCCGCGAGGTGCATGGCTCGCGCCTGCCACCCGAGGTAGCGCCCGGCGGCTTCGTCGTCGGGCGCTCGCTCGACGGCGCCGAGGAAGATCCCGCCGGCCTCGGCGTAGCGGCCGCGCAACAGGTTGGCCATGCCCACCTGGAACCACTCCTCGGGGTCGGCCTGGCGTGCGGGGTCGGCTTCCATGCGCGCCACGAGGTGGTCGAACAGGCGTTCGGCCGAGCCCAGGCGATTCACCTCCTCGATGATGGCGCGCATGGCCATGGGGCACTCGCCGTGTCGGCCGAGGGCCTCGAGCGCGAACAACCGCATCCACAGGGCGAGCATGTGGTCGGGGCGCGCGAGCAGCATGAGTTCGGCTTCACGCATGAGCGCGTCGGCCCGGCCGGCCTGGGCGAAGAGCCCGGCGCGCAGCAGGCTGGCGCCCATGCACTGGGCCGAGAAGCGCGGCAGCTTCCACGCGCGAGCGAGGGCCTCGTCGGGGTCCAGTCCCAGGCCGCGCCAGGCGCGCCACAGCAGACGCGCGGCGTGTGCGGGGAGCGAGTCGAAGTGCCCGTCCTTGAGCATCTCGTACGGATACGGCTTGGCGGTGAGGTGCGCCGTCACGTCGGTGAGCGTGTCCACGCTGCCCGCGTGGTCGCCGGCCTCGAGGCGCAGTTCGCCCACGCGCAGCAGGATCCGAGCTCGGGCCAGGATGTCGTCCTCGAACAGCAGGGTGGACTCGAGCGCGTCGGCGCTGGCCGCGGGGTGTCCCGCGGCTTGCAGCGCCTCGGCGCGGCTCGCGTAGACCTGGCCGTAGGTGATGTAGTAGTCGAGCACGCCGCCGATCGATTCGAGCGTGGCCAGGCTCTCGTCCGTCGCGAGGGCCTCGGTCGTGAGTTGGTCGGTCGCGAGTCGAGCGGCGGCGGGGGCCGAAGGGCCGTCGGCGTCCGCGGCATCCGCCGCCGGGACCGCGCCATCGTCGGCGCTTCCCTGCCGCTCGCGCTCGGCCTGGAGTTCCCGGGCGCGGTTGCGGAAGTACGTGTTGTCGGAGAGCTCGTAGGCCCGCTCGAAGTGCGCGATAGCGCCTTCGAGGTCCCCGTCGATGTGGGCCAGGATGGCGCGCTCGTTCTCGATCGAATGGGCTTCCACTTCGTCCGCCACGTGGGTCTCGAGGTAGTCGAGCACCTCGCGCGCGCGTTCGTACTGGCGCGTGTCGAAGTAGGCGTTGTAGGTGTCCATCCAGAAGCGGCGTCCGACCGGCTGGCCTGCCTCCTGGTCGGCGAGGTGGTTCGCGTAGAGTTCGTCGATCACCTCGAACAGGGCCAGCCGGTCCTCGGTGTGTCCTTCGAGGATCGGCAGGTACCAGCCGCCGTCGGTCCCCTCGACCCACGGCAGTCGTCCGATGACGCCGCGATCGAGACGCAGGGCCTGCAGCAGCAGCTCGCGCGCCTGGCTGCCCTTGCCCACGCGGGTGAGGCACCAGATGCGGTCGGCGCGGTCGCGGTTGAGATCATCGCCACCTTGGCGACTCTCGACCGCGTAGGCGAGGTGCTGCGCCGCTTCGTTGTGCAGGCCGGCGCGCTTGTGCAAGTGACCCAGCAGGCTGTGACCCAGCGCGTCGTCGGGAGCCAGGGCGGTGAAGCCCTCCAGGATGCGACGCGCGTCGGCAAACCCGGCGGGTGTGCTCTCCAGCCAGCGTGCCAGCAACTGGTGCGCGTCGCGCGCCGTGGGGTCGAGTCGCAGGGCGCGCTGCAATCTGTCCTGAGCGAGGGCCAGACGTTCGGCGCGGTCGGGGGCGCGTCCCGCTTCGAAGGCGAGCAACTGGGCCTGCTCCACCAGGGTCTGGGCGCGGATCGGTTTCACCGCGAACTGCCACAGCGGAACCGCCAGCAAGACCAGGCCCGCACAGGCCACGGCGGGCCTGCTCGGCTCGTGGACGACAGCGGGGGGCGAGCCGGTGCTCGCCGCGGCGTCGGCCGCGCTCGTGGCGGTGCCGCGCGCGGCTCGCGCACGCTGAGCCAGCGCCAGACCGGTGAGCAGGAAGAAGGGCCAGGGGATGACGCTCTCCAGCGCCATGCTCAGGTCGAACAGGTTGGCGAACAGCAGCGTGCCCAGTGCGGCGAGCAGTGAGGCCACGAGAAACGGGGCCGGGCCGTCGTCGTCACCGAACGCGCGCCAGAAACACGCGACCAGGAGGGCCAACCAGATCACCAGGCCCGCCAGCGCGAGCAGCCCCGCCGACTGGGCCACGTATAGGAACATGTTGTGCGGGTGGGGAGCCTGGGGCTCGTTCGCGAAGCGGCTGCCGGGGCGGAAGCGTTCGACCGAGACGAAGGTCCCCGGCCCGATGCCGATCCAGGGGGCGCGCTCGATGATCAACGCGCTGTTGCGCCAGGCGTCGGCGCGGTAGTCGAGCGACTTCTCGAAGCGGTCGATGCCGAGCAAGGCGCCGTCGCCACTGCGCTGGGTGAGCACGAACCAGCCGCCGGCCAGGCCCAGGATCACGGCGGCTGCGAGCCCGGCGGCGACGGCACGGCCGCCCAGACGCCGCTGCAGTGCGCGCAGGACGTACAGCCCGGGGAGCAACCCGAGGCCGAGCAGCAGCGACGCACCACCCGTGTTCGAGTCGGTGTGCCAGGTGCCGAAGACGAGCAGCGCCGCGGTGAGCCAGGCCACGCCCGCCCGGCGCGGCACGCTGACGGCGATGCCGATGGCGAGCAAGGCGTGGAACGCGTAGAAGGGCGCGAGGAAGTTGGGGTGCTGCCGGAAGAGGATGAAGCGCGTCTGCAGGGCGGCCGCGTTGGTGACCCGAGCCGCGATGTCCAGGGTCAGCACGACATCGCAGAGCGCGATCACACCGGCGGCGGCGACGGGCATGGACAGCAGCCCCACCCATGCGCTGCGATCGCGCGGGCGCCACGCGGTGGCCAGGGCCAACGCGGCCCCGGCCGCGATCCAGGTCATGGACGGCTGGCCGTGCAGCCGGCTGCTGCCCAGAGCCGTGGCCACGGCGAGCAACAGGACCACCGCGCCGGCGGCCGTTGCCATGGGGCTCCTGTTCGGCAGCCGTCCGCCCGCGGCGATCTGCAGCAGCAGCGCGAGCAGGGCCAGGGCCAGGGCCGTGGGGGCGTCGAGCAGCAGCAGCGCGCCGCTCAGGCTGAGCAGGCCCAGCACGAGCATGAGGGCCTGGTCCGCGGCCTGGGCGCGGCGGGCGCCGAGCCTGAGCAGCAGCGGGACGACGAAGGCCAGGGCGGGGTGCACGAAGGCCAGGGCGGGGGGGACCTCCTCCCGCAACGTCCGCAGGGAGGTCTGCGGGGCCACGTGCGCCATGGCGGCCGCGCACAGCAGGGCCGCCAGCCAGCTGAGCCCGTGCCGCTGCCAGCCGAACGGCGCTTTGCGTTCGCCCGCCGGGCGTGCGCGCCGCTCGAGCGCCCAGCCCAGGCCCAGGCCGGCCCCCATGGCGAGCACACAGATCGGCAGCGCCCAGCTCAGGCGCGCGTCGAGGGCCGCTGCGCGCACGGTGGACATGTACGCCCGCGTTCCCACGACGGCGACCAGCCACCACAGCGCGAGTGTGGATGCGACCCGGAACATCAGCAGCCCGTTTCCGCTCTCGGAATCGGGCGGGAAAAAGCGATAGGCTCGGCTCCGCAAAGCGAAGCCGAGCCTATCCTCCTCCCTTCAATCCTATACGCGGGGCCTGGGCCCGATCCCTGGCGGTCCGCAGGATTGAGCATCCGAAAAATCCTCGGCACCCGAAGTAGGTACAACTCCCGTGCCAAACGAAGCAACGATCTCGTATTTTTGCTCAAGTTGCTTGTCACCAACGGTTTGTGTCTTGCGCGGTGCTTCCCGCACGGATCCACCGCTGGTCCGGTCCATGGCTTCGAGGACACGCGAACATCAACCGAACATGTGTAAGTCACTGTGATCAATAGTCTTGCGCTTTTGCCCCGGGGGGCATGCCTGTTCCTGGCCTTGTCTGCCCTCGGGGGCATGTCCAGCTGCAAGGCCCCCACGGCGGTCCATGTCGGCGCCGACGACGTCCATATCGACGGAGTCTGGGTCTCCCTGCAGCGGGGCGACCTGGCCCGTGCCGCGGAGAGTGTGTCCAGGATCCGGGACCCCGTGTTCGCCGAGCGTGCCCGCCGCGACGTGCAGGCGGCGCAGGAGGGGCGCCCGGCGGCCCTGTTCGCATGTCTCGCCGAGGGATCATGGCTGGCGGCGCGCTACGACGCCAGCGACGAACGGGCACGCCGTCGCCTGCGGGACGCCAAGCGGCGCCAGCGACCCGAGCCGCATCCGGCCGTCTGGCTCGAAGACGGCCGCCGGTCGACGGGACACGGTCGGCGCGTCTCGGCCTTGCAACCGATCTGGGGGGCCTCCTCGGGCGGGCCGGAGGCCTTGGCGCTGGAGGTGGAGAGCCTGCTGGCACAGCAGCGTTTCGCCGAAGCGGCGCGGCGTTTGGACCGGGCCCAGGGCAGCACCGGACGTCTGCGCCTCGCCCAGCGCCGACTCGATGCGGCGACCGGTCGGGCGCGGGCCGTTGCGGCCGGTGTGCTCGACGACCTGCGGGCGGGGCAGGGCCTGCCGGCCAGCCTGCGCCTGCTCGAGGACGTCCTGGTACGCGTGCCGCTGGACGGTGTGGAGCGGGAGGCGCGCGAGCTGCTCGCCGTGGACAGCGCCGAGGGCTGGCTGATGGGGCGCACGCGGGATCGTCTGCGGGCGCGCCTGGCCGCGCGGGCTGGAGACCTCGCCGGCGCGGCGGCCACGCTCGCGGGGATCGAACCGCGGCTCGCCTACGAGGACCGCATGTTGCGGCGCTGGCAGGTGCGGCTGGGTCAGGCCACGCCCCGATGGTTGGAGGAGCGCATCGATGTGTCTTCCGCCCGGGACGGAGACCAGGCGATGAGCACGCGACGCCTGGCCGACGAGTGGAGCCTCGAGGCGCGAGCGACCTACCGGGAGGCCCTGGACGAAGGCCGCGAGCACTCGCTCGACGACTTCGTGGCGCGGCTCGACGAGGCCGCCTCGCCCCTTGCCGAAGGACCGTTGCTGGCCGACCTGCCCCGGCACGACTACGGCGTCTTCGGGCAACGCCTGGAGACCGAGCCGCTGCGTGCCCGGTTGGGTCCTGCCTTCGTGCTCTCCGGCAAGGCCATCGGGCTGCCGGCGGACATGACCTGGTTCGACGTCGAGGAGTGCGTCAGCCTCCCGCTGCCGGTCATCGATGGGGAGCAGGGCGACGACGCGGCGGGCGGGGGGACGTACCTGGAGTGTCGGGTGCGCGCCAACCGCGTGCCGGGACTGCTCGCCAGCCAGGGCGCATCCATCTCCGGGGCCGGCATCGACCGCCTGGTGTTCCTCGACCTCGATCACATCGACTACATGGAGCGCTTCGCCTCGGGGCCGCCGAACCCGCCGGTGCTGGAACCGATGCCGGCGCACGGCGCCGACGAACGCCGCGATCTGTCAGAGCCGCTGGACGTGGTGTTCAAGCTGGACGCGGCGATCCGCGCCGACGCGGGGAGCGACTACCGGCGGCGTCTGATCGAGTCGCTGAGCCTGCACGAGCAGCGGCACATCCTCGACTTCCACGAGTTCATGGGGCGCGGCGTCTTCGGGAAGGTGTCGATGATCTTCTCCGGCGGCCTGTTGCCGGCGTCGGTCCGAGCCGAGATCGAGCGGCGCGCTCAGCTGTACGCCATGCGCAACGCCACCGACCCGCGCATCGCGCTGCGGGATGCGGTGGAGCGCGTCCCGGTGGAGGGCCTGCAACGGCGCAGCGAACACGCGATGGGCTACGCGGAACTAGTGCGGGGCTTCCTCGTGGTGCTCGACACGGAGGCCTGGGAGGGCGCCCGGCCCCTGGCGGAGCTGGGCCTCGATCGCGGTGCGTCGCTGCTGCAACAACTGGATCGGCTGGACCCGGAGACCGTGCGCGCGATCGCCCGGGCCATCGACGGCTGACGTGGGCGGCAGCGGCCGGCAGGGCCTGGCTCGGGCGCAGCGCCCTGACGTGGGCGCAACGGCCGGCCGGGCCTGACGTGGGCGCACGGCCAGTCGGGCCTGACGTGGGCGCAACGGCCAGCGGGGCCCGGCGCCCCGGCGGTGGTCGTCGCGTGGCCGTCTAGACAGCGCCCTGTTGCAGCACGACGACCTTCACGGTCCGCAACAGGATGGCGATGTCGAGCGCGAAGCTGCGGTTCTTGATGTAGTAGAGGTCGTACTGCAGCTTGAGGAACGCGTCGTCAGGTGTGTTGCCGTAACTGTGGTTGATCTGGGCCCAGCCGGTGATGCCCGGCTTGACGATGTGCCGCTGCCCGTAGTGCGGGATCGAGCGCTCGAGTTCGGAGACGAAGAAGGGCCGCTCGGGGCGCGGTCCCACCAGGCTCATGTCGTTGCGGATCACGGCCCAGAGTTGCGGGATCTCGTCCACGCGCAGCTTGCGTAGCCAGCGGCCCACGCGGGTGATGCGGTCGTCGTCGCTGCTGGCCCAGACGGGGCCGCTGCCCCGTTCGGCATCGGTGCGCATCGAACGGAACTTGTGGATCGTGAAGACCTCGCCGTCGGCGCCCACGCGCTCCTGGCTGTAGAGCACCGGCCCCCGGGAGTCGAGCTTGATCAGCAGCGCCGTGAACAGGCCGAGCGGGAACGCCAGCAACAGTCCCGCCGCCGCGGCGAGGATGTCGAGCGAGCGCTTGAACGCCTGGGCCGCGGGGGCGAGGCCGGCGGAGGAGATGAATAGGTCGTCGCTGCTCAGGCTCTCCAGCGACACGCGGCCGGTGAGCTGCTCGTAGAACGACGAGACGTCGCCGATGCGCACGCCGGTGAGGCGCAGGGCGAGCAGGGTGTTGCTCGGCAGGTGCACCCCGTGGTCCAGCACGATGCGCTGCACGCCGTGGTCGCGCACGATCTGGTCGATGTCGTCCGGGGTGCCGAGCACGTCGTGCCGGTCCGGCGGGCCGGGGGTCGTGGCCAGCAGACCCACGAGCTCCAGACCCGGGACGTGGCGGCGGCGGATCTCCTCGCGCACCACGTCGATCGCGGCGCTGCCGCCGACCAACAACAGCCGTTCGGCGAGCGGGGAACGACGCACCCAGTGGGGCCAACGCATGCGCAGGCCGTAGGCACCGAGGAAGCCGGCGCCGGCGCAGGCCAGCACCAGGAATGGGTGGATCTGCAATCGCAGCAGCACGCTGTCCAGTTCGAACGTGCGGTCCGCCAGGCCCATCACGTAGTGCAGCAGCGGCAGGCCCACGAGCATCACGATCACGGCTTCGATCAGGCGCACGACCACGAGTTGGGGGCGCACGATCACGTTCCAGCGATACAGATCGCGCAGAGCGAAGGCCGCCTGCAGGGCGACCACCAGCAGCAGCGAGCGGACCAGGATGTACCAGCCCTCATCCGGCGCCACCGGCGCGCGGTACTCGGTCAGCAGCAGCCGCTCGCCGAAGGAGCGCACGTGGGCCATGGGCACCACCACCGCCAACAGCAGCAGCGATTCGACGAGGAAGAACGGCAGGATCGAAATGCGGCTCTTCAACGCGCCTCAGGCCCCCGGGCCGTGGGTGATCCGGCGTGCGGCGTCAATCGCGGGCGGCGAGGTAGGCCTCGATCTCGTCCGGGTCCTGGGGGAAGCCGTCGGACAGTCGCACGGCGCCCTCTTCGGTCATGACGTAGTCGTCTTCGATGCGAACACCGAGCCCCTCCTCGGGGATGTAGATGCCCGGCTCGATCGTGAACAGTGCGCCGACCGGGATCTGCGCCCGGCCGCCTGCATCGTGGACGTCGAGGCCGATCCAGTGGCCGAGCCCGTGGGGGAAGAACTTGGCGTAGCCGGCTTCCCTGATGATGTCGCGGGCCACCTTGTCGAGCTCGCCGATGGTCATGCCCGGACGGGCCGCTTCCGCCGCCGCCCGCTGGGCGCGCAGCACGATGTCGTAGATCTCACGCTGGCGCGGCGTGTACTTGCCGCTCACGGGCAGGGTGCGGGTGATGTCGGCGCAGTAGTACCGCCACTTGGCGCCCACGTCGATCACGATCAGGTCACCGTCTTCGAGTCGGCGGCGGTTCACCTGGTAGTGCAACACGGTGCTGTTGCCGCCCGAGCCGCAGATGCTGGCGAATCCGGGGCGCTCACTCCCGCGCTGCATGAAGCCGTGCTCCATCGCGGCTTGCACCTGGTACTCGTAGCGGCCGGGGTGGACCTGCTGCGCGGCGTCGTGGAACGAGGCCGTGGTGATGCGGATGGCGTTCTCCAGGCATTGGCGCTCGTAGGCGGACTTGACCAGTCGCATGCTGGAGAGCGCACTGCCGAGCGCGTGGGTGTCGAGGCGCACGCCTTCGGGCAGCTCGAGGCCTTCGGGGACCTCGAGGGCGTACAGCACCACTTCGGAGGGACCGTCACCCTCGGGAGCGGTGGGCTGCGTGACCGCGAGCAGCGCTTCCAGTTCGGCCTGGCGGGCGTCGACGGGCGCGGTGCGCGCGAAGCCCGTGCTGTGCTCGGCTTCCTCGCCGGGCGCCAGGCGCGGGCCGTTCCACATCTCCCAGTGCGGGCTGTGTGCGGGCAGGAACAGGACCTCGTCGGCGATCGTCCCCGCGCCGTCGACCTGGATCGCCAGCGCCACCTCGGGGATCTCGAGGCCCGAGAGGTAGTAGAATTCGTCGGCCTGGAAGAAGCGGCCCAGGTCCGCGCTCGGTGCGGAGGGGAGCCAGACCAGGCCCGGGCCCAGCTTGGAGGCCAGGGCATGTCGCCGCGCCGCGGCTTCGGCGTGCAGCGACTGGGGGGGGACGGGATAGGCCTCGGGCCCGGTCCTGGCCGATTCCGGGACGTCCGCCGGCATGGCCGCCGAGGAGGCGGACAGGCAGCAGATGATCAGGGCCAGGGGCAGGGCCAGCTTACGGGTCGCCATCGTGGTACTCCGGCAGATGGGCGAAGGGGTCCTCGATGATACTGCTCGCGACCGGGTGTCCATCGGAATCGAGGTCGACGGCCACCACCACGAAGCGCCAGTCGGCCCGCTCCCGGCCATGGCGGACCAGCCACATGCGGGCACCACGCAGCAGACGGCGCAGCTTGAGCGGCGTCACGGCGGCCGACGGCTCGAGTTCTCCGGGGCCCCGGCCCTTCACTTCGGCGAACACGAATCCGCCGTCGTCGCGGCAGACGTGATCGAGTTCGGCACCGGGCACCCGGTAGTTGCTCTCGATGACCGTGTAGCCGGCAGCGTGGAGGGCGTCGCGTGCCGCGTCTTCGGCATCCCGTCCGCGGCGGTGGGAGAGTTCGCCCATGATCAGCTGGCTGCGGCGTCGGCGCCGTCCACCGTCGTGGCGATGGCCGACTTCAGGATCCGGACCCGCGTGTTGCCGTCGTCGAACTTGACGGTCAGGTCGCTCTCGTTGACCGCCGCCACGGTGGCGTACATGCCGCTGGTGAGCAGCACCTTGTCGTTCTTCTTGATCGCGCCGAGCATCTCTTCCTTGCGGGCGCGCTCCTTGCGTTCGGGCCGGATCGCCACGAAGTAGACGATCAGCGCCATGCCGCCGAGCATCACGATCATGTTGCTCGCCCCGCCGCCTGGAGGGGGCGCGGCCGACTGGACGGCCAGCTGTGCCGCCAGGTCGGGCAGCGCTGGGAGAAGGCTCGTGACCGGGAAGTCCATGGGCAGGGGTGCTCCTTGGGTGGCGACACCGGGCGGTCGGGGCGGACCGCTGGGCCGGGATGGCTGGCGGTCGGCCGCCGGGACCCTTCGCGCCGTGCGCGATGTCGTCCCGTGGTGGTCCGGCGCCAACCCCTGATGATCCCAAGGAGCCCCGTCGCCATGCAACCTGTCGACGTTATAAAGGCCTCGTGACGCCCTCTTCCGAGACTCCATCCCGCGGACGCACGCTGGTCGCCATGAGCGGCGGCGTGGATTCCTCCGTGGTGGCGGGCCTCCTGGCCGAGGCCGGGGAGGACCTGGTCGGGGTCTTCATGCGCAACGGCGTGACCGGTGCGGGGGGCGCCCGTTCGTGCTGCTCGGTGTCGGACGCCCGGGATGCTCGCGGAGTGGCGGATCGCTGGGGCATCCCGTTCTACGTCCACGAGATGAGCAAGCCCTTTGCGGAGCTGATGGACGCTTTCGCGCGGGACTACGCCGCCGGTCTCACGCCCAATCCCTGCGTGGTCTGCAACAACGACCTGAAGTTCGGCGTACTGGCGGAGCTGGCCGACGACCTGGGCTGCGAGACGGTGGCGACCGGTCACTACGCGCGCCTGGAACAAGGCCAACTGCGACGCGGACTCGACCGCGGCAAGGACCAGTCGTACCTGCTCGCCGGACTGACCCGGGACCAGTTGGGCCGCGCGCGCTTTCCGCTGGGTGCCCTCAGCAAGCGGCACGTGCGCGCCGAGGCCCGTCGACTGGGGCTGCTGACGGTGGCCGACAAGCGCGACTCGGCTGACATCTGCTTCGTGCCCGGAGGGGACTATCGCGCGGTGGTGGCCGAACGCCTGGGCGACAACGGGATGCCCGGTGACGTCGTGGATGGCGACGGGCAGGTGCTCGCGCGACACGCAGGCATCGGCGGCTTCACCGTGGGGCAGCGGCGCGGTCTCGGTGTGGCCCTCGGCGAGCCGGCGTACGTCACGGCGATCGATCCCGAGCGGGGTGAGGTGCTCATCGGCACCCGGCGCGACCTGGCCCGGCACGGCTGCCGCGTCGAGCAGCTCAACTGGCTCTCGGTGCCCGCCTGGGGTGAACCCGTGGGGGTGCAGCTGCGTCACCACCACGAGCCGGAGAGCGCCGTGTTGCACCCCGAGGCCACGGGCGCGGGCAGCGTCGCGAGTCAGGTCACGGGTGTCGAGGTGCGCTTCGAGCGCCCGAGTGAGGCCGTGACGCCGGGCCAGTACGCCGTCTTCTACCGCGGAGACCAGGTGCTGGGGGCCGGCCGCATTGCACGGGAGCCGCAGGCATGAGCGCCGCCGCAGGAAACGAACGGGTCCGCTTCTGCATGCAGTGCGGAGAGGTCGTGGCCTTCGATGTGCGCACCTGCGGTGCGTGTGGGCACTACGAGCCGCACCCCGACGAGCCGGGCGTCGAGCCCGAACGTCCGTGTCCGCACTGCGCTCACGGGAACCCGGTGTCGCTCTTGTTCTGTCCGCAGTGCGGGCGCGAGGTCGACGGCGGGGGCGGGCTCCCGGCCGGGGTCCCCTGGGACGAGGCGGCGGAGCGGGACGCGGGCGCGCCGGCCTATCTCATGATCGCGCTGGCGCTCGCGGCACCCTTGGCCCTGGCGGCGGCGATCGCTGCCGGCTGGCTGACCTAGCAACTCGGCTCCCGTGTCGGGGCGCCCCGGGGGCCGTCCCGGCCGTCAGCTTCCCGCGGCCGACTCGGGTCCGTACAGGCGCTCGAACTGCTCCTTGATCAGCGCGAAGCGCGAGTCGCGACGCAGGCGCTTGAGATCGGGATCGCGTACCAGGTGGTCGAAGTCGCGGAAGCCGAGTTCGAGCGCCTTGAGCAACTCGCGGCAGGCACCATCGAGGTCGCCGGTGAGTGCGAGCGAGCAGGCCAGGTTGTAGCGGAAGCTGGAGTCGTCCGGTTCGCGCGCCACGAGCTTGCGGTCGACTTCGAGGCCCCGGCGGTAGCGGCGCAGGCGCGTGTATGCCTCACCCAGTGCCGCGAGGTAGTCGAGGTTGTCGGGCTCCCGTTCCACGAGCCGCTCGAGGATCGAGGTCTCGAAGCTCAGGCCGGCACGGTTGAGGCGGCGCGTCAGGTTGCGGGAGTTGCGGGTCGACATGGAGCCGGGGGGCTGGGGGGGGCGGCCTCGCTGGCGTTCGCCCGCGCGGCAAA
>JAJDEQ010000093.1 GCA_029259695.1 Planctomycetota bacterium
GCGGTCAGGGCCAGGACTTCTTCCGCCTCGATGGGCGTGGCGCGGTAGATCGGTGCCATGAGTTCCGAGGGCGGGGCGCTGAGCCAGGCGGCCAGGGGCTTGCGCCCTTCCAGACGCGCGTACACGGCGGTCAGGTCGGGCCCCAGCCGTCCGCCGCCGAAGCCTTCCGCTTCGTGCAGCGTGTGGCAGCTGAAGCAGGCCGGTGCGCCGCTGGCGAAGGCGACCTCACCGCGGAAGAGCTGGCGGCCGAGGGCCGTGTCCTCCGCGGTCAAGGGGCGGTCCGACACCTGCAGGCCCGCGAAGCGGCTGCGCTCCAGGCCCGACTCGACTTCGATCACGTCCAGCAGCTTGCCCGCCAGCTCCGCGGTCATGCCGGGTGCGGCGGTCATGTAGACGCCGCGCGCTTCGCGCAGCAGTTGCTGCCCGTAGGCGTCGCCCCCGTCGATCACTCCGCGCGGGTCCTGCATGAAGCTGACGAGCCAGTCCCGCTCGGCGCGCTCAAGCACGCCCTTCAGGTCGGGGCCGGCCAGCCGCCCGCCGCCGATGGTGTGGCAACTCATGCAGTTGCGTTCGAAGAAGGTGTAGGCCTCTTCGCTCGGACCCTGGGTCGCCGCCGGTGCGGCGAAGATCGAACCCAGCACGAACAGCGTCAGCCATGGGTGCTTCGACATGGGCGGCCTCCCTGGAACTCGCGGGTCTGGGCGACCCGGCTCCTCACACCCGTACAACAGCAATCCGCGTGCCAAGCGGTCGCGCGCGATGAAGGGGCTCCGTTGGCGATCTGCGCACGGTCTCGCGGGACCGCGGCGTCGCGCCGCTGCGTCCGTTGGCACGCGGGTGCCAACGCCCGTTGGCAGGACCGACAAGTGCAGGAAGCAGCGAGGCCGCGTGCAGGAAGCCGTGGGCAGCCGGGTGACGCGAGGGGGCGTCGCCGCGGGCAGGGGGCTCCGGCCCATGACCGGGCGCGCTGCCCGGCGGTGGCGAGCGATACCCGGCGGTGGCGAGCGCGAGCGATGCCCGGCGGTGGCGAGCGGTGCCCGGCGATGCCTGAGCGCTGCCAGGCCCGATGGGGCTCGCTAGGCGGAGTGCTCGAAGTCGCGGCGATCGATCGCGAGCTGGCGCAGGATCTTCTGCAGGGCCACGCGCGTCATGCCGCAGGCCTCGGCGGCGCGGGAGATGTTGCCGCCCGTGCGCTCGAGGGCGCGCTGCACGAACTCGCGCTGGAAGCTCTCGACGGCGTGCTGCTTGGCCTCGGCGTAGTCGGGCAGGCCGTCGGTGTTGCCGGGGTTCGGCCGCTCGTCCAGCGGGGCGGTCGTGTTCGGCGCGCGGGGCCCGGGCAGGGAGTCGCCTGTGCCGGGCAAGGAGCCGCCGGTCCCGGGCGGGCTCGCGGCGGCGACGCCGTTGGTCCAGGAGTTGGCCATCAGGCCGAGGTGATAGGGGCGGATCACGTCCCCGCAGCACACGATGATCGCGCGCTGGATCGCGTTCTCCAGCTCACGCACGTTGCCGGGCCAGGGGTGGGACTCGAGTGCGGCGGCGGCCGCGTCGGTGATCTCGGGCACGGGCGTGTCCGGGGGCAGGCACTCGCGCGCCATGCGTTGCAGGAAATGGCGTGCCAGGGGCAGCACATCGCCCGGGCGGTCGCGCAGCGGCGGGACGTGGATGCGCACCACCTGGAGGCGGTAGTACAGGTCCTCGCGGAAGCTGCCTTCACGCACCATGGCTTCCAGGTCGCGGTTGGTGGCCGTGACCAGGCGGAACTCCACCGGGATGTCGCGGCGACCGCCCACCGGTCGGATGGTCTTCTCCTGGAGCACCCGCAGCAGCTTGGCCTGGAAGCCCGGTGACATGCTGGCGATTTCGTCCAGGAACAGGGTGCCGCCGTCGGTCTCGGAGAGCAGCCCCCGATGGTCGTTGTGCGCGCCGGTGAACGAGCCGCGACGGTGACCGAAGAGCTCCGACTCGAGCAGCGTCTCCGACAGCGCGGCGCAGTTGATCGCCTGGAACGGCCGCTCCGCCACGGTCGAGTGGGCGTGCACGGATCGCGCCACGAGTTCCTTGCCGGTCCCGCTCTCGCCCTCGACGAGCACTGGCACCGGGCTCGGCGCAACCCGCTCGATCAACGCCATCACGTGGCGCATGCGTGGGTCGACCGCCACGACGGCCGGTGCGCCGCTGTCACCGGCCGGGCGCCGCTGGGCGAGGATCTGCCCACCCAGCCGGCGCACGAGTCCCAGGATCTCGTCGTTGTCGAAGGGCTTGGTGAGGAAGTGGGCCGCGCCGGCCTGCAGGCACTGCACGGCGGTCTGCACGGTCCCGAAACCGGTGAGCAGCACGACCACGGTCTCCGGGCGGCGGCGCTTCACCAGTTCGAGCAGCTCGACGCCCGTCATGCCGGGCATCATCAGGTCGGTCACCACGAGGTCGACCTCCTGCTCGTCGAGACGGGCCAACGCGGCCTCGCCGGACTCGGCCTCACGGGCCTCGATGCCCAGCGTGGCCAGCAGTCGGCGCAGGCCGAGGCGGATGTCGGCCTCGTCGTCCACCACGAGCACGCGCAGGGTCGCCAGCAGCGACGTCGGTTCGACTCCGGGGAGGCCCTCGACCTCGGTCATGCAGACACCTCGCAGGGGACGCGTGCACGCAGCGTGACGCGGAAGACGGTACCAGTCGACGAGGACTCGACCAGGCTCAAGCTGCCGCCGTGCATCTCGGCGATGCGTCGGGCGGTGGACAGTCCGAGTCCGGTGCCGTCACCTCGCGGCTTGGTGGTGAAGAAGGGTCGGAAGATGCGTTCGCGATCGGCCGGCGAGATGCCGGGGCCCGTGTCGCGGACGTCGACCACGAGGCGCTCACCGTGGTCGCTTGTCGTCAGGAACACGTCACCGATGCGTCCCGAGCGCGGCGACGAGGCTGGCGCGGGCGTGCCCGGTTCGTGCTCCCGGGGCAGCGCCTTGCCGCCCGCCGGCCCGTGCTCGGTCACGGCCTGGATCGCATTCAGCGTGAGGTTCACGAGCACCTGGCGGAGCTGCACCTCGTCCCCGGTGACCTCGGAGTGTTCCGCCGTGCGTTCGATGTGGATCGCCACGCCCGCCCGTTCGCTGAGCGGACGCAGGAAGCGCGCGACGTCCTCGAGCGTGTCGTGCATGTCGATCACGTCGACTTCCGGGCTGGCGCCGGTGGCGTAGTCGAGCAGTTCGCGGATCGTGTGCTTGGCGCTGTCCGTGTTGCGGGCGATGACGTCGGTGTTTTCGTGCAGGGGCGAGTCGGCGGGCAGGGCGGCGGCCAGCATCTGGTTGAACATGCTGATCGAAGCCAGGGGGTTGTTGAGCTCGTGGGCCACGACGGCGGCCACTTCGCCCAGGACCGCGAGCCGCTCGTTGTGGATCTCCCGTTCGTCCTGGGCGATGCGATCGGTGACTTCCCGTGAGACCAGCACGCGTCCGCGGCCGCCGCACTCGTCCGGCGGCAGGGGCGTCGTGTGGATCTCGAATGCGCGCGAACCCACGTCCACGGCGCACGAGCGCGGGGGGCCTTCCGGTTGGAGCAGACAGGCGAAGCAGTCGCTCCCGCCGGCAGGTTCCTCGGCCGTCGCTGCGAGCACCGGCGCGCCGGGGTGCGTCGCGTTCCCGTGGGCGGCGGGCGCGGGCTCGCGGCAGAGGTTGTGGCTGTGGGCTTCCTCTCCCGCATCGAGCACGTCGAGCAGGGGGCGGGCAGCGGCGTTGGCGAGCACGACCCGGCCCTGGGCGTCGAGCACCGCCAGGCCGTCGTGCATGGACGCGATCACCGCGTCGAGCCGATCACGTTCGGAGCGCAACTCGCCCTGGCGCGCGCGCAGATCGGTCGCGATCGTCTCCAGCCGGTCGGTGCGCTCCTGGATCGCGCCCGCCATGCCGTTGAATGCCCGGCCCAACTCGCCGATCTCGTCGTTGGACTCGACCTCGACGCGAGTGTCGAGCTCACCCTCGCGCAGTCGCTCGGCCGCGTTGGTGAGCAGCACCAGGGGCCGCACGACGAAACGCATGGGGAAGAACAGCAGCAGGGTGGAGATCAGGCCGAGGACCAGGCCCACGCCCAGGAGCCGACTCTGGAGTCCCGACACCGGGCGCAGCGCCTCGTCGATGCGGAGCGTGACCTCGAGCGACCAACCACTGTCCGCGATGGGGAAGGCGCGCGCGTAGCGGCCCTGCACGGGCGCGAACTCCGTGGTCCGGCCCGCGGAGAGGTTGGGTGGGGTCGCGGCACTCATGGGGCCCAGCGTGCCGATGGGCGAGATGCTGGTCGAGATGCCCTGGCCCTCGCGATCGTGCAGGTTGATGCGCACGTCGATGTCGCGCCCAGCGTGGCCGCCTGCGCTCATGGCGAGCGATTGACGCACCCAGTCCTCGAGCGAGATCAGGACGCGCAGGCGCCCCAGTGTGCGCTCGCGGTCGAGCTGCCAGACGGGCGTCGACAGGACCATGCTCGGTTGTCCGTCGACGCCGAGCAGCATGCGGCCGAACGGGTCGGCGGGCGGGGACCTGGCCAGGGCCAGCCAGCGCGAGGCGTCGGGGTGGACCGCCGCGAGCAGCTGGCCGGCGTTGTCCGTCACGGCCAGATCGCGGTAGGCCTGCACCAGCGGCAGCTTGTTGCGCGTGAGGTGTCGACGCAGTGCGTCGCGCAGCTCGTGGGCGAGGGGCTCCGTGCCGTCCTGCTCGAGACGCGCGGCGTGGTCGCGGATGTAGCCGTCGGAGGCGAAGTCCTCGAGGCGCTGCTCGAAGAGTTGCAGCGAGGCGTCGAGGGCCGTTGCGTAGGCGCGGCACTGGAAGTCGAGGCGGGTCAGGATCTCCTTCTCGAGCGCGCCCTCCGCACCACGGGAGACCAGGAAGCCGCCCACGCCATACGCGATCAGGCACAGGCTGACGAACATCAGCGCCAGCTTGGTTCGGACGGACACGCGGTGGAGCGGGTCGATCACGCGCGGGCTCTCGGCGGGGTGTCCGACCGGCGCCGACGAACGGGCCGGGGGCGGACCTCAGGACGGCCCCATGTTCGGCGAACAGGTGGCTCTTCGCCGTACACACCAGTGCGTAGATGGGGCGGATCTCCGCAGCAGGCGTGGGCCGGGGGGCCGCTACGGTGTGGTGGCGCGCACGGCGTGGCTGGCGGCGAAGCCGAGCGGCCCCGCGCCGTCCACGATCCAGGCCTGGTAGTAGGAGACGAAGCCGGACGGCACGCCGGCAGGCCAATTGCCCCCGACCGTGAGCTGCCCCGCCCCGTCCACCGGGAGTGCCACGGTCAGCCCCGGTGGCGACGGGTCGGGCACCAACACGCCGCCCTTGAAGGCTGCGTTCAACTCCGCGATCCCGATCACCAGCCAGGCGACGCTGTTCTCGAGCGCGCCGCTGAGCGTGAGGGTCAGTGGTTCGCCGGCAGTCAGGCTGCCCAGCCCATCCAGGAGCGGGGTCCCGTGGGTCCCGCCGAGTCCCTGGCCGAGGTCGAACCACGGGCCCTGTTCGCCGAGGTTGAGCAGCACCGAGAGGGTGGTGGGCTCGACGAAGACGCCCCGGTCGACGGTGACGAGGTCGGGCATGCCGTTCTCGTCGAAGTCACCGCGGGTGAGGTCGACGGGCACGTTGCCCGCCTGGAACTCGCGCACGTCGTCGAAACCCGCGCTGCCGTCGCCGTACCACACCGTCACCGAGTCGCGCACACCCGAGACGCTGACCAGGTCGAGGTGACCGTCCCGGTTGATGTCGGCGGCTTCGATCGCGTTGTGCAGCAGGGACCCGGAGGCGGGGTGGGCGAACTCCGTGCTGGCACCGAAGCCTCCGGC
Source organism: Planctomycetota bacterium (assembly GCA_029259695.1). Lineage (GTDB taxonomy): Bacteria > Planctomycetota > B15-G4 > B15-G4 > B15-G4 > OFTM49. The sequence continues at coordinate 5,816 of JAJDEQ010000093.1, forward strand.
GCCGTCGCCGCGCAGCACGCTCACCGATCCCGGGCTGTCGTTGGCGGTGACCAGGTCGGCATGGCCGTCCGCGTCGAGGTCGGTGACGACGATGGCCGCCGGGCGGGCGGGGACGGGCCACGCGGTGATGCCGCCGGCGAAGTCGCCGGCGCCGTCATTGGTGCGCACGAGCACACTGTGATCGAGGTCGAAGTCGTCCTCGAAGGTCCCCAGGGCATCGAGGTCACCGTCCCCGTCCACGTCGGCCAACAGCAGGTCGTCGCTGGCCCAGGACCATGCGGTGGGGGTGCCGAAGGCGCCCTCGCCGTCCCCCGGTCGGAGCTCCAGTCCGAGCGCGTCCCCGGCCAGGACGAGGTCGCGGTCGCCGTCCCCGTCGACATCGGCCAGGGCGCACGCGTGCACCGGAGCGCCGGCATTCGTGACCAGTGGTGTCGCGAACCCGCCCGCGCCATCGCCGATGGCGAGCGAGAAGAGGTCACCGTCGCCGTGGGCCGTGACCGCGTCGAGGTCTCCGTCCCCGTCGACGTCACCGAGCGCCACGTCCACGGCGGTGGGGGCCAGATCGAGATCGAAGGACGGGACCAGCTGTCCTGCGCCGTCGCCGAGCAACACGATCAGGCGACCGCGAACCCCGTCGTCGCCGACCGTGACCACGTCCAGGTGTCCGTCGCCGTCGAGGTCGCCCCGGGCGATGGCCTGCAACTCGTCGAACAACTCCGGTTGGTTGAACGTCGCGAACTGGCCGGCGCCCTCTCCGCGGGCGAGGGCCAGGCCGTTGCTGTTGGCCGTCACGATGTCGAGGACGCCGTCGCCGCTCAGGTCCAGCAGGCGCACGGCGGTGCTCGCGTTGCCCACGAAGTGGTCCACCGCCGGAAGCAGACCGCCGTTGCCGTCGGCCAACATGACCGCCGTGGTCTTGCTCCCGCTGCCCAGCAGGGCATCCGGGAAGCCGTCGGCGTTGACGTCGGCCAGATCGATCGACGTGGCGCTGGCGGGACCGGCAGGGACCTGGACCGGCGCGCTGAAGCCGCCCAGGCCGTCGCCCATGAGCATCCACAGGCCGCCCTGTCCGTGAGCAGAGAGGATGTCCTGCGTGCCGTTGCCGTCCAGGTCGGCCACCGCGGCGTCGAAGCCCGCGTGCGGGATCGGGTAGAGCGTGCCCGGCAACACGAAGAAGCCGGAGCCGTTGCTCAGGGCGACGCTGACCGAGCCGCCGCTGGATCCGGGGCCGACGCCGTCGCCGAAGTCGGCCGTGACGAGGTCCTGGTGTCCGTCGCCGTCCAGGTCCACCAGGGTCGCGTCGAGCGGGGTGTCGCCCAGGGGCACGCCGAAGCCCGCACCGAAGCCCCCGGCGCCGTCGCCGGGGACGACGTAGGTGCCGAAGAGCAGGTCGACGAAGGTGTCGCCGTTGGCGTCGCCCACGGAGAGCGCGTTGCCGGGCGGGAGGCCCGCCGTGGTGCCGACGGGCGTGCCGAACGTCGCGCTGCCGTCGCCGGACGCCCAGGCGAACTGAGCGCTGGCGATGCCGCCGGTCACACCGAGGTCCAGGTGGGCGTCACCGTCGGCGTGGGCCAGCACCACGGCGAGCACGGGGTAGCCGAAGTCCACGCTGCCGCCCGGAGACAGTCGGCCGTTGCCGTCGTTGAGCAGGATCTCCGCGCTGCCCGCGGCGATGACCACGTCGAGGTCGCCGTCGCCGTCGATGTCGCCCGCCGCGAAGCGGGAGATGTTCGTCCCGAAGAGCTCCGTGGCGAAGGGCGGGGTGTCGGCCTGCGCGCAGGGTTGGGGCGACGCGCACACGGCCAGGAGCGCCCCGGTGATCAGACTGCCGAGCACGCCGCTCGCGCGAACTCCGCTGCGGTCTCGTGCGTCCCGGTTCCGCGTGCCGATGGTCTGCATGACGTGCGCTCCACGGGAGTGCAGCGCGCACCGATGCGTCCGGCCGGCCCAGTCCAGCCGGGGCGCTTGTCTCTGCCCGCTGTCTCTGCCCGCGAGCATGATAGGTCAGATCCCGTCCTCCGGGTCGCCCGGCCCACTGGCCGCTGTCGGGCCGGGAGCGGCCGGGCCGGGAGCGGCCGGGCTGGGAGCTGTCGGGCTGGGAGCTGTCGGGGGGGCACTTCGGCGGCTGCGGTGCGCGAGCCCACGCGTAGCATGGTGCGCGTGTCTGCCGCGGCTCACACCTCGTTCTGGCGTCGACCCCGGTGGTGGCTGGGCCTGACCGTGCTCGTGGTGGCCGCCTGGCTGCTCTCGGCCACGGTGGTGGCCTACGGGCTCACGCGGCGTGGGGCACCCGTCGGACAGCAGGCCCTCCCGCGCATGGCTGAGCACGTCGTGCAGGACGTGCGTCTGACGACATCGGATGGTGAACAACTCGGCGCCTGGTTCGTCGACGTCCCTGGCGACGGGGCGTCGGTGCTGCTGCTGCACGGCAAGGGCGGGTCTCGCGCCCAGTGTGTTGCCCACGGGCGCCTGGCGCTGGAGGCGGGTCACGCGGTGCTGCTGGTGACGCTGCGCGCCCACGGTGACTCCAGCGGTGAGACGTCGGACTTCGGCTGGAGTGCGCGGCACGACGTGGTCGCCGCGGTGGAGTTCCTCGAATCACGGCGCCCTGGGCGCGCGGTCGTCGTGCGCGGCACGTCGATGGGTGCGGCGGCCGCGGCCTTCGCGGCCGAGGAGTTGGGGACGCGCGTGCACGGCTACTCGCTGGAGTGCATGTACGCCGATCTGCGCACGGCCGTGCGCAACCGCACGTCCAGGTACCTGCCGCCGGTGCTCGACGACATCGCCTACGCGGGCCTGGTGGTTGTCTCACCGCTGTTCGTCCCCGAGTTGGACAGGCTCGACACCGTGCGCGCGGTGCAGTCCATTCCTGCCGGCGTGCCGGTGCTCGTGATGGGTGGAGTCCAGGATCGTCTGACGCGGCCGGCCGAGTGTCGCGCGGTCGCCGAGGCGGTCGGCCCGCATGCACGCCTGGTCATGGTTCCGGGCGCGGGACACGAGGGGCTCTACGCCGCTGCGCACGCGCTGTACCGCACTGAGCTCCTGGCCCTGGTGCAACGGGCGCGCGAGCACTACGCACATCTCACCGCGGAAACGCCCGCCGGGCGCTGATAGGCGCGTGGCTCAGCGCGCACGAGGATGGTGGCCGATGCCGCGTCGTGCGTCGCCGAACTCTCCGGAGCGCCGAATCCTCCGGAGTGGACGCGCGCGCCGCCGCGGCGACGTCCTTCCTTCCTCCGCGCCCGGAGTTCCGTCATGACCCACTTTCTCACCCGTTCGTTCTTCTGGCTGTTGCTGGCCACGACCTGCGCCACGACCTCGCTGGCGGCTCAACAGCACGCGGCGTTCATGCGCGGGATGGGCTCGCTGTGGGGGAGCAACGGAGAGGCGGCCACGCTCGCCGATCTCAACGCTGTCTTCTCCGGGTCCTACGACACCTACTTCTTCGAGACCGCCGCGGTGGAAGACGTGTTCTCCGGCACGCGCTTGTTCGTGTACATGGAGGGCGGCGACCAGACCGCCGACGCACTCGAGGCCTTCCTCGACGCCCATCGGGACGCGATCGAAGCCTGGGTCCTGGCGGGCGGTCGGCTGTACGTGAACTCGGCACCCAACGTGGGTGACGGCATGGCCTTCCCGTTCCGGGTCGACCTGCTCTACGACATGTCGTCGCCGTCCGCCGTCGCCGTGAACCCCGGCGATCCCGCGTTCAACGGTCCCTGGGACGCCGAGACGCTGGTGCTCACCGGGGGCTCCGCTGCCCACGCCCACGTCCAGGGCAAGGGGCTGGTCCCGATCCTGCGCGGCTCGCAGGACCAGTTCCTCCTGGGACGGCTCGAGCCGGGCAAGGGGCTGGCCCTGTTCGGCGGCATGACGACGACGAACTACTGGAACCCCGATCCGGCCGCCGAGCAGGTGCGGCGCGACATCATGGCCTACGCCTGCGGTCGCCAGATCGAGCCGAAGGACGTGAGCCTGGTCATGAAGCTCGGCTTCCCCGGCCCGGAGGACAAGCTCACCGACAAGCTCAAGCTGCAGTTGAAGCACCTCGTGTTGCCGCGCGGTTCGCTGGACGGCGTGCCCTTCAGCCTCGACATCGGCGGTCCCGTGATCGCGGGCACCCTGGGCAGCACCGGCAAGTACTCCCAGACGACCAACGGCACCCAGACCAAGCTGGCGGTGGTGCCCGGTCCGAGCGGCAGTCTGCGGGCCACGCTCACCGGGGCCGACATCTCCAAGCAGATGGACAACCCGTTCTTCCGGCCGCTCAAGGTCAAGCTCGTGAGCGAAGTGCTCGTGCGCCTGACCCTCGACGGTGTCACCTACGAGGTGAACGCACCGGTGGCCTACGTGGGCAAGCCCTCCGGCGGCAAGCTCAAGTCGCGCAAGCTCTGAGCTGAGCGACCACCAGGGCGCTGATGGCACGCGGCCCGTGCGCGCCATGCGCTGGTCCGGCGTGCCCGCGCCTCCTCGCCTACCTCCACAAGGGCAAGGGGCGGGGCTGCCGAGGCTCCCGGGCGGCTCGTACGAGTCGCCCGGCCCGCGGCAGCCCTCGCCGGACGGGCGTCGAAGTCGTATCCTCTGGCCCCTTCGGGGGCGTCCGGGCAGGCCGAACGGGCCGCCGCGTCACGCCCCGTTCCCGTTCCCACCAATTCCCCAAGTCACGCCGAAGCACATGAACCAAGCGCAACTCGACAAGGTCCAGAACCAGGACGGTTTCATCGCAGCCCTCGACCAGAGCGGCGGCAGCACCCCCAAGGCCCTGGGCCTGTACGGCGTGGCCGAGACGGACTACTCCGGCGACGACGAGATGTTCGACAAGGTGCACGAGATGCGCACGCGCATCATCACCAGCCCGAGCTTCGGCGGGAACCGGATCCTGGGCGCGATCCTGTTCGAGATGACCATGGACCGCGAGATCGGCGGCAAGGGCACGGCCCAGTACCTGTGGGAAGACAAGCAGGTGGTGCCGTTCCTGAAGGTCGACAAGGGACTGGCCGACGAGCACGACGGCGTGCAGGTGATGAAGCCCATGCCCGAGCTCGACGCGCTGCTCGCACGCGCGAAGACGGCCGGCATCTTCGGCACCAAGATGCGCTCGGTGATCAAGAGCGCCAACCCCGCCGGCGTGAAGGCCGTCGTTGACCAGCAGTTCGAGATCGGCCTGCGCATCGTTGCCGCGGGCCTCGTGCCGATCATCGAGCCCGAGGTGGACATCAACAGCCCGAGCAAGGCCGAGGCCGAGGGGCAGCTGCTGGCCAACCTGCTCGAGCACCTGAACAAGCTCGGCCCCGACCAGAAGGTCATGCTCAAGCTGACGCTGCCCGAGCAGGACGGCTTCTACAAGGCCTGCATCGATCACCCGAACGTCGTGCGCGTCGTGGCCCTGTCGGGCGGCTACTCCCGCGACGAAGCCAACAGCCGTCTGTCACGCAACCACGGCATGATCGCCAGCTTCTCCCGCGCGCTCAGCGAAGGCCTCTCGGCCCAGCAGTCCGCCGCGGAGTTCGACGGCATGATGGACACTTCGATCCAGAGCATCTTCGACGCGTCGAAGACCTGAGCCTCGCCCTAGGCGACGGCACCGCAGGGACGAGGTGGTTCGGTGTCCGCAGTTCGGGCGCCTGGCAGCGTGAATCGGAAGTGACTGCCGCGGCCGGGCTCGGACTCCACCCAGAGCTCGCCACCGTGCCGTTCGACGGCCTTGCGGGCGACGCTCAAGCCGCTGCCGCTGCCGCCGTACTCCTGGTGCCCGCCTGGGTGGACCGCGCGCGCATCACCCAGGTGCTGCGCAACCTGGTCAACAACGCCATCAAGTTCACGCAGGCAGGCGGCCACGTGGGCCTGAGTCCGCCGAACGAGTCGAGGGAGTCCCGGCGCGCGTGCAGCTCGCGCTCGGAGCAGGCGCTCACCGCGTGCGTTCGGTGATCAGTGGTCATCGTCGTGGCGCACGGCGCGCCCGATCCAGCCCAGGCCGCCGCCGCCTTCGCGGACGACCGTCATGCGGGCTCCGGACCCGCGGAAGCCCGCCGAGGTGTACTTCTTGTTGTTCGTGAGTGCGGCGGCCACGTCATCGCCGTCGAAGCGGATGCCCTCACCGTAGGTGAGCCACCCCGGGCAGTCGGCGTCGTGTTCGAGCAAGACCTGGTCGGGGTCGTAGTGCGGCACGTAGATCACCTTCGGGTCCGTGAGCACGATCTTCACACGGTCCCCGAGCTCGCCCCCGGGCACGACCTTCTGCTTGTCGTCCGAGACCAGGTTGCCGAGGGCGACCGCCCTCTGACGCACGCGTTGGATGGCTGCGATGACGTCCTTGCGCTGGTGCTCCATGGCGTTGCCCAGGCGCACGGCCCAGCTCATGTGCTCGTCCAGCGCGGCGATCACGGAGGGGAAGTGCAACAGGCGCTGGACGCTGTCGGGCCAGCTCTTCGGCGCCGTCGGGAACTCCTTCGAGCGGGCCAGCAGGTCTTCGGCGTCGGCCAGGAGGCCGGGGGAGCGGCTGGCTTCGCAGACCATGTCGAGCAGCATGTCGGGCAGCAGCACGAGCGGTTGGACGAAGTTGTCGAGTTGTTCGGCGCTCAGCTTGCCGCCGGCGGCGTTCGCCACTTCCCACTTGCCGGGAGCGGTCTCGCTCGTCTCCTGGGCGCGCCCGGCGTTCGCCGGCGCCTTCTTCTGGTCGGCGGTCTGCTGAGCGGCGAGGCCGCTCGCGCTGAGCAGCAGGATCAGGAGGATGCCGTGGGGCGTGCGCATGCCGTGTCGTTCCGAAGCCGCCGGCCCTCAGCGGCCGGAGGCGGTGCGTGTCACCGAGTGAGGGTCAGCTCCGGGTGCGAGCCCCTGGCTGAGCCGAGCCATCGTACTGTGTATGCCCACACGCCGGGCGACCTGGGCATCAAGGGGTGCGCGCGGACAGGCCGTTGCTGGCCGACAGGCCGAAGGGCGTCGCGGGGTCGACGATCCAGCACTGGAAGTACGTGGTGAAGTCGCCGGGTACGCCGGCGGGCCACGTGTTGCTGATGATCAGGCTGCCCTGGCCATCGCTGAGCAGCTCCGGCACCGGCGTGGCGGGGGGCGTGAAGGGGACCAGCGTCCCGCCCTTGAAGGGCACGAAGGCGGCCTCGACAGCAGTCAGGAAGAACACGGTGCTGTTGCCGAGTGCGTTGCGCAGCGAGAGGCGGACCGGGTCACCGGCGACGAGCGTGCCGATGCCCTCGAGTCGCGGCTCTCCGCTCGTGCCGGCCAGGCCCGCGCCGAGGTCGATCCACGCGCTCGCGTTGAGCGACAGCATCCAGACGGCCCCGCGGCTGGTGCCGCCATCGTCGTCGCCGTAGGCGCCGACCATGATGTCGGCGACCGCGTCACCATCGAAGTCGCCCAACGTGGTCAGCGAGACGCCGAACGCGTCGCCTGTGTCGAGGTCACCGCCGAAGTTGCCGCTCAGCTCGCCCAGCTTGACGTGCGCCTTCACCGACGCGTCCGGAGCCAGGAACAGGACCCAGACCGAGCCCTGGTTGATGGCCCCGCCGTCGTCGTCCCGATTGGAGCCCACGACCAGGTCGATCATGCCGTCGCCGTCGAGGTCGCCCAGGTGGGGCATCACTACGCCGAACTGATCCCCATCGTCGAGCACGCCGGTGAAGCCGCCGGCAGTGTCGCTGATCTTGCGTCGCTGCTTGACGGTCCCGTCGGGGTTGAGCAGCAGCAGCCACACGGCCCCGCGGCTCTCGCCGCCGTCGTCGTCGTCGTAGGCGCCCACGGCCAGGTCGATGGTGCCGTCGCCGTCGAGGTCGCCGATGTTGGCCACGGCGGCCCCGAAGGAGTCCTCCTCGCCGATCACGTTGCCGAGGCCGCCTTCGGTGTTGCTGATCTTCTGTTGCGCCTTGACGGTGCCGTCGGTGTTCAGGAACAGGATCCAGACCGCACCGTTGTTCGAGCCCAGGCTGGTGCCGCCGTCGTCATCGCGACGCGAGCCCACCGCGAGGTCCTCCACGCCGTCGCCGTCCAGGTCACCCAGGCCGGTCACCGAACTACCGAAGCGATCGGCGGTGTCGAGCGGGCCGGCGAAGTTCCCGGCCGTGGCGCTGATCTTCTGGTGTGCCTTGACCGTTCCGTCGCTGTTCAGGAACAGCACCCACACCGCGCCTGGTGTCTCGCCCGGGCCGTCCTCGTCGCGGTTGGCGCCCACCGCGATGTCGACGGTCCCGTCGCCGTCCACGTCGCCGAGGCGCGCACACGAGTAGCCGAACTGGTCACCGTCCCCGATCAGGCCGCCGAAACCACCCTCGGTCTGGCTGATCTTCTGGTGCGACTTCACCGTGCCGTCGGCCTCCAGGAACAGGATCCAGACGGCGCCGCGGCCGTTGGGCGGACCGCCGCCGGTGTAACCGTCCTGATCACGGTTGGCGCCCACCGCCACGTCGCTGATGCCGTCGCCGTCGAGGTCGCCCAGGTGGGCGAGCGAGTAGCCGAACAGGTCGAAGTCGTCGAGCACTCCGGTGAAGCCGCCGGTGGTCGAACTGATCTTGTGTTGATCGACGACCTCGCCCGGCGCCGATTGCGCGCCCCCCTCGGCGGCCAGCAGGGCGAGGCACAGGGCGGCCAACAGCCAGAGCGTGGAGGGAGTGCGCAAGGAGGGGGGGCTCGCCGTGGTGATCGGGGACAGCCCGGGAGTCTATGCAACGCAGCCCCCGACATGTCACCCCGTCGTCGGGATGGTGCGTGCGCTTTACGGTTGCTCGACTGTGGCATAGCTTGGAGTGGGGGCTCGCTCGGGCCGTGCGGGTGTCGTGGGTCCGCGGGCGATGAGGTCTCGACATGAACGTAGCGGTCGTCTTCCCGCCGTCTTTGTGCCTGCCGAACCAGATGTACTTCTCGCTGCCGATGCTCGCCGGGGCGCTGCGGCGCGGCGGGCATCGTCCGGCGGTGCACGACCTCAACCTGCTGGCTCTCGATCGCTTCCTGACCGACGGCATGGTCGAGCGCTACGTCGGGCTCGCCTGGGAGCAGCACGGGCGCATCGCCGAGCAGGGTGACAGGGTCGTTGCCGAACGGCTGCGGCTGACGATGGAGGAGAACGAACCCAAGCTGCGCGACGGCCCGGCCTGCAAGGCGCTGTTGCGCGACCGGGAGCGCTTCTTCGACAAGCGATCCTTCCGGCACGCGTTCTGGAACGTCGTCGACGGTCTGGCCTTCTACTACCAGATGGACCCGATCATCTCGCCGCACCGGGAGACCTTCGGCGCGGACATGCTCGACTACCAGCGCCGTGACCCCTGGACTCCGCTCCAGGACCTGTACGAGGAGTCGCTGCTCGACACGGTGCTCGCTGACGACCCGGGTCTCGTCTGCCTCTCGGTGGCCTTCCCCGAGCAGGCGGTGGAATCGGTGCGCTTCGTCCGCCGCGTGCGAGCCCGTGCGCCGGACGTGCACATCGCCATGGGCGGGCCGCTGATCGCGCAGTACGCCGACAAGTGGCTGGCCGACGGTTGGTTGCTGCGCTACGCGGACTCGGTCTGCATCGGTGACGGCGAGACGGCCGTGTGCGAGTTGGCCGACGCCCTCGAGCGCGGCAGCGACCCGGGCGCTGGGCGCAACCTGGTGACCCTGGGTCGCGACGGTTCGGTCCGTCGGCCGAGCGCCGAACCGTTCCTGGAGCGCATGGACGACCTGCCCGTCCCCGACTTCGACGCGGCGGACATGGGCCTCTACCTCACACCGCAACCGATCTACCCGCTGATGACGTCGCGCGGTTGCTACTGGGGCCGGTGCACGTTCTGCAGCATCGGCTGGCGCGAGAACTTCCGCATCGCCTCGGAGGAGAAGCTGCGCACCGACGTGGCTGACCTGGCCCGGCGGGGCGCGCGCTACATCCAGGTGCAGGACTCCAGCCTGCCGCCGCGCTCGGCGCTGTTGCTCGCCAGGGCGATCAAGGACGAAGGGCTCGACGCCGGCTGGGTGGCGGGCATGAAGTTCGAGAACACGCTGCTCGACGAGGGCTACTGCAAGGAACTCGCCGAGGGTGGCTGTCGCTCCCTGATCATGGGTTTCGAGTCGGCCACCCAGGGCCTGGTCGACCTGATGGACAAGGGTTTCCGGGTCGACGACGTGCCCACCATCTTGGCCAACATCAAGGCCCACGGGATCTCGGCCGAGCTGTTGTGGTTCGTCGGTTTCCCCGGCGAGACCCGGGGGCAGGCGCTGGAGACGCTGCGCTACCTCTACGAACGGCGCGGCGACTTCGGCCTGGCGGCCTTCGTGAGCGAGTACCAGCTGCACCCGGACACGATCGTGTTCGACGAGCCCGAACGCTTCGGCGTCACGGTGCGCGAGATCGGCAACGGCGCCTGCGACTACAGCGTGGACTCGGGCATGCAGGTCGACGAGCTGCTCGTGCTCAAGCGCGCCCTGAGCTGCACCAACAACCGCACGCTGGTGTGCAACGGCAGTCACCTGCCGCACCTGGTGGAACGCGGCCCGGACCTGGCCGGCCTCAAGCGCCCGATCAGCGTGCCCGACGAGGTGGTGGCGTTCTGCAACGAGTCGGGTGCGCCGCCGCGTTCGGAGCGCTCGGCTTTCTTCGAGGACGATTTCGGGTTTCGTTCCCGGCTGGAGGCGGCCTACCCCGCGATCCGCAGCGAGTGGGACCGGCTGTCCCCCGACGAGCTCAAGCCCTGGCCGGAGGTCAGCGCCTACGACGGCGAGTGGAAGTCGTTCGCGTTGTGGATCGCCGGGCGCAAGGTCGAGCGCAACTGCGACATGTGTCCCGCCACGGCCGCGATCCTGGCGCACATTCCGGGCCTGTACACCGCCGGCTTCAGCGTGCTGGGGGCCCACACCAGCTTGCCGCTGCACCACGGCGAACGGGCCGACATGCTGCGCTGTCACCTCGGGGTCGCGGTGCCCGACGACTGCGCCATCAAGCTGCAAGGCGAGGAGCGTCAGTGGGAAGAGGGCCGCGTGCTGATCTTCGACGACACGCTCGAGCACGAGGCCTGGAACCGATCCGACGCAGCCAAGGTCGTGCTGTTGATCGACTTCGCCGCACCCGCGGGGCTGCAGCGGGGCGACGCGGTGCAGCCGGCGCAGGACACGCGCGACGCGGACCACTACACCGAGCTGTTTCCCGGCTGGATCGAGCGTCCGGGTTGGCGGCAGCGCCTCGGTTCGGCCCTGACGCGCGTGGCGCCCTGGTTGCGTTCAGGCGGCGACTCGCAGGCGACCGGCGCGCTCACGCCGGGTCGTCCACCGGGAGATCGGTGACCTGGCGGCGGAAGGCGTGCTTGTCGGACTTCTCGGCCTGGGCGATGAACTCGCGCATGGCGTCGAGCACGGGCACCTCGGTGCGATCGAAGACCTCGCCCTGCAGCAGGCGCAGCACCTGCAGGCGGTGCTTCTTCGATTGGATGAAGTAGGTGAACAGCGGCAGCAGCTTGTAGTAGAGCCGGATGAACTCGTACCAGATCTCGACACCGGCGCGCAGGCGGCGTTCGTACGGCTGGAGCGCCGCTTCCGACACGTCCCCGGTCTTCAGGGCTTCGACGATCGACTCGCTGGCGAACTTGGCGCTGTAGAGGGCGACGCTCACCCCGGACGAGAAGATCGGGTCCACGAAGCGGGCCGCGTCGCCCACGAGCACGAAGCCGTTGCCGGCGAAGTTGGTCATCGAGTAGCTGTAGTCGCCCTCGGTCTTGAAGTCGTTGACCCGTCGCGCCGGAGCCATGGCGTCGGCCAGGTTGTCGTTCGACTTCACGAGGCGCTCGAACATGGCGGCCATGTCCCCCTTGGCCTCGCGGTAGACGCTCTTCTCGGCCACCACGCCCATGGACGTGATCTCGTCGGTGATCGGGATCTGCCAGGCCCAGCCGCGCTCGACTTCCAGGAAGTAGATGTGGATGTGATCCTTGCTGTCGCCTTCGCCGCGTGCGACGTCCTCGTACCAGGCGTGCACGGCGTACTGGTCGAACAGCGGGTCCTTCTTCTTGAGGCCGAGCTGGTTGCCGAGCAGCGTGCGGCGACCGCTGGCGTCGACCACGAACCGAGCGTGCACGTCGATCGACTGGCCGGCGACGTTCACGCGCAGGCCGCAGGCGCGATCGCCGTCCATCAGCACCTCGTCCACGCCCACGCCCTGGCAGACCTTGCTGCCCAGCGACTCGGCGTGCTTGAGCAGCAGCATGTCGAGCTTGGCCCGGTCCACGTGGTAGGTGTGGTCCTGGTCGATGTCGTCCTGGGGGAACTCGCCGAAGCGGATCGAGAACGTGCCGCGCCCGGCCGGTGCGTGCCAGGTCGCGCCGAACTTGTGCACGAAGCCCTCGCGCTCCATGGTCGGCAGGAAGCCGATCTCCTCGAACACGCGCGTGGAGGCCGTCACCATCGACTCGCCCACGTGGGCGCGGGGGTGATTGACCGACTCGAAGATCGTGTTCGAGATGCCGGCCTTGCTGAGGTAGGCGCCGATGGCCGAACCAGCGGGGCCGCCGCCGATGATCAGGACGTCGGTCGCGGGGATCGGGGTGCTCATGCTCGGGTGCCTGGAGAGGGCGGGCGCGTCTGCGGGGAGGTCATCGTATCGGGGCTCACGCGGGCGGGTTGTCGGCTTCGGGAGGGCGGTGCGCGATGAGCACGCTGTTCACGTTCCACGGGCTCAGGCGCATGTGCTCGATGTCGACGAAGCCTGCATCGAGCAGCCACTGGGAGGTCTCGTCCACGGCGTGGTTGCGGCCGCCCTCCGTCGTCGCCTGCATGATCAGGTTCAGCAGCGTGGGCCAGCGGGGAGAGGTGCGGCTCGCGTCGAGGAACTCGGCCTGCACGGCGATGCGGCCGCCGGGGGCGACGATCTCGGCGCAGTGGGCCAGCAGTCGTTGCGACGTCTCCGGGCCCAGCATGTGCAGGATGTTGGAGACCAGCACGAGCTCCGGGGCCTGCTCGGGCACGTAGCTGAGTGCGTCGGCCGCGGCCAGCGTCACGCGATCGGCGAGGCCTCGTTCGGCGACCACGCCCCGGGCCACTTCGATCGGGCCGGGCAGGTCGAGCAGCGTGGCCCGCAGTTCAGGGTGACGTTCGAGCATGGCCAGCGAGTAGGTGCCGGGGCCGCAGCCCACGTCGAGCAGCGTGCGCACACCGCTGACGTCGAGGCGCCAGGCGAGCTCGACGCCGCGCGTGCGGGCGTAGGCATCCATGGCGCGGGTCATGGCCTTGGCGGGTCGATCATCGCGTTGCTCGGTGCCCTCGATCATGGACCCGGCGGGGCGGCCGTTGCGCACGGCTTCGGCCAACTGCCCGATGGGCGACACGAGCGCGCCGAGGAAGGTGATCCACTCGCCCAGATAGGCCGGCGAGTCGTCGCGACCGAGACAGGCGAGGTAGGCCTCGGGCGCGGCGTAGGTCTCGCCGTCGAGCGTCAGGATCTCGAGCGCCACGGCGCCGTCCAGCAGGGCCCGCAGGGTCTCCCGGTCGCCGTCGGTGTCGCTGGTCAACTCGTCGAGCGTGCGCGGTCCGTCGGCCAAGTGACGGAACACACCCAGCTCGAACAAGGCGAACAGCAGCAGCGAGTCGAAGAAGCGCTCGGCGACCTGCAGCGTGTCGACCTGCTTGCGGATGTCGGAGAAGGGCATGCTCATCGGTACCACCTAACCCAGCAGCCCGAGCCAGCGGGCGATGATGTTGCGCTGCACGTCGGAGGTGCCCGAGTAGAGCACGCCGCCCACGGCGTCGCGCAGCGCGCGCTCCGCCTCGTACTCGGCCATGTAACCCGACCCGCCCAGGATGCGCACGGTGTCGAGCGCGCTGTCCACCAGCGCCTCGCTCGCGAACAGCTTGGTGATCGATGCATCGAGCGCCGATTCGCGCGATCGCCCCAGGCGCCACGCCGCGCGGTAGGTCAGCAGGCGCGCGGCCTCGAGGCGCACCTTCATGTCGGCGATGCGGTGCGAGACGGCCTGGAAGCGACCGATGGGGCGCCCCGATGCCTGGCGCGTGCGCGCGTGCTCCACGGCCTGTTCGAGCAGGCGTTGCATGGTCCCGACGTGGCCGGCGACCAGGCAGATGCGCTCCCACTCCATGGACTGGGCGAAGATCGTCTCGCCGCCACCCACGCCGCCGATCACCGTCTCGGGCCCGACATGGCAGTCCTCGAACACGAGCTCCCCGATGGGACAGGTGTGCAGGCCCATCTTGTGGAACGTCTGCCCCGACGAGAAGCCGGGCGTGTCTTTCTCGATCAGGAAGGCCGTGATGCGTCCCAGCTTCTTCTCGGGCGCGGTGACGGCGTAGACGACGGCGACGTCCGCCACGGGGCCGTTGGAGCTGAAGGTCTTCGTGCCGTGCAGGCGGAATCCATCGCCGTCGGCTTCGGCGCGAGTGGACATGGCGAAGGCGTCCGAGCCGGAGCCCGGTTCGGTCATGCCGTTGACGGCGATCAACCCGCCGCCCGCGAGCCCGGGCAGGTAGCGCGCGTGCTGCTCCGGGCTGCCGTGCTTCCAGACCGGGATCACGCAGGCCAGCAGGTGCGCGCAGACCGCGAAGACCAGGCCGCCGTCGCGACAGCCGTAGCCCAGGGCTTCCAGCGCGATGGCCGTCGACAGCGCATCGAGGCCCACGCCGCCGAGCCCCTCGGGCACCGGCAGGCCCTGCAGCTTCATCTCGCCGCAGCGCTTCCACAGCTCGTGCGGGAACACCCCCTCGCGATCGCGAGCCTCGATGTCGCCGTTCAGCTCCGCCCGTGCGAAGCGCACGATCTCGTCCCGCAGGACCTGCTGCTCCTCGGTGAAGGCGAAGTCCATCAGGCGTCGTCCATCGGGCACGGTCCTCTGCTGGGCGAGTTCATCGTCGGCATCGTCGGGTGGGGGCCATCAGGCCGGATCATCACCCAGGCTGCGCAGGCGTTGGTAGTCGACCTTGTCGGTGGAGGTCTTGGGCAGGCTCTCGTGGTGTGAGAATACGTCGGGCACCATCGAGCCCGGCAGCTCGTTGGCGCAGAACGCCTTGAGCTTGATCAGCGACGGTCGGCTGCCGTTGCCCCAGCACATGAAGGCCTTGATCTGCACGCCGTCGTCCTCATGGGGCAGCGCGATCACCGCCACTTCGGTCACGTCGGGGTGCCGGTGCAGGCGCGCTTCCACCTCGCCCAGCTCGATGCGGTATCCCCGGCGCTTGACCATGCGGTCCTGCCGCCCGGCGAAGACGTAGCCGTCGGCCGAGCCGTGCACGATGTCGCCGGTGCGGTACCAGGGGGCGCCCTCGTCCGTTGCGTGGAAGGCGGACGCGGTGCGCTCGGGCAGGTTCCAGTAGCCGGCGGTGACGGGCGCGCCGCGCACGCACAACTCGCCGGCTGTCCCGCCGGGCACGGGCGCTCCGCGCTCGTCGAGCACGCGTGTTTCCACGTGGGCGCAGGCGTGCCCGATGGGATAGGGCTCGTGGCGTTGGGCAGGCACGGGCAGCGTCACCTCGTGGAAGGTGCACACGTTCGTCTCGGTGGGGCCATAGAGGTTGAAGTACCGGGCCGTGGGCCAGAGCTCGGTCAGCGTGCGCAGGTGGCGCACCGGGAAGACCTCCCCGGCGAACAGCACGTAGCGCAGGGCCGAGGCGTCGTGTCGTTCCAGCCGGCCGTGCTGGACCAGCAGGGCCAAGATCGACGGCGTGCTGTACCACACCGTGAGTCGGCGTTCGGCGATGAGCGGGGCCAGGGCGCGCGGTTGCCGTCCGGTGTCCTCGTCGATCAGCACGAGCGTGCCGCCAGTGCCCAGTGACAGGTAGATATCGAGGATCGACAGGTCGAAGTGGAACGGCGCGTGGGACGAGAAACGGTCGTCGGGGCCCACGTCGAACGTGTCCGCGCACCAGTGCACGAAGCTCAGGGCGTTGCCGTGTGTGAGCTGCACGCCCTTGGGCCGGCCGGTGGAGCCCGACGTGGAGAGGATGTAGGCCAGGTCCGGCGGACCCGGTTGTCGCTCGGCGTCGGTCGTGAGCAGCACCAGGTCGCGGGGCAGCTCGGCGGCGACGGAGAAGACGGCGGCGTGCTCGTCGGCCGCCGCAGCGGCAGTCAGCGCGGCGCACAACGCGTCGCACTGTGCACGTCCCACGACGATGGCGCGCACGCCGCAGTCGCCGAAGATCGTCGTGTTGCGATCCAACGGCGCCTGGCTGTCCACCGGCACGTAGGCGCCCCCGGCCTTCATGCTGGCGAAGATCGAGACCACCGACGCGATCGATTTGGGGAGCTGGAGCCCCACCCGGTCGCCCGGCCCTACGCCGTGTGAGCGCAACGCGTGGGCCAACTCCTCGGCCTGCCGGTCGAGCGCGCCGTAGCTCAGCCCCTCGCCGGCGCCCGACTCGATCGCGACGTGCTCCGGCGCGCGGGCGGCGGAGCGCTCGAGGAGCTCGGTCAGCCTCATGAGCTTCCCAGCTTCTCCTGCACGAGTTGCGCGACGAGCTGCAGCGTGTCGAGGTGGTCCTCGCTGATCTCGTGGGCCTGGAACTCGATGCCGTAAGTGTCCTCCAGGAAACCCACCAGCTTGACGGTGGAGATCGAGTCGAGGATGCCGCCCGAGAGCAGCGGCGTGGTGTCGAGGAGTTCATCCGGATCTTCGCCCGGCAGGAACTCCTTCAGGATGAAGGCCTTGGTGGCCGTCGTGATCTCGTTCTGTCGGTCCGCCATCAGCGGGTGCTCCCTTCGTTCGAGGCTCTCATGGGGCCTCGTCGACGTTGTAGGTGAGTCCGAGCCCCAGCGCGTGTTCGTGTTCGATGAGCTGCCGGAACAGCTCCTTCGCGATGCGCCGATGGCCCTCGGGGTTGGGGTGCTCGTCCCAGGTGTTCAGGACCAGTGAGGTGGTGTCGCCTTCCGGCCGCAGCACGTCGCCCTGGAGTGCGATCGTCTCGAAGCCGCACTCAGCCGCCACCTCGAGCATGCGTGGGCCGCGGGCGCTCTCGGGCTCCACCACGCCGAGCGGGAACGGCAGGTAGACGCACACCGGTTCGACCTGCGCGCGACGGCAACTCGTGACGACGTTCGTGTAGATCCACCGCAGCAGCGACTTCTGGTACCTCCAGACGGTCAGGCGCGACTCGGGGGAGCCCTCCGCGATCGTCTCCGGCGAGGGGTGCCCGAGCAACAGCGTGCGCAGGTCGTCGGGGATGGCGGTGCCGCGAGCGATGATCCGCTCGATGTGCTTCATCACCAGTCGCCTGTCGGCGTCGTGCGAGAAGAACAGCACGATGTCCGGGTCGAAGGCCAGCACGCGGGAGTCGATGAGATGCACCTGGGCGAGGTTGGTGAGCCCGTTCACCGCGAAGTTCAGGACCTCGTAGCAGTCGTAGCTGATGCCGGTGTTGGCCTCGTTGAGCAGCGTCTCGGTGAGCGCCTCGAAGACCTCTTCGTTGCGCACGCCCGAGCCCATCTCGACCGAGGCGCCCATCACGGCGATGCGGCAGGTGCGGGGCGGTTTGGCGAGGCTGTAGCCCTGGTCGCGCAGGCCCCAGTCGTTGGTGCGAAACGCGGCATCGCGGAAGATCGTGTCGATCTGCGGCAGCAGTTCGCGCTCGTGGATTTCGTCCTCCAGGTAGCGCATCGTGCCGCTCTGCCGGAGCAGGAAGCCGCGGGTCGGCTTGTTGGCCTGGGCCTGCCACAGCCCCCCGAGCATGCGCTCGCTCTCGAGCACCTCCTCGTAGTATCCGCGCAGGAGCAGCGCCTGATCCTGCTCGTTCAGGCGCTCGGCCCGGACCGAGACCACGAGACGGTTGTCGTGCAGCCCCGACAGCTCGGGCGTGCCCAGCAGCAGCAACCCGAGCATGAGCACCGTGCTCGCCCAGGACCTGCGGGCGAAGGACTGCCGTTGCTGCCACTGCTCCCAGCGACGCTGCACCAGGAGCTGGTAGGCGACACCCAGGCCCACCAGGATCAGGAGGTTGGTCGCCATCCACACGTACTGCAGGGTGGGGACGTGCGCGACCGCTGCGAGCAGTCTGTTCCAGGCTTCCAGCGTGCCGCCCGTCCAGAACGTCCACAGCATGCACATGACGCTGAACATCGACACGACCTTCAGCGAACGCGCCAGGGCTGCCCGCGGGGTGATCGCGCGCCCCTTGAGCGAACGGGCGCTGGCGCGTCGGCTCTGCAGCAGTGAGTTGGCCAGCACCGCGACGGCGAAGATGCCCCAGAAGATCGCATCCACGATCGTGAGCGGGAACGTCCCGCGGATCCAGAACCACTGGTAGGAGTGCAGCCACCAGCTCACGATGAACACGACCAGGGTCGCGACCACCATGGCCAGTGTGGCGTCGCGGCGACGCAGCCTGACGAAGATCGGGTAGTACACGATCTTCATCATGAAGTCCTTCCAGTAGATGTTGATGCGGCGCCAGAGGTCGTTGAAGCCGGTGGCCAGGAAGTAGTGGTGGTGCGTCTCCGGGAGGTTGAAGCCGAACAGGCAGAGCATGCCCACGATCAGGTGGAACAGGCCCGACACGCGCAGGTACAGGGCGTACCCCGACACCATGTAGAGCGCCAGCGTGCCGAGGTCGTGCACCGATGCTGCAGGCGGCGTGTAGTTCTGGTAGATCAGGCGGTAGAGCAGCAGGTGCAGGATGCCCCGCAACATCCAGCTCACGCCCTTGGCGTAGATCTCGTTGGCGGCGCGGTTGTAGTAGGTGCGCCGAAAGGTCTTGAAGTCGATGATCGGGAACAGCGGGAAGATCGCGTTCGGCAGCAGGAAGAAGTACGACAGGGTCTCCCAAGGGGAGGCCCGCTGCTTCTCGGTGCGCAGGTCGTAGACGTACAGCACCAGCCGGAACATGAAGATCGAGCCGAGGATCGGCATGATGCGCCGGCCCCACTCGGCGTCGATCCAGCCGGCGCACATGGCGGTCAACGTGGCGCCGGCGCCGACCAGCAGGACGATGCGCAGGAACCACGGCACGGGGAAGTGACAGACCGCGATGAGCCCCAGCCCGATGGCCAGCAGGGCGGCGGCCAGGTGGGTCTCGAAGACCACGAAGAAGCCCGCGATCGACAGCGCCAGGAAGAAGGGCAGGCGCAGCCGCAGGGGCAGGATCGCGTGGATCAGGAAGCCGCCGAACACGAGCGGGGTCAACTTCACCAGGCCGCGATCGACCTCGATGCCGAAGCGTTGGGTCAGCAGCAGCACGAGCGCCAGTTGGAACGCCAGCCCGAGGAAGGCTCCCCACGACGACATGTCGCGGGCTGGGGCGACGGCTTCGCGGCGCGCTCCCGGTAGATCTGGCGCGAACGTCTGCACGACTCTGTGGCTGCCCGAGAGACTCCCCCGGGGCAGAGGTTACCAGGGGATCCGGACTTGCCAAGCTCGGGGGGCGTGGCTGCGATGGGGTGCGCCGCGCCCGGGGAGAGGTGCGGCGAGGGACTCGGCGGGCCTAGCAGCCCGTTGAAAAAGTGCTCCGCACCGCGCGCCTCGTGATGTAGGACGGAGTCTTCTCCCACGGGGACCACACGATGTCGATGGGACGCAAAGCGCGCGAGCAGCAGGAGGCGTTGTTCGTGCCGGCCGATCGGATCGACGCGGCGCCAGGTCACGCTTTCTACGACCGTCTCTCCGCGCTGCTGACCAAGCACGGCTTCGACGAC
>JAJDEQ010000094.1 GCA_029259695.1 Planctomycetota bacterium
GGTTCCTGTCCATGTGGATCAGCAACACGTCGACGGCCATGCTGATGCTGCCCATCGGCCTGTCGGTGCTGCAGACCGCGCGCGACGAGGGCGCCGCCCCCGAGACCATGGCGCGCCTGCCCGTGGCCCTGATGCTGGCCATCGCCTACGGCTGCAACATGGGCGGCATGGCCACGCTGGTGGGCACACCGCCCAACCTCGCCTTCCAGCGCCTGTTCCACCAGTCGTTCCCCGATGCGCCCGAGATCACCTTCCTCAAGTGGATGCTGCTGGGGGTGCCGCTGTCGATCACGTTCCTGCTGTGTGGTTGGTGGCTGCTCACCCGGTTGATCTTCCGCCTGCCGAGTTCGTCGGTGATGGGCGGCAAGGACACCGTGGGGCGGCTGCTGGCCGACCTCGGTCCCGTGCGGCGCGACGAGATCGTGGCCGGCGTGGTCTTCACCGCGACCGCGCTGCTGTGGATCACCGGCGCCAGCCTGGACATAGGTGACCTGCACATCGCCGGCTGGCGCGAACGACTCGGCGTCGACGGCTTCGTGAACGACGCGGTGGTGGCCGTGGCCATGGCCGTGGTGCTGTTCATCGTGCCGTCGGCCGACCGCCCGGGTGAGCGCCTGCTCGAGTGGCGCTTCACGAGCGAGGTCCCCTGGGGGCTGTTGCTGCTGTTCGGCGGCGGCTTCGCCCTGGCCTCCGGCTTCAGCAGTTCGGGCCTGTCGAGCTGGGCCGGCGGGCGCTTCGAACTGCTGGGCGACGCCTCGCCCTGGGTGGTGCTGATCGTGGTCTGCACCCTGCTCACCTTCCTGACCGAGCTGACCAGCAACATCGCCACCACCGAGATGGTGTTGCCGATCCTGGCCACCGCGGCGGTCACCCTGGGCGTCGACCCCCGGGCGCTGATGCTCGGCGCGACGTTCTCCGCGAGCTGCGCGTTCATGATGCCGATCGCCACGCCGCCCGCCGCGATCGTGTTCGCCTCGGGCCACGTGCCCATGCGCGAGATGGTGCGCGCCGGCATCTGGTT
Source organism: Planctomycetota bacterium (assembly GCA_029259695.1). Classification (GTDB taxonomy): domain Bacteria; phylum Planctomycetota; class B15-G4; order B15-G4; family B15-G4; genus OFTM49. The sequence continues at coordinate 1,022 of JAJDEQ010000094.1, forward strand.
CAACCTGCTCGGGCTGCTGCTGGTGATGGCGGCCATGGCGCTCCTCGGCGGCCCCCTGCTGGGCATCGACATCGGCACGCTGCCCGACTGGGCGCGCATGCCTTGAGCGGGCCGGAGCCCCCTCGCGACCCGGCCGCCGGCAACGCGCCGCCGGACTCCGCGCCCCGCGACGTGGCTCTTGCCGCGGCAACGAGTCCGGACACGTCGCGTGCGCTCGTGCGCAACCTCTACCTGCGCCTGCTCGGCGCCATCTTCCTGGTGGCCTTCTACGCGCTGCACGAACAGGCGCTGCTGCTGTGGGGACAGGACGGCCTGCTGCCCGCAGGCGCGTGGATGGGTGCCGTGGACGACGCCGTGCAACGCGGCGCGGTGGAGAGCTGGCAGTTCCCCACCCTGTTCTGGCTCGAGACCAGCGACGCGGCTCTGCTGTGGGCGGCGCGGGCGGGCATGGCCGTGTCCGTCTGTCTGATGCTGCTCGTGTCGCCCCTCGTGTGTCTGCTGATCCTGGGCACGCTGTACCTCTCGTTCGTGACCGTGGGGCAGTTGTTCCTCTCGTTCCAGTGGGACAACCTGCTGCTCGAGGCCTGCTTCTTCAGCCTGTTCCTGGCTCCGCTGCGCCTGCGCGGCAGTCGCGCCCCGCCGCCCCACGCACTCGCCGTGCTGCTGATGCTCTGGCTCGTGTTGCGGCTGCACGTCGAGTCGGGCATCGCCAAATGGGTCGGCGGTGATCCCACCTGGCGCGACATGACCGCCATGGCGACCTACTACGAGACGGCACCCCTGCCCACCTGGATCGGTTGGTGGGCCCACCAGTTGCCGGACGCGTTCCACCGCGCGTCGTCGATCGGGACCTACGTCGTGGAGTGCCTGCTGCCGCTGCTCATGTTCCGGCCGCGCGTCCTGCGCCCGTTCGTGTTCGCCGCCTTCGCCGGGCTGCAGGTCTTCATCGTGCTCACGGCCAACTACGGCTTCTTCAACTACCTGTCCCTGGCGCTGTGCCTGTTCGTGCTGGACGACGGTCACCTGCGCCGGGTCGCGGCGCTGCTGCCCTGGCGGCCGGCCGGGCACCCCTCCCGTGCGAGCCTGCCGCGCCGACGCCGCCTGGCGAGTCACGCGGTGCTCGGCATCGCCACCGCCGTGCTCGTCCCGGTGAGCTGCATCCCGTTCCTGCCCTGGCTCGCCCGAGCGGAGATCGTGGCGACTTCGGAGACCCTGTCGGGTGCGGTCCGCAGTGCACAACGCGTCGCCGGAGAATGGCCCGCGAGCGCCCCCCTGCGCGACGTGCTCTCGGCGACCCGCGTGATCAACGCCTACCACCTGTTCGCCAGCATGACCATCGTGCGCGACGAACTGGTCCTCGAGGGCAGCGACGACGGCGAGCAATGGTCGGCCTACGAGTTCCACTACAAGCCGGGGGACGTAAGCCGTGCGCCGCCCTTCGTGGCGCCCTTCCAGCCGCGCGTCGACTTCCAGTTGTGGTTCCTGCTGCTGGGCCGCGACGACTCCCTGGCGCCCTTCCGGGTCTGGCTGGGACAGCTCCTTTCCAACCCGGACCGGGCGCTCTACGTGCAGCGGCTCGTGTCGCGGGTGCTGCAGTCGGCCGACGTCGTGGCGCCGCTGTTCGCGCACGACCCCTTCGACGGGCGCAGCCCACGGCAGTTGCGCCTCGCCGTCTATCGCTACCGCTTCACCGACCGAGCCGAGCGGGACGCCAGCGGTGCGTGGTGGCACAGGGAACTCGCCGGCCGTTCACCCGAGCTGAGCGTCGAGCCCTCGCCGGGAGCCGCCGACGACGAGCGCTGACGCCCGTCTCGGCCCCGGCGCCGCGAGCCCGCACCCGACGGCCCGGACCAGCGCTGCCGAGGTCACCTTCGGCAACTGATCGCCGGGCGCCCGAACGGCACTGCCGAGCTGCGTTGACCCCCCTCTCCGCACGGGCTAGCCTCACGTCCTCCTACGGGGAGGCGGCCAGATGACGGAGGAGCGACGGCACCCGCTGCGTGCGCTGTTGGCCACCCAGTTCTTCGGCGCGTTCAACGACAACGCGTGGAAGATCCTGGTCGTGCTGCTGGCCATGCGCGCGGTGGAGAGCGGCACCGACGCCCTGCAAGGCGCCGCCCTCGAGACCGCGCGCCAGGTGGAGACCACCTGGGCCTTCGTGATCTTCACCGTGCCGCTGATGTTGTTCTCGCTCCCGGCCGGCCTGTTCGCCGATCGCCTCAGCAAGCGCTCGCTGATCATCGCCATGAAGGTGCTCGAACTGGCGCTGATGATCACCGGCACCGTGATCCTGTGGCGTCACCCCGGAGACCACGCGGCGCCGCTCGTCGTGCTGGGTCTGATGGGCTTGCAGAGCGCGTTCTTCAGCCCCGCGAAGTACGGCATCCTGCCCGAGCTGCTGCCGCGCAACAAGTTGTCCGAGGGCAACGGCGCGCTCGAGATGTGGACCATGCTGGCGATCATCTTCGGCACGGCCGCGGGTGGTCTGCTGCTGGGCGCCGCGGGGGATGCCCCCTGGCGCGCGGGCGCCGTGCTGGTCCTGTTCTCCGCCGCGGGGCTCGCGCTCTCACTGCGCATCCAGCCGGTGCCGCCGGCGGGTGGGCGCGCGGGCTTCAGTGAGACCATCGGCGGCGCCTGGCGAGCGATCCAGGACGACCGCGCGCTCAAGCTGGCCGTCCTGGGCTCGGCCTTCTTCTGGGGACTGGCGAGCCTGTTCGGCCAGGACATCCTGGTCTACGCCCGGGCGATCACCGATCACCTGCCCCAGGCGGATGCGCTCACCAGCGCGCCGCTGGCGGTGATGGGCATCGGCCTCGGCATCGGCTGCGTGCTCGCCGGCAAGCTGTCGGCGGGGCAGATCGAGTACGGGCTGATCCCGCTCGGTGCCGTGGGCCTGGCCTTCTTTTCCATGTTGCTGGGAATCATCGCGCCGGGGCTCACCGGCACCCTCGTGTTGCTCGGTCTGTTCGGGCTCTCGAGCGGACTGATCCTGGTGCCTGTCGATGCCATGCTCCAGGGCCGGGCGCCGCCCGAGCGCCGCGGCGCGGTGATCGCGCTGAGCAACGTGCTCGTGTTCGCCGCGACCCTGCTCGGTTCGCTCACGGCGCTGGGACTGGCCCTCTCGGGCCTGTCCGGACGGGCGATCCTGATCGCCGGGAGCCTGCTCACGCTGTTGGGCACCTGGTGGGCCCTGCGCCTGCTGCCCGACGCGCTGCTGCGCCTGCTGCTGATCCTGGCCACCAACACGATCTACCGGCTGAAGGTGATCGACCGCGAGAAGGTGCCGAGCACGGGCGGCGTGCTGCTGGTGCCGAACCACGTGTCGCTCGTGGACGGCCTGTTCCTGATCGCCACCATCGAGCGGCCGGTGCGCTTCATCGTCGACGCCGGGTACTTCTACCACCCCTTGATCCGGCCGTTGTTCAAGCTGATGCGCGCCATCCCGATCTCGTCGTCGGGCGGGCCGCGCCAGATCCTGGAAGCCTTCCGGGTCGCCGGCGCCGCGCTCGACGAAGGCGACGTCGTGTGCATCTTCGCCGAGGGGCAGATCACCCGCACCGGCATGCTGCTGCCCTTCCGGCGCGGGCTGCAACGCATCGTCAAGGACCGCACCGCGAAGATCGTGCCGGTCAACCTCGACCGGGTGTGGGGCAGCATGTTCAGCCACTCGGGCGGCCGCTTCGTCACCAAGATCCCGCGACGCATCCCCTACCCGGTGACCGTGACCTTCGGCGACGCCATGGACAGCAGCACGCCGCTGCACGAGATGCGCCGCGCCGTGCACGAGCTCTCGGAAGTGGCCTGGTCGGAGCGCAAGGACAGCCGCCGACCGCTGCACCGCACCTTCATCCGGCAGGTGCGCTGGCGGCCGTGGCGCTTCGCCTTCGCCGAGGCCGACCGCCCCGCCGTCTCGCGCTTCAAGGCGCTCACCGGCGCCATCGCGTTCGCGCGCAAGCTGCGCGAGCCGTGGGGCGACGATCGCCGCGTGGGCATCCTGTTGCCGCCCAGCATCGCCGGTGCCACGGCCAACCTGGCCGCGTCCATGTCGGGTCGCACGAGCGTCAACTTCAACTACACCACCGGGCCGGATGGCATGGGCTCGGCCGCCCGTCAGTCCGGCCTCACGAACGTGCTCACCAGCCGCCGTTTCCTGGACAAGGCCAAGCTCAGCCTGCCCGACGGGCTCGAGCCGATCTGGGCCGAGGACATCGCCGCGTCGATCACCCGCGGTGAGAAGCTGTCCGCGGCGCTGCTGGCGCTCTGCGCGCCGGCGCGCGTGATCGAACGCCGCTGCGGCGCCGAGCGGCCGATCTCCATGGACGACACGGCGACGATCATCTTCAGCAGCGGCAGCACGGGCGAGCCCAAGGGCGTCATGTTGAGTCAGTTCAACATCGACTCGAACATCGAGGGCGTCTCGCAGGTCCTGCGGCTGGCACCCAACGACCGGCTGCTGGGCGTGCTGCCGTTGTTCCACTCGTTCGGGTACATGGCGCTGTGGATCGTGCTCAACGGCGGCGCCGGCATGGTCTTCCATCCCAACCCGCTCGACGCCCTGGCGATCGGCGAGCTGGTGCACCACCACCGGGTGACGCTGCTGCTCGGCACGCCGACCTTCCTGCAGATGTACCTGCGCCGCTGCACGCCCGGCCAGTTCGGCTCGCTGCGCCTCGTGATCATGGGCGCCGAGAAGCTGAGCCAACGCCTGGCCGACGCGTTCGAGGACCAGTTCGGCATCCGGCCGCTGGAGGGCTACGGCACCACCGAGTGCTCGCCGGTCGTGGCGGTGTCGGTGCCCGACTACCGCGCCCCCGGCTTCTACCAGCCCGGCTCGCGCCGGCAGTTCGTGGGCCAGCCGCTGCCCGGCGTCGCGGTGCGCATCGTCGACCCCGACACGCACGCGTTGCTGCCGCCCCTCGAGCCGGGCCTGTTGCTCGTGCGCGGCCCGAACGTGATGCAGGGTTACCTGGGCCGCGACGACCTGACGCAGGAGGTGATCCGCGACGGCTGGTACGTCACCGGCGACATCGCCATGATCGACGAGGACGGCTTCATCAAGATCACCGACCGCCTCTCGCGCTTCAGCAAGATCGGCGGCGAGATGGTCCCCCACGGCAAGGTGGAAGAGGCCCTGCAGCACGCCGCCGACACCGCCGAACAGGTCTTCGCCGTGACCAGCATCCCGCACGAGAAGAAGGGCGAGGAGCTGGCCGTGCTCTACACGCTCGACAGCGAGCGCCTGCCCGACGTGCTCGAGCGCCTGAAGGAGCAACAGCTCCCCAACTTGTTCGTGCCGCGCCCCGACAACTTCGTGCACGTCGACGCGATCCCGGTCCTCGGCACCGGCAAGCTCGACCTGCGCCAGATCCGCCGGGTGGCGACCGAGGCGCTGGGCACCTGAGGCGCTGAGCACGGAGCCCGGCGGTAAGACACGCCTCGCCGGTCGCGCCATCGAGCGCGCGCTGCGAGTCGCTGTCGCCCGGTCGCACGTCCGACCGCGCGTCTCCATCCTCGACATCCTCCAACGTCACCAACTCACTTCACGAACCCGAGGCGGGGTGCCCTGCGCACCCGTCAAGAGCGAAGACGTTTCTGAAGACAACACTTGGCATTCGATGCGGACACAGGTCTCCGTCACTTGATTGATGATTGTCTCTAGCGACGCCCTCTGGTTGGTCTCTTTGCTGGTGGCAGTGTGCTGCGCCTTCCTGATTGGTCGCGCCGGTGTGCGTCTCGCCACGCGCTGCAGGAGGCGCCCCGTTGCCTGTGTCTTGGCGTTCCTTGCAGTCGCTGGCGCATCCGGGCTCTTGTTGATTCACCCGCTCGTCAACCTGGCTGTACTCGGCAAAGCGGCGCATCACTCCGCTACCGAGACGTTCATGGAGATGAGGCACTCCCTGGGGTCCCGGGCGCATGTGGAGCAGGTGCGGCGCTTGTATGGTCCACCGAAGTGGATCGTCGGGCCACGGCTCTACGAGGGCGAACGGTACTTCACATGGACGTACGACATTTCACCTTGGTACGCGTACCCCAGCAACGCGTATGTCGTTGTATGCGACGACCATGTCGTCTTCCCCCTTGCCCAAGAGTGACCTGCCTGCGTGAACCCGCACGCCGCCCGTCGCCCTCCGCGGCCAGGCCACCGACACCTACGGCGCGTGCTCGTCCTGGCGGTCGGCGGCGTAGACGATCTCGGTCTCGAAGGTGCGGATCCCCGTGACGAACGAGCCGATCACGTTGGCGCCGCCCGCGGCGAGCTTCTGCAGAGCCACGTCGACCTCGCGCCGCGGCGTCTTGCCCACCGCGATCACGAACACCACGCCGTCGATCACCTCCGACAACATGGCCGCGTCCGCGAAGGCGATGCACGGCGGCGTGTCGAACAGGATGTACTGGAAGCGCTGCTTGAGGTAGCCCACGAGTTCGGGCAGGTAGCCCGAGCTCATGACCTGCGGCGCCCGGTCGGTCTCGCGGCCGGCCGACAGGAACGTGAGGTGTGGGATGTCGAGCCGACGCAGCGCCTGTTCGGGTGCGACACGGTCGAGCAACACGTCGGTCAGGCCCACGCCCATCTCGACACCCAACATGGTGTGCAGTGAGGGCACGCGCACGTCCGCGTCGATCAGGCACACATCGGCCTTGTTGGCCTCGGCGAGGCACATGGCGATGTTCGCCACGCTGACCGACTTGCCTTCGCTCGGGTGCGAAGATGCGAAGGCCAGTGTGCGCGAGGCGCTGGTCGGGTTGAGCGCGGCCAGGTTGGTACGAAAGGCCCGGTACTGCTCGGCCTGGATGCCGTGGGGCTCGTGGTGCATCACCAGGTGCAGGTCGGGGGCCGTCGCGGTGAGCACGCGCTCCGGACGCGCCGGCCGGCCCGCCCCGCCGCCCTCGCGAGCCACGGGTGCGCCCCCTCCGGCACCACCGCCACCGTCGCGAGGACGGCCGCGACCGGCGCCGTTCCCACCGGCGCCGTCGGGTCGGCGAGTGCGCGGTGCCGCGGGGCGGTCGAGCAGGGCTTCGCCCGCGTCCCGGCGGGCG
>JAJDEQ010000095.1 GCA_029259695.1 Planctomycetota bacterium
GATATCGTCGACCACGAGGTCGAACACCATGTCGACGTCGTTGTCGACTAATCCCATGGCGACCTATCCTGTCAAGGTGTTGCCCGGGCCCACGCCCGGGGTGAGCAGGTCGACTTCACCGCCCGTGGGGCGCGCGGTGTCGATCAGGACCGCCTTGTCCGGGTGGACGGGGTTCTGGTTCCTGGCCACGACGACGAAGTCCTGCACCAGGAACTGGTCGGTGACCACGGTGCCGGCAGGCAGGCCCCAGGGGCGACCGGTGGTCGACTCGTCGAAGTTCACCACGCGAGGGCAGGGCAGGTAGTCGATGCGCGCCACGGCGCCCGAACCCGAGAAATCGACCTCGAGCCGGTCGAGGCGGAGGGCTTCAGGGAGGGCCACCTGCAGGTTGTTGTCGTCCAGGCCCGGGATCTGGATGTCGTCGACGAGGCGGTCGTCGAGGTAGGTGCGCACGTCGGCGCCGTCACCGTCGTCCTCGTCCACGTCCAGCAGGAACACCTGGCAGATGCTCACCGGCAGTTCCCAGTCGAAGAAGAGGCGCCCGCCGCTGGCTTCGTCGTCGGGCATGTTGACGATCTGGTCGCGCTGGCCGCCCTGCATGCTCTCGGCGATGATCGCGAGGTTGCCCAGGGGCTCTTCGTTGCTCGAACCGTAGCCGGGCGTGACCAGGTCGCCGTCGCCGCCGGTGGGGTTCGACGAGTCGAAGCAGATGCAGGCGTCGGGGTGACTGCGCGGTCCGTCGTTCTCGGCGCGGATGCGGAGGTTGACCGGCATCCACTGTGCCTCGAACAGCTGACCGCCCTCGACGGCGGCGCCGCCGGGCATGAAATCGAAGCCGAACTGCTCGCAGAACAGCACGTCGCAGTTGGCCGTGGCGGTGAGCAGGCTGCCGTCGTCGTCGGCCAGGGTGGCCACGATCATCGCGCGGCTCTCGAGCAGCGCCCCGGTGAGCCGGAACGGGAGCGCGAGCTGGCCGGCGCCGTCGAGCCGCCCCTGGGCCAGCACGACCTGCTGGTCACCGGCAACGGCCTGCAACATGAACGGCTGGGCGGGCGCGCCCTCCAACACGGCGATGGCGACGGTGGGCTCGAGCCCCCGTTCGAGCACGAGTCGCGGTTGCTGTGCGTCGACGCGAGCGGCGGCGACGAGCAACAGGAGGCAGGCGAGGCGGGCCTTGAATGGGCTGGGCATGACGATTCCTTTCCCTGTTTCGTTGCGTGTCCGAGGTCCCGAAGCGCGTCTCGGAGCGAAGACCCGATCACACACCAGGAGTCGTCTAGCGGCCATGCGCGCAAGGGCCGAGACGGCCGGGCAAGGGAGCGCAGGACGGCCCCCGGCGGGGTGCGAAGGCGGGTCCGCCCGTGGGAGTACGCCGCGGCGTACGAGCACCCGGCGCCCGGACACACACAGCGGTGTCACGCGTGCCGTGCCTGGGTGCGAGCAGCCGTGGCCCGGACACACACCGCGGTGTGTACCGGGCCACCGGGCGCCGCTCGTTTCAGCGGATCTTCGGCGTGAAGACCTTCATCGAGCCGCTACCCGCCACGACCGTGTAGTCGCTGCCGCTCTTGGCCGAGATGTAGAGCTCGTTGAGGAAGGCGTCGAAGCTGGCCTCGATGCGCGCGGCACAGGTGTGGCACAGGTTGTCGTTGATGATCGCGGCCAGGCAGGCGCCGCACTCATCGAGCGACGGGTTCGGGTTGCCGCCTGTGACCAACGTGAAGGTGCGCGACCAGTCGCACAGTCCACCGCCGCCACCGCTGTCCTCCACGTCGGTGTGGAAGTCGATGCGCACTTCGTCGCCGTTGTCCCAGCTGGCGACGGCGTCCATGTCGGCCTCGAGGCGTTCGTCGCCGCCGTCGTAGACGAAGGCGACCGAGTCGCTCGACGTGGTCTCGATGTCGATCGACTGGCCCCCGCTGGACGCGCTCGTGTTGGGCACGTGACTCCAGGTGCGCCCCTCCTGGGCCGCGAAGACCTCGCAAGCCGCGGGGATCTGGGTCGGCTGGAGCGCGATGCCCTGGCCCGAGGCCAGCGTGAGCGTGCCACCGGTGACGGCCTGGGGCACCGGCCCGATCTCGGCGATGATCTGCGTCGGGCTCACCGAGCGCGGGATCAGCGTGATGTCGTCCACCAGGATGCACAGGTCGTGGGGGTTGTAGCCGAAGCCGGTGCCGTTGATCGTCAGCAGGTCTCCCTCAGCCAGGCCGCTCGTGGGTGAGATGCCGCCCATGTCGATGCTGACGACGGGCGCCGACTGCGTGGTGCAGGTGAGCGCGTTGCTGGCTGCGTAGGACACCGGACCGGCCAGGTCCTGGATCCAGTACTGCCAGTAGAGCGCGATGCCGGGGAAGCCCGGCGTGGGCCACGTCGCTCCCACGGCGATGCCGCCCGTCGCGTCGGTGAAGCCCAGGTCGGTGATGAAGGTGGGGAAGGGCACCATCACGCCGCCCTTGAAGGGCGCCGAGAGTTGACTGAGGCCCCACACCAGGAACGTCCGCGCCAGCGGGCGCGCGTTGTCGAGGGTCAGGAAGAACGGGCTGTCATCGGTGACCGGACCTTCGCCGAGCAGGCGCGGGAGCTTGCCCCCGGTGCCTGCGAGCGCTTCCCCGAGGCCGCGCCAGGGGAGCGGCAACTCGGCGCCCAGCACGGGCTGGACCGTCTCGTGGTGATCGAGCACGCCGGCGGTGTGGCCGCCAGTGCCCAGCAGGTCCGTGCGACCCAGCAGCTCGGTTGCGAGGCTGGCGAAGGTGGTCCCGGAGTTCACCGTGACGCGTACGTAGATGTCGACCGAGACGTCACCGTCGATGTCCGCCGTGGTCGTCGCGGAGAAGGCGCGGTAGTCGGGCAGGGCGTTGCCGGAGAGGGCGTCGAAGTCGTCGTCGAGCCCAGTGGCGCGACTCCACGTGCCCCAGCCCGGCAGCTCCTGACCGGTGCCGGCGAGCACCACCTGGACCGCGACCACGTCGTTGATGTTCGCGGAGGCGTTGAAGTCGAAGGCGCACGCGCAACTGGCGCCCGCCAGCGAACCGAACGTCTGGTAGCCCTGGAAGCAGAGCCAGACGTCGGTGGTCGAATGGAAGATGATCTGGACCACGGGGGGCTGGGGCGGGTCCTTCACGCACGCGACGGCGCGTTGCACCGGAACGAGGGCGATGAACAGCGCGAGGGCGTAGGTGATCCAGTGCGGTGAGTGCGTGGCGCGGCGGTGGGCGTGCATGCTGGAAGCTCCCCTGGGGTGTCGAGTGACGGATGGTCGCCTCGCCGGGACGAGTTCGACCGCCGACGGTGCGTCTCCCGAGTCGAGGACGCACGCCGGCTCGGGCCGCATTCTCGAAGCGCACACGCAGCAGGCCCATACGGCCTGGCGCTGAGCGACTGGTCAACCGGAACGTAGTCCGCACCCGTTGCGACGGCAGGTGTCCTGCGACCATGCGCGCAGGCTCCGGCGCGCGGCGCAGCCGTGCCTGCGTCACGGTGCGCAGAGCCCCCCGCCTGCCGAGATCCGGGGCAGCCCTGGGGGCGGCGGCGGCCGGCCCCGGCTCCCGCCGCCGGCCGGCTCTCGCAGCCCTCTTCCTCCCCCCGAGGGGCGGCCAGGTCGCCCAGGGGTCCGGGATTCGGGGTCCCCGGGCCCGTAGAGGTCCCATTTTCGCTCAGGTCTGTGAGGGTCGCCGGCTTCTTCCGGTTGAATAGACCGAAGCGTCATCCGGATCCGCCGTTGGGCCGACTCGGGTTACGCTCGGGCCCGGATCGAGAGGAGCTACCCGCCCATGCAGACCATCCGCCACCTGGCCACCCTGGCCTTCGCCGCCGTCATCTGCTCGAACGTGCTCAGCGCGCAGTTCGACCCCGACGACTACTACGTGTCCGTGCCGTTCACCACCGAGCCGGGCATCTACCAGGTCGACGTCGACACGGGCGTCGCGACCCCCTTCGCCACCCCGCTGGGCATTCCCCACTACGGGTGGTTCGGCAACGACGGCAACTTCTACGTCCCCGATCGGGGCGTGCCCGGCATCCTCAAGATCATGCCCGACGGGCAGGTCGACGTCCTCACGCAGGACGGCTTCTTCGTGATGCCCGTGTCCTGCATCCCGACGCCCGACGACACGGGTTGGGTCGTCTCCGACATGGGCGCGGCCAGCATCGTGCACGTCGACTACGCCGGCACCCAGACCCTGCTCCACGACGCGGCGTCGACCGGCGGCCTGGTCTCGTTCCCCGACGGCATCGCCTACGACGATGACGGCAACCTCTACGTCGCCAACCTGGGCGACAACAACATCGTCAAGATCACGCCGCAGGGCGTCGCCACGGTGTTCAACGACGACCAGAACCTGATCGCGCAGCCCGGTGGCATGACCATCGACGGCGCGGGCAACCTGTTCATGGCCAGCTACGACCTGAACACGGTGGTGCGCTTCCGGCTCGACACCGGCGTGGGCGAGGTCTTCGCCGGGCCCAACAGCTCACTCATGGCTGCGCCCAACGACATCAAGCTGTCGCGCAAGGGCGGCCTGCTCGTGTCCGGTCGCGTCGGCCGCGTGAGCCACATCGACGCGATGGGCAACATCACCGTGAAGGCCCAGAACCCGCACCTCTCCGAGCTCGACGGCGTCTCCGTCAAGGGTGACGACACGCTGTGCACCGGTCGCTACTGGACCTACGGCTCGGGCATGGCCGGCACCGGTGGCTACATGCCCCAGTTCCGCGCGATCTTCTCGCCGTGCTCGGGTCACACCATCGCGCTCGAGTTCCGTGACTTCGTCGGCGGCACGCCGGCGCTGCTCATGTTCTCGTCCGGCGAGCTGCCGCAGGGTGCTGCGACGTTCAAGCAGGCCCCGCTGCTCGTCGATCCGGGCGCGCCTCCGTTCTTCACGATCCCGATGTTCATCCCCGGCGCGGGTGCCGGTGAGGGCGACCTGACGCTGCAGTTCCAGGTGCCCGTCATGGGTGGCCTCGACGGCGTCACGCTCTACCACCAGATGTTCGCTGCCGATCCGTCCGCTCCGGGCGGCGTGTCGGCCTCGAACGGCCTGGGCGAGACGTTCGGTCTCTGACAGCGACCCTCGATCGATCCAGTTTCGCTGACGACGAAGCGAGTGTGGTCACGGATCTCCGTGCCGCACTCGCTTCGCGTTCATCCGGGGGGCCGAGACAGTGCTCGGTCACGGCGCCGCGATGACGACCGAGGCCGGTCGTGGCCAGCAGGGCCATGCTGCCCGCGCGATGGAGTTCGCCGTCGTGGGAGCACCTGCGGCAGGCTTGCTCACGCCTGGCGGCGCGCCCCGCGGTGCGTGTACCGCGTGCCGCGCCTCGGACCGGGGCGCTTCAGGCGGCGCCGCCTGAACGAGCAGGCGACACGGCGAGAGGGCAGTGCGCCCACAGCCCGGACCTCAACCTAGGTCCGTTGGGCACGCCCTCCCATACGCCGCAGTGCGCGTGCGGCGCGCGCGTTGGGGGGAGCCGTGCGTCAGGCGGCGAGGGCGCGACTTGCCACGGCCGCCAGGGTGCCTCCCAGGAGCGGGCCGATGACGGGGACCCACGCATAGCCCCAGTCGCTGCCGCCCTTGCCGGGCACCGGCAGCAGGGCGTGCGCGATGCGCGGGCCCAGGTCGCGCGCGGGGTTGATGGCGTAACCCGTCGGACCGCCGAGCCCCATGCCGATGGCGAACACGAGCAGGCCGACCGGCACGGCGCCGAGGCTGCCCAGTCCGACCGGGACGTCGTCTCCGCCGATGCTCATCGACGCGGAGCTGAAGTACAGCACGACGAACACCAGCACGAACGTCGCCACGACTTCGGTGAAGAGGTTCCAGCCCGCCGAGCGGATGGCGGGTGCCGTGCAGAACGTGGCCCGCTTCGCCCCGGCGTCCTCCGTGACCTGGTAGTGCTGGTAGTAGGTGAGGAAGGCGAGCGTGGTTCCCGCGAAGGCACCCGCCATCTGTGCGGCGATGTACGGCGCGACGTCGGCCCACGGGAACTTGCCGGCGACGGCGAGTCCGACGGTCACCGCCGGGTTGATGTGGGCGCCGCTGGAGTCGGCGACGCAGGCCACCGCCGCGAAGACGGCGAAGCCCCAGCCGGCGGTGATCACGATCCAGCCGCTGTTGAAGCCCTTGGTGCGCTCCAGCACGACGTTGGCCACGACGCCGTTGCCCACCAGGAGCAGCAACGCGGTGCCGATGAACTCGGCGACGTAGGCATCCATGTCGGTTCTCTGCTCCTCGTGTCGTTCGACGCGTCGTGCGCGCCTCGGTTCAGACGACGGCGCGAGCCGGCTCGGACGTGAGCCCGCTCACGCCTGCTCGTCCTGCTCCCAGGCCTTGCTGCGCCCGACGGCCTGGTCCCAGCGGTCGCGCAGGCGTTGCGCGTCAGCTTCGGGCATCTGCGGCTCGAAGCGACGATCCACCTGCCAGTTCTGCGCGATCTCGTCCACCGACTGCCAGTAGCCCACGGCGAGACCGGCCATGTAGGCGGCGCCCAGCGCCGTCGTCTCCAACACGGTGGGGCGCACGACGGGGACGCGCAGGATGTCCGCCTGGAACTGCATCAGCAGGTCGTTGGCGGCGGCCCCGCCGTCCACACGCAGTTCCGCCAGCGGTGTGCCGGCGTCCTTGTTCATCGCGCTGACCAGGTCGGCCACCTGGTAGGCGATGCCCTCGAGCGCGGCGCGGGCGACGTGCCCGTCGGTCGTGCCGCGCGTGATCCCCAGCAGCGTGCCCCGGGCGTAGGGATCCCAGTGGGGTGCGCCGAGGCCGGCGAGGGCGGGCACCAGGTACACTCCGCCGTTGTCCTCGACGCTGCGGGCGAGGGCCTCGACCTCCTCGGCATGGCGGATGATCTTCAGGCCGTCGCGCAACCACTGCACGATGGCGCCGCCGACGAAGACGCTGCCCTCCAACGCGTAGTGCAGCGTGCCCGCGCGCTCCCAGGCGATGGTGGTGAGCAGGTTGTTGTGCGATGCGCGGGCCTCGGTGCCCGTGTTCATGAGCAGGAAGCAGCCGGTGCCATAGGTGTTCTTGGCGAGGCCGGCCTCGACGCAGACCTGTCCCATGGTGGCGGCCTGTTGATCGCCCACGATGCCGGCCAGGGGGGCGCCGCCGATCGCGAGGCTGGTCGAGATCTCGCCGTACACCTCCGAGCTGCTGCGCACCTCCGGCAGCATGCTGCGCGGGACCCCGAGCAACTCCAGCAGTTCGTCGTCCCAGGCGCGGCGGTGGATGTCGAACAACAGCGTGCGCGAGGCGTTGCTCACGTCCGTGATGTGCAGCCGGCCGCTGCTCAGCTTGTGGGCCAGCCAGCTGTCGACCGTGCCGAAGGCGAGCTGGCCGGCTTCGGCCTTGGCGCGGGCGCCAGGAACGTTGTCGAGGATCCAGGCGATCTTCGTGCCCGAGAAATACGCGTCGAGCACCAGCCCGGTCTTCTCGCGGAAGGTGTCGGCCCGGCCGTCGGCGCGCAGGCGGTCGCACATCGCCGCGGTGCGGCGGTCCTGCCAGACGATCGCGTTGCACACCGGCTGGCCGGTCTGCCGGTCCCACACGACCGTCGTCTCGCGCTGATTGGTGATGCCGACCGCGGCCACGTCCCGTGCGCGGATCTTGGCCAGGCCGAGCGCCTCGATCGCGACACCGGCCTGGGTCGCCCAGATCTCGTCCGGGTCGTGCTCGACCCAGCCGGGCTGGGGGAAGATCTGGCGGAACTCCTTCTGCGCCACCGACACGACCTGTCCCTGGCGGTCGAAGACGATGGCGCGCGAACTCGTGGTCCCCTGGTCGAGTGCGACGACGTAGCTCATGGTCAGCTTCCCGGAGGCCGGCACGGACGGGTCGCGCGGGACCAGGTGAGGGGCGGCCGGCGCGGCGGCGACGTGCTCGGGATGTTAGTCGGAGCGTGGGCGGTGGACAACCGGACCCTGGGGCTTCTGCAACTCCGCGGGTGTCACGCGAACCACAGCCCGACGATCGTGGCGGCCAAGGCGGGCGTGACCACGCCGATGAGCAACCCGACGCCGACGAAGTCCTTGATGCGCAAGCGCCCGTCGGCGTAGACCATCGCGTTGGGCGGTGTCGCCACCGGCAGGCACATGGCCGCCGAAGCGCTCATGGCGATGGGCAGCGCGATGCGCGGCTCGCTGCCCGCCGCCATGGCGATGCCCAGGGGGATCAGGACGTTGGTCGCCGCCGTGTTGCTCATCAGGTTCGACAGCAGCACCGTCAGGTAACCCACGATCAGGATCACCGCGGTCAGTGCCAAGGCGTCGAGGGGCACGCCCGAGACGAGCCAGGTCGACAACCCGGTGTTGACCACCACCTCGCCCAGGGCCATGCCGCCGGCCAGCAGGAACAGCACGTCGTAGTTCAACCCGCGGATGTCGCCGGCGTCGAGGATGCCGGTCGTGGTGAGCAGCACGATGGGCACGAACGACACGGCGGCCGCGGGGATCCCGTGCCACTGCGACGTCATCCACAGGCTGACCGTGAGCAGCAGCGTGAAGCCGACCACGAGCGTCTGCCACTTGGGTGCGAGCTCACCCGAGAGCGGCCGCGTGACGGCTTCCAGGTCCAGGTTCGCCACCCGGGCCGGGTAGCAGCGCCGGATCGTCACCCAGGCGAGCAGCGCCACCGCCACGGCGACGGGGCCCGCGATCATGATCCAGTGCAGGAAGTCGATCGGCACGCTGGGGCTGAGCTTGGCCAGCGCGCTCACGGCGATGGCGTTGGGCGGCGTGCCGATCAGCGAGGCCATGCCGCCCACGTTGGCGGCCACCGCGGTGCCCAGCAGCAGGCCTCGGCCGAACGGGTCGTCGCGATCCACCGAGGCGAGCACGGGCGCCAGCATGGCCACGATCATGGCGGTGGTGGCCGTGTTCGACATGAACATCGAGAGCACGAAGGTCACGCCCATCACGCCGGCGAGCAACGCACCCGGGCGCGTGCCCACCCGGGCGATCAGGCGCTTCACGAGCCGCCGATCGAGCTGGCTCTTGGACATGCCTGCGGCGAGCACGAAGCCCCCGAAGAAGAGCCACACGAGCGGGTGCCCGATGATCGCGACGTAGGCCGTCCAGGCTTCGCTGTCCTGGGCGCCGCCGCGTTCGGTTCCCAGCAAGCCGATCTGCAGACCGATGATCAACAGGCCCACGGCGAAGGCCGGAATCGCTTCGGTGCACCACAGGCCCGCGGCGAGCACGAGGATGAACAGGGCGCGTCGCGCCGGCGGCTCGAGAGCGCCGGTGAACGTCGGGACCAGCGTGACGGCGAGCGCGATGCCGAGACAGGTCGCGAAGGCGACGATCTGGCGCGAGGACGAGATGCCCAGGTAGCCGAGGAGCCCCTCGGGCGAGGACTTGCGTTGCGCGGTTCCGCTCATGGCGCGGCATGCTAGCGGATCGCCACCGGGGCTCCGATCGGCGTCCGCCCCGGTGCTCCGAGCCGGCCCGTCGCGGCTCCGCGTGCGGTGCGAAGGGGCTCGTTGTGGGCGCATCGACGTTGCGCTACGCTCGCCGACCCGCGTGCCACGGCGCGTCGGTGACAGATGCACTCGACCGGACGGGCCCCATGAGCCATCACGACCAGTTGGACACGGAACTGCAGCGCATCCTCGAGGCATTCAAGGCCTCGGGGCCGCTCGCGCGTCTGCACGCGGGCGAGATCGGTGTGAACCACTACGCATCACACCTGCGCCAGAACTACTTCCAGCTCAGGGAGCGCCCGGTGATCCTGGGGCTCGCGGCGGCGCGGCTGATGCGCAGTCCGGCGTCGGCCAAGCTGCTGCACAAGCGCGCCACCGAAGAGATCTTCCACGATCAACTCGCGCTGAACGACCTCAGGGCGCTGGGCGCGGACACCGCCGGCATCGAGTGCGAGTTGCCGCTGCCGGAGACCGTCGCGCTGCTGGCCTACGGCCACTACCAGATCGAACGTCTCAACCCGGTGGGCATCATCGGTTCCATGTACTTCCTGGACTTCGTGCCGTTCTACGCGTCGATGCAGATCGAGGGTGACCTGAAGCGCATCGGCGTGCCGGAGGAGGCCATGTCGGCGTTGGAGGACCACGAGGTCACCTACCCGATGCACGCCGAGGCGTTGCGCACCCACGTCGACGAACTCGTGGTCACGGACGAGGACCTGGCGGCGGTCCGGTACGGCATGCACACGACGGCGACGTTGTACGCCAACATGATCGTTGCGGCCTTCGCCGCGGTGGATGCGTCAGCCTGACGGGCGACGGGGGCGGAGGGCGGAGCGTGTTGACGCCGCAGGACTGCCGGATCGAGCACCTCGGTGCCGGAACGCACATCTCACCCCGTGCGGACAAGCGCCACGACTTCATCGACGATGCCACGCGCGTCGTGCACCGTGCGCAGCTCGAGCCGGGGCAGGAGCTCGAGCGGGAGGTGTCCTTCGAGCATGCCGGGCCGCGTGAGCGCCTGTTCTTCGACCCGGACCGGACCACCGCCGCGATCGTCACCTGCGGGGGGCTGGCCCCGGGGCTGAACAACGTCATCCGCTCGGTCTTCACCGAACTCACCTACAACTACGGCGTGAAGCGGGTGCTGGGCATCCGCGAGGGTTATCGCGGGCTCGATCCGGCGGTGGGCAAGCCGCCGCACGTGATCGAAGCGGACGACGTGCACCTGATCCACAACCGCGGCGGAACGCTGCTCGGCAGTTCACGGGGGCCGCAGGATCCGAGGCGCGTGGTCGACTTCCTGGAGGCGCAGGAGATCGACGTGTTGTTCTGCGTCGGCGGGGATGGCACGCAACGTGGCGCGCACGCGATCCACACCGAAGTGCGTCGCCGCGACCTGGCCAAGTCGGTCGTGGGTATCCCCAAGACGATCGACAACGACATCGAGTACGTGTGGCTGTCCTTCGGCTACGTGACGGCGCTGTCCAAGGCCGAGGAGGTGCTGCGCGCGGCCCACACCGAGGCGCACGATGCACCCAACGGCGTGGGCCTGGTGAAGCTCATGGGGCGCAACGCGGGTTTCATCGCGGCGGGCGCCGCCGTGGCGAGCCAGGAAGCCAACTTCGTGCTCGTGCCCGAGGTTCCCTTCCCGCTCGACGGCTTCCTCGACGCGCTGCGTGAGCGCGTGGTCACGCGGGGGCACGCGCTGGTCGTCGTGGCCGAAGGTGCCGGGCAGCACCTCATGGCCGACGACGAGGCTGCGGGCCGGGACGCCTCGGGCAACGTCGCCCTGCAGGACATCGGGGTCTTCCTCAAGGCGGCGATCAAGCGGCACTTCGCCGAGCGTGAGCTGGAGCTCAACCTCAAGTACCTCGACCCCAGTTACCTGATCCGCGGCATCCCGGCCAACGCCTGGGATCGGGTGCTGAGCGACCGCATGGCCCGCCACGCCGTGCACGCGGCCATGGCCGGCAAGACCGACATGCTGATCGGGTTCCACAACGGGACGTTCGTGCACGTCCCGATCCCGACCGCCACCGCGCAGCGCAAGCGCATGGAGATCCCCAGCGACCTCTGGTCGGCGGTGCTGAGCACGACCGGGCAACCGAGCTGGTAGGGCGGGTGGCCGCCGCACTGGTCAGGGCGGGTGGTGGCCGCTGGTGGCGCCCGGCGCGCCCCGCGCCCCGGGCAGGGCAGCGGCTGACACGTAGACAGATCGAGGTTCCTGCGATTAGCGTGTCGGCTTCACGCCCTGCCCTCGGAAGCCCGACTCCATGAACACCCCCAGGCCGACCTGCTCCCTGCTGCGCGCCGGACGCGCTGTCGCGCTCGCCCTCGTGACGGCCCTCGCCCTCGTCGCCGGCCCGGTCCAGGCCGAGGAAGTCGAGACGAACCTCACGGGGGACGTGCTGATCGTCGCCGTCAGCCCCACGGCGCCTGCCGGGACCGAAGCGGCGTTGCAGGCCATGGGCGTGGTCGTGGGTGCGTCCGCCTCGATCTCCTATCGGGTCGAGTCGACGACGCCACCGGTGCCGGCCGACGGCCCGCTGGACTTGACCTACTACGAGCAGGCCATCACGGCGATGACGGTGCAGATCGGCGACTACTCGATGACCCGCTTCCTGCCCGAGGGCTTCGAGTCGCTCAACCTGATCCAGATCGGCGACAACGTGTTCGGCGTGCCCCCGAGCGACAGCATGCTCCTGTCCACGCCGGCGACGGAATCGAGCCCGCAGCTGCACGGTGCCGAGCCGGGCTGGCCCACGATCGCCGTGTCGGTGTTCGACTTCAGCGGACCGAATGCGAGCAACGACGACGGTGTGATCCAGGACGCGCTGAAGTACGACTTCGGCAACGCCGTCGTGGGTGGTGTCTACGGCACGGTCAACATCTCGCTCGACCTCAACGGTGGTGGGCCTGGCGGCGGCGGTCCGGGTGTGGGGCCGGGCTTCTGCCGCAAGGGACAACTGCTGGCCGCGAGCAAGCTCGGCCGCAAGGCCCTGCTGTGCGTGGCCAAGCGCACCCAGCAGCCGCCGGAGAAGGACCCGCTCGGTGAGAAACAGGAGGCCTGCCTCGACAAGGTCGGTGACAAGTTCGAGCTGCAGTTCGGCAAGACCGTGTTCAAGACCTTCAAGAAGGGCGGCACCTGCTTCCTGAATTCGCTCGAAGCGGACAACCTGACCACCGACCTGCTGGACGGCATGCTCGCGCTCGCCGCGCCGGTGCTCGCCGACGGTGACCCGGACGACAAGAACGACCGGGTGCTGCGCGCCAAGCTGCTCAAGGCCATGGCGGGCCAGTGGGCCAAGGATGCGAACGCCTACGCCAAGGACGCGCTCAAGCCGTCGGCCACCAAGCTCGCTGCCGCGCTGGGCAAGTCGAGCGGCAAGCTCGAGAAGCAGGTGGCCAAGGCCATCAGCGCGGCCGAGAAGAAGGGCATCGTCTACGCCGGGCCTGACGGGCCGGCCCTGGTCGCGGCGGTGCGTGAGGCCGTCGAGGGTGTCGTCCTCGCCGCCGGCGGCGCGGTGCCCCTCAGCGACTGATCACGGGGCGCTCAGCGCTTGCGCCAGCGCAGCGCGAAGCACCCGATGCCGCCGCCGAGTCCCAGGCCCAGCATCCACCAGCGGTAGCCCTCGATGGCGGTGGTGCCGGGTGCCGGTTCCGGGGTGAGCAGAAACGAGGTGATGATCACCAGGCCGGCGATGACCATCAGCGCCCAGTCCGTTGGGCGCAGGAACGACCAGTCGCGGCCCTCCGGTTCGCAGAAGATCAGCGCGCCCGCGCCGATCAGGGCGACCGAGACGAGACACGGTGCGAGCACGGGGCCGACCCACACGCTGGGGATCAGGAACAAGATGTCCCAGGCGAGCAGCACGTCGAGCACGCCGCCGGCGGGCCAGTCGAGCGTGAGCTTCAGCATGGCGTAGTACGCCAGGTCCCAGATGCCGAAGGTGAACGCGAACGCTCCGAAGCGGCGCATGCGATCGCGCGCGCTGGCGCACGCCGCACCGAGCAGCATCAGCATGGTGGCCGCCTCCCGGGCGATCTCCACGTCGAGCAGGTGCTCGTCGAACGCGACCAGCGGGAACTCGAAACCGCCGGGGTAGTACAGCGCGCGCAGGTACACGACCACCGCGCCTTCGGCGAACCCGAAGGCGGCGGCCCAGACCGCGAGCCAGAACAGGGCGTTGCCGGGTAGGGGGCGGGAACTCATGCGCGCGAGGCTACGTCATGCGTCTTGGCGGGGGAACCGGGAGGTGCTGGCACCCGGTGGCCGCCGCGCCTCAGACCGCGAGTCGTGCGGGCAGGCGCCGGAAGCCGGCCTGGAAGTGGCGCAGCACCTTGGGTGCCGAGGTGATCTCCACGCCGGGCACGTCGAACCGTCGCTCCCACACGCGACAGATGATCTCGATCAGGTAGTCCATGTGACTCTGGGTGTAGGTGCGGCGGGGGATCGCGAGTCGTACCAGTTCGTGCTCCGCCGGGAGTTCCGCGCCGGTGTCCGGATCGGTGCGGCCCAGCATCACGCTGCCGATCTCGCAGGACCGGATGCCGCCCTCGAGGTAGAGCTCCAGGGCCAGGGCCTGGCCCGGGTACTGGGTGCGGGGGACATGCTCGAGGAAGCGCGCCGCGTCGAGGAACACCGCGTGCCCGCCCGTGGGTTGGACGACCGGTATGCCCGCGGTCGCGAGGCGCTGCACGATGTAGCGCATGCTGGCGAGACGGTAGGTCAGGTAGTCCTCGTCCAGGACCTCTTCGAGGCCTTGGGCGACGGCTTCGAGGTCCCGGCCCGACAAGCCGCCGTAGGTCGGGAAGCCCTCGGTCACGACCAGCCGCTGGCGCAACTCCTGAGCCAGCTCGGCGGAGCGTACGGCGAGGAAGCCGCCGATGTTCGCGAGACCGTCCTTCTTCGCGCTCATCGTGCAGCCGTCGGCGAGGTCGAAGATCTCGCGCGCCACCGAGCGCACGCTGCGCCCTGCGAGTTTCGGCTCCCGGTCACGGACCAGGAAGGCGTTCTCCGCAAAGCGGCAGGCATCCAGGTAGAACGGCACCTGCGCCCGCTGGCACAGCGCCTTGACCGCACGCAGGTTCTGCAGGCTCGCCGGTTGCCCGCCGGCCGCGTTGTTCGTGATCGTCAGCATCACCAGCGGTACGTGGCCGGCGTGCTGGAGCAGCGCCCGCTCGAGGCCCTCGAGATCCATGTTGCCCTTGAACGGGTAGGCCTCGCGCGTGTCGGCGCTCTCGGCGCAAGGCAGGTCGAGGGCCACGCCGCCCGCCGCCTCGATGTTCGCGCGCGTCGTGTCGAAGTGCGTGTTGTTGGGGACGAACTGACCGGGGCCGACGAGCGTTCCGAAGAGCAGGTGTTCGGCGGCGCGTCCCTGGTGCGTGGGCACGACGTGTTCGAATCCCGTCGCCTTGCGCACGGCCGCCTCGAAGCGATGGAAGCTGGGGGAGCCCGCGTAGGACTCGTCGCCGTTCATGACGGCCGCCCACTGCGCGCTGCTCATGGCTCCCGTGCCGCTGTCGGTGAGCAGATCGATCATCACGTTGTTGGACGCGAGCCGGAACAGGTTGTTCCCCGCGTGCTCGAGGCATGCCTCGCGCTCGGCTCGGTCGGTGACCGCGATGGGCTCCACGCTCTTGATGCGGAACGGCTCGATGATCGGTAGCTGGTTCATCAGGATGTCGCCAGGGTCGCCAGGCTGACCGACGCGAAGGTGGCACGCACCGTCTCGTCGACCTCCTGGAAGAGGTTCATCAGGTGACAGCGAGGTGCTCCCTCACCCGGGCATGCGGCTCCGGGCTCGTCCCGCAGGGCACAGGTGTCCGGCGGTGGCGTCGGTTCGAAGACATCGATGATGTCTTGGACCGTGACCTCGGCAGGTGATCGCGCGAGCCGGTAGCCACCGCCCACACCGCGCACGCCGCGCGCGATGCCGGCGCGCGCGAGCTGCTGCAGCACCTTGGCCACGACGTTCTCCGGGATCTCGTAGCGCCCTGCGATCCGGCTCGCCGTGACCGGCTGGTCGCTCGACAGGGTCATCTCGAGGGCGGAGTGCAGAGCGTAGCGGGTGCTCTTGTTGAGGTTCACGGTCGTCTCAGGCTCGCATGTCTTCCCGGCGGCGGAAGGACTCACAGTCCAGATCGAGACAGAACCGCGGCGCCGGCTGGAAGCCCTCATTCTGCAGGAATGCCATCATGCGCGGGTCGTTCCAGTTCACTTCCGTCGACACCGTGCCGACGCCGAGTCCGAGCAGGTTCGTGTTGAGCTGGCGCAGGAGCGCATGGGCGACGCCGCGTCCGCGGAAGTCGGGGTGGATCCCCAGCACCTCCAGCACCGCGGCGGGCTCCGAGATCCCGAAGTCCCCGTAGTACACGCGGGCGATCAGGAAGCCCACGAACATCCCGTCGATCTCGGCGGCCAGGGAGACCTCGACGCCGGTCTCGTTCATGGCCATCTCGAGCTTCAACTTGAAGTACTCGGTGCGCCGGCGGCCGGTGGCCCTGGCGTCGATGGCGATCACCGGGTCGAGATCGTCCGGTCGCAGGCGACGGACGAAGACGCTCTCGGTCTCTCTCGTGGTCGTGTCGGTGTCTTGCATGTCTTGTCTCCAATTGTCAGGCCATGAGTTGGCCGCCGTCCACCCGCAGGACCTGCCCGGTGATGTGTTGCGCGAGTCCTGAGCAGAGGAAGACGACGGCGCCCGCCACGTCTTCAGGGCGACCTGCCCTTCCGAGCACGGTCTCCGCGATCGCCCGCTGACGGATCTCCGTCGGCAGCGACTGCGTCATGGCGGTGTCGATGAAACCGGGTGCGACCACGTTCACGCGGGCCCCGTCGCGACCCAGGTCCTGCGCCGCGGACTTCGCCAGCCCGATCAGGCCCGCCTTGCTCGCCGCGTAGTTGGACTGGCCGAGCTTGCCGCGCTCGCCGTTGATCGAGGAGATCAAGACGACGCTGCCACGGGATGAATTGCGCAAGTGTGGCGCGGCGGCGCGAAGCAGCAGGAAGGCCGCGTCGAGGTTGACCCGCATCACGGCGCTCCAGTCCTCGTCGGCGAGCTTCCAGAGTATGGCGTCACGGGTGATCCCGGCCGCGTGGATGACGACGTCGAGGCCGCCGTGCTCCGAGGCGGTGCGCGTGATCAGGGCCTCGAGCTGCTCCCGGTCGGTCACGTCGCACGGCACACACTCCCGGCCGGCGTCGAGGTCCGCGCCCACGACGCGGGCGTCGGCCGCACGCAGGGCCGCGCAGATCGCTTGCCCGATACCGCCGGCCGCGCCCGTGACCAGGGCCACCGCACCGTGGAGGGAGAGTGCGTTCACGTCCGCGCTTCGGAGAGCGCGCCGGGGGCGAGCGAGATGCCGAGCCGCTCCATCTTGCGCGCGCGGAACGCGCCCCAGATCGCCGCGCCGATCGCACCGGCCAGGACCGAGTGTTCGTGGGA
Organism: Planctomycetota bacterium; assembly: GCA_029259695.1. Taxonomy (GTDB): domain Bacteria; phylum Planctomycetota; class B15-G4; order B15-G4; family B15-G4; genus OFTM49. The sequence goes on from JAJDEQ010000095.1 coordinate 16,863, forward strand.
ACGGACCTCGAGCGGATCGTCGGCCTCCGCCAGCGTCTCCCGCATGGCGGCCATCAGGCCTACGTCCGCGGCCAGGCCGCCGGTCACGAGCACGACGCGTGTGGCACCGGCTGCCTTCAGCAGCTTGACGTAGCGCCCGGCCATGGAGAGGTGGATGCCCTTCAGGATGTTCGCCGTGGAGATCCCGCGTGAGACCATGTTGATCACGTCGGTCTCGGCCAGCACGGCGCAGATCGAGCTGCAGCGCTCGGGTTCGTCGGCCTGGAGCGAGATCGGTCCGATTTCGGCCATGGTCACGCCCAGGTAGCGGCTGATGTTCTCGAGGAACTGGCCCGAGCCGGAGGCGCACTGGCTCGTCATGCGGTAGCCGAGGACCTTGGCGCGTTCGTCCATCAGGATCGCGCGGGTGTGGAGCGCGCCGATGTCGACGCAGGCATCGGCTTCACTGTCCAGGAAGCGCGCCCCGCGGGCGTGGGTCGTCATGCCGTAGAAGTGACCGGTCCGGAAGTCGACGATCTCGCCTTCGCCGGTGGTCGCCACGTAGGCGAGGTCCTCGCGAGTGAGCCCCGCCTCGCTCAGCAGCGTCTCGACCAGGCTGGCGACGACGTCGGTGGCCTCGCGGCGCCGGGTGCGTTCGGACCGGCCCACGAGCAGTTCGACGTCAGCTTGTGTGTCTCGGATGAGCGCGACCTTGATCGAGGCCGAGCCCACGTCGATGCCGATGGCCAGCTTGTCGTGCTCGCTCATGCTGCGGGTACCTCCTGCTTCAGACTGCGCGTCGCGAAGATGGCGGCGCCGAGGGCGCCGGTGTAGATCGACGACGGAGAGATGTTCATCGTGACCTCGCCGTAGCTCTCCGAGATCAGCTGCCGCAGCGCCTTGACCGCGGCCTCGTTGTTCGCCACGCCTCCGGTGAACGTGAACTCGTTCTTCACCCCACCCGAGCGCGCCAACAGCGACATGGCGCGCAGCGTGATCCCGCGGTGCAGGCCCGCGAGGATGTCCTCGCGCTTCTCGCCGAGGGACAGGCGCTCGCGCAGCTCGGCGCCCGCGAACACGGTGCAGGTCGAGTTGACGCGCACGCGGCGCTTCGCCTGGTTGGCGAGCGGGCCGAGCTCGTGCAGTCCGAGGTTCATCTCGTCGGCGATGTAGCCGAGGTAGCGCCCGCAACCGGCGGCGCAGCGGTCGTTCATCTGGAACGAGGTCACGATGCCGCTGTCGTCGACCTGGATCGCCTTGGTGTCCTGGCCGCCGATGTCGAGCACCGTGCGCGTGCCGGGGAACATGGTGAAGGCGCCCAGGCCGTGGCACAGGATCTCCGAGCGGATCTGCGTGTCGGCGAACGGCAGGCGCGCGCGCCCGTAGCCCGTCCCGACGTTGGCGAGTTTCTCGAGTCGCGTGGCGATGACTTCGCTCACCGCAGCGCCCAACGCCGGCAGCGACCGCTGCGGGCCGACGACGGCGTCGAGGATGCAGTCCTCGAAATCGGTGCCGCTGGTGTCGGTGTTCTCCACGGCGAGGATCGCCTTGTCGTAGAGCCCGACGAGGGTGTCGAAGCGCGGGCCGTCGTCGCGCGAGGCACACCCGCCACCGCGCGTCAAGGCCTCGGCCTTGTGCATGTACTGGCTGCCCGCGATGTCGCGGAAGAAGTCACTCTTGCGCTGAGCGTCCTTGGTGAAGAGGGCGTCGACCTGGTTCAGGAGCGAGGTCATCAGCTCGTCGACGGCGGCGAGCTCCGTCTGGCGGAGTTCGTCGCCCGCCTCGGTGGCGAGCTCTCGTACGACACGGTCGAGTTCGGCGAGCTGGCGGCGGTACTGCTGCTCGCGGAAGCGCAGCGTGAGCTCGTCGAGCGCCACTCTGCGCGCCTCGGCGTCGACGCCCGCGCGTTCGAGCGCAGCCGCGATCATGCCGAAGCGTGCGTCGACCAGTGCGTCGCCCAGCGCCACGGCGCAGGCGACGTCGTAGTTGCTGCGACTGTTGGTGATGCCGCGCCCGAGCACGAACGGCTCCTCCGAGTCCGCGTCGAGGATCACGGCCTTGGTGGTCGTCGAGCCGAGGTCGATGCCGACTGCGTATCTCATCATCGCGTGACTCCGCGGGCGCGCTTCTGCTCGATCATCTGGAAGTAGGACTCGAGCCTGTTCTTGATGTTGGCGGCGGAGAAGTAGCGCGGGTCGACCAGGTCGCTCTCGATGAAGCCGCCGGGCACGCCGGTGCGCGTCTCCACCTCGCGCAGCATCATCAGCTGGCCTGCGCTGAAGGAGTTGCAGCTCTTGACCGAGTTGATCAGGAACCCGTCCGCCTCGTAGTCGCGCACGTAGTTCGCCAGCTTCTCCACGCGCGACGGCAGGTTGAGGTTCGTGTAGCAGCCGAGGCAGTACTCGGCGAGGCTCTCGAGCGGACGCTCCGGGTCGTGCCGGAAACCGTCGTCGTAGACGCCGCCGACCTTGGTGTAGGTGCTGGCCACGACGACGGCGCCCTCGTCGGTGAACATCTCCCAGAACTGGCGAAAGTTGGTCCAGTTCGGCGGGCCCTCGACCACGAGGCGGTACTTCTCCTGTTCGAGTTCGCCGCTCGGGATGATCGGGCCCTTGCCGAGCCGGATGCGCTCCTCGACCTCTTCGCGCAGGACGCGGTAGTAGTCGACCGCCTCCTGCGTACCGCGGAAGGCCGTGAAGATCGGGCCGATGTAGTAGACGCCGCCGAAGTAGGCGTCGATCGGCGACGGCTTGTGCTTGGCGGATTCGAGCACGGCCACGAGGTCGTCCTCGGCCCGCGCCGAACGGGCGAGCAGCTCGCGCAAGCGGTCCTCGTCGTAGGCCTTGCCCGTCATCTGCTCGAGCGCGGGGATGATCTTGTCCCGGAGCTGATCGACGACGTACTTGCGCATCTCGTCGGTGATGCGCCCGTCGGCCTGATAGGGCACGTGGAGCATCGTGACCGGGCAGTCGTACTCCTGCTTCAGCAGCTCGAACCACTTGAGGAAGGTGAAACACCCCGTGTAGCTGAGCAGCAGCAGGTCCGGGTCGGGCAGCCGCTCTCCGGTGGGGCCGATGTTGCCCGAGCGCAGCATCCCGATGTCGCACTTCACGTAGGTGCAGACGTCCTCGCTGTGTCCCTCCTTCTCGGCCAGCGCGATGTAGTCCTTGCTGAGGCCGCGCATGCCGGACTGGAGCGCGTTGATCTCGGGCAGCACCGGCGCGACGTCGAACGCCAGCAGCAGTTCGGTGAGGTTCCCCGGGACGAAGGTGTAGACGCACTTCTCACCGCGCTCCTCGGACCTGGCGAGGCGGCTGAAGTGGTCCGCGATCATCCGTTTCTGACGCTCCTGGCTCGCGTCCTTCGCGACGGCGCGGGGGTCTTCGGTGGTGCTCATGTTCCGCTCCACAACTTGATCGAGTCGGCGAAGGTCCCCGCCTGTTCGCGGATGACCTGGAACTGTCCGGTGTCCTCGCTGTACTTGAACGCGGTCCAGGGGATCCCGGCGCGGGTCACCGCGGCGGTGTCCATCGGCTGGTCGAGCAGTGCCGGATCACAGAAGCTCGGTGCGCAGAAGAGCACGCCCTCTGCGCCGCACGCGCCGACGCGGTCGACGAGTTCGCGACCCTTCTCGCCATCGTCGATGTAACGCGTGGGGCAGGCGGGTGCGTCGTTCAGGAAGGCTCCGACGAGCGCATCGAGCGGGTCGCCGGTCTCCGAGATGTCTCCACGGAACCAGCGCGACACCTGGACGAAGTCGTCGTCGACGATGTAGCAGCCCGAGCGTTCGAGGGTCTTGATCAGGCCCAGCGGCGGCTGCTCGCAGAACGAACCGGTGAGGATCACACGTGCCTGGTCGACGGGGACGCGGTCGGTCTGGGCCTGCACGAGTGCGCTGAAGCGCTCGAGCAGTGCCGTGTGCGACTCCACCGGGAGCACGAGGCCCGCGCGCAGCGCGACGTAGAGTTCCGCGGTGGGGACGCGCCACGGCTCGCGTCGGCGCAGGTCGTAGAGTGCGCGGACCGCGCGGCTGTTCTCGTTGTAGGCTCGGATCGACGCTCGCAGCGCCTCGGCCTCCAGGGGCCTCGCGCCGGCGTCGACGAGCTTCTGCGAGAGCAGCTCCAGATCGTGCCGGTAGAACGTGCCACCGATCTCGGCGCTGAAGTCCTGCGGCAGGTCGAGGTAGTGCACCAGCTTGTCGGCGAACATCATCTTCCACATGCCCGACAGGTTGCGGATCACGTCGCAGATGGCAGGGAAGACCATGCCGTCGAGACAGTCGAGGCTACCGTTCAGCCCCAGCTCGACCGTGCTGCGCGGGATGTGACAGATGTACGACTGGTAGTACGCATCCCCGCGGATGATCTCGATGTCACCCGCTCCCATGATGCCGACGGGCAGTACGCCCTGGGCGTGGAGCAGCTCGCGCGGGATGTAGGTCGGCATGAAGCCGATCGCGATGCCGCCCGTGCGTTCCTTCCACGTGCGGACGCTGGGCATCGACGTGTCGCGGATCAGCTCCTCGCAGTCCGAGACGAGGGTGGTGATCGAGGTCGTCGCGAGGTCGAGTTCGGTCAGCGTGCTCATGCGTCGCTCCAGACCGGCTGGCGTTTGTCGAGGAAGGCGGCGATGCCCTCGTTCGCATCGTGCGTGGCCATGAGTCGGTCGAGGTACATGCGCTCCAGGTCCGCGATGTCGCGCTCGAAGCGGCGTGAGAACGCGAGCCGCGCGGCATGGGTCGCGAAGCGCAACGAGGACGCCGAGCGCGGGAACAGGCACTGGTGGATCCAGTCCGTGGCCAAGGCTTCGGGCTCGTCGCCGACGTCGTCGATCAGGCGCATCTCGCGGGCTTCGGCGGCCGTCACGGTGCGCCCGGTCAGCAGCAGGTCGTCCGCGGCGCCGCGGCCCACGCGCTCGGGGAGGATGGCCGAGCCGACCGGCGCGAACACGCCGAGCGTGATCTCCGGCTGGCCGAACGTCGCGTCGGGGTGGGCGACGACGTGATGGCAGAACGCGGCCAGCTCGAGACCGCCTCCGAGGCAGCAACCGCGCACGGCGGCGATCACCGGCACGCCCGAGCGGAGGATCGCGCGGAACAGGTCGTGGAAGCCCGCCAGCATGTCTCCCACCTGTTCCGCGCGGTGCTCCTCGACGCTGGCGCCGAAGCAGAAGTACGGCCCCTCACCGGTGAGCAGGATGGCCTTGAGCCGTGGCTCGGCGCCGGCAGCGCGGAAGATCCGCGTGAGCTCGCCGACCAGTTCCGCGTCGAGCACGTTGCCCTTGGGCGAGTCGAGCGAGACGCGCCACAGGGCGTTGTCGTCCATGCGCATCGAACGGATCTTCGTGGTGCTGGTGAGCTGCGTCTCGTCGGGGGTCACGTCTCTGTCTCCGCCTCGATGTCCAGTTCGAGTTGGACGAAGGGGCCGCCCACGAATCCGTGGCGGCGGAACAGCGAGAGGAACGGCACGTCGTTGCGCCGCACCATGGTTCGCAGCGAGCTCACGCCGAGCGCCGCGAACCGCTGGCGCGCCTCTTGCAGCAGCGTCGAGGCGACGCCCTGGCGCGTCGTGTCGGGGCGCACGCCCAGCGCGAAGATCCAGCCACAGGCCTCCGACCCGAACTCGAACGCCCGCACTTCGCCGAAGAGGTAGCCCTCGAGGCCTGCATCCCCGACGACCGCCAGGCCGATGCACTCCTGCTCGCGCAGGAAGCGCGCGAACACGTCCTCCCAGTAGGCCTTCTTCTTCGTGCCCGTCAGCAGCGCGTCGAGCAGCCCCACGGCCTCGATGTCGCCCGGCGCGAGCGGGCGCACCAGCAAGGTCGTGTCGAGCGTCACGAAGTCGCCCCGGCGCAGGCCGCCTCGTGGGCCGGCTCCAGCAACTCCTCGACGAGTTCGGGGCTCCAGACCGCGCCTTGGGCCAGGCGCCGACGCAGCAGCAGCAGGTCGGCATCACGGCAGGCCCGGCCGCCCTCGTTGAACGCGCGGAAGCCCGTGCGCGCCTCGGTCATCATGTTCAGCGCCAGCCAGGCGCGGTTGCTCTCCTTGTTCGCGTCCCAGTGGGCGAGCTTGTGCTTGCGCACGCTGGCGATCGTCTTGCTGAGACAACCGGGAAACGTGACCGCGAGCTTGCCGATGAGTTCGTCGACGGCCTCGTCGAGCCGCGTGAGGTCGACGACGCCCTGTTTGAGCAGCGCCTTGCCCGCGGCACGCGCCTCGCCGGTGAGGAACTCGCCGTGCACGACGTCGCCGAACTCGTCGGTCCAGCGAGACGTCTCGACCAGCGGGTTGGGCACGTACTCACCGTTGAGCTTCAGGCCGGGGACGACCTTGGTGATCAGCCCGAGCCTGCGCGCCTTGTGCGCACTCCAGTGCTCGCACAGCGTGCAGCTCTCCATCCCCGCCTCGATGCCGACGAAGAGCGGGAGGAAATCCGTGCTGCCGCCGTCGGGCGCGGAGCCGTGTCGCGGGCCGGCCTGTCCGAAGGCGGCGAGGTCCTGGGCGACACTGAAGTCGCAGGCCATGCCGATCTCCTGGCCCCCGGCGATGCGCATGCCGTTCACGCGGCAGATGACCGGCTTGTCGCACATCAGGATCGCGCTGACCATGTCGTTGAACAGGCGCATGTACTGCGCGTACTCCTCCGGGCGCCCCGCGTAGTACTCGGCGTACTCGGCGGTGTTCCCGCCGGTGCAGAAGGCGCGCTCACCGGCGCCGGTGAAGACGACCGCGACGCACGCGCGGTCGTTGCTGGCGCGGCGCATCCCGAGGATCACACCCTTGACCATCTGGGTCGTGTAGGAGTTGAGCTGCTTCGGGTTGTCCAGGGTGATCCAGACGCTGTGCAGCTCGGGGGCGAGCTCGAGCGGCTTCTCTGCGTAGCGGATGCCCGGCACGTCGAAGGGCTCGACGAGGTCGTGGTTCTTGAAATCCATGTTCAGGACTCCGGGGTGAGGATCACGCGGCGGCAGACCTGGTGGTCCTGCACGGCCGCAAAGGTCTGGTTGATCGAGGAGAGCGGTCGGCGCTCGACGAACGGCTCGAGCCGGATCTCGCCACGCAGGGCGAAGCCCACGGCGGCCGGGTAGTGTTCGGGCAGGCAACCCCAGTTGCCGCGGGCGGTGGCGTCGAGCGCCATCAGGTTGCTCAGGCGCAGCTCGACCTTCTTCGGCGTGTAGCCGATGACGCCGAGGTAGCTGCCCTTGCCCAGCAGGCCGAAGGCCGTGGCCTGTCCCGCGGGCGTGCCCGACGTGTCGAAGATGCGCCAGCGCCAGGTCGGCACGTCGTGCTCGGAGGCGAACTCCTTGACGGATGCCTTGAGCGCGCGGAAGTCGAGTTCGGAGGCCGACAGGCGCAGGTGCGCGCCGCAGTCGACCAGCGCCTCGAGCCGCGCGGCGTCGACGTCGATGGCGACGACGTGTGCGCCCATGGCGGCGGCGAGTTGGACTCCGAAGCCGCCCACGCCACCGGCCCCGACGAACACGGCCAGGTCCCCGGCGCGCAACTCGCAGCGCAGCAGCGCCTGGTAGGGCGTCGACACCGCATCGGCGATGACGGACAACGCGGGGAGGTCGAGGCCGGCGCGATTGACACCCGGGTCGGCGAGGTCGGGCACGGCGCACAGACCGGCGGCCGGCACCCGCACGTGGGTGCCGAAGCCACCGTGCACGTCGTTGCCGGGGAAGATCTGGTGCGGGCAGATCGAGCCCTCGCCGTCCTTGCAGGCGCGGCAACGACCGCAGGGAATGACGGCGGGCACGACGACCTGCTTGCCGGCCCAGGCTTCCGCTCCCTCTCCGGCCTCGACGACCGTGCCGCTGATCTCGTGCCCCAGCGCGAGCGGGAGGGGATGGCGGGTCGGCACGCCGTCGTAGAAGAAGCCCAGGTCCGTGTGGCAGACGCCGCAGCCGGCGACTCGGACCAGGACCTCGCCGGAAGCCGGCGCCTCCTCGCGTTCCTCGAGCGCCATGGGCGCGCCGGGCTCGCGAAACATCCAGGACTCGATCTTCATGCCCCTGAGCTTCTCGGAGCTAAAGAGGTAAAGCAATACCGTAATACCTGAATTGCTCGATTCAGGCTTGGAATGGGGCTCGAGGGCCTCGCCCGGGCCCTCTGGGCCTCGCCACTGGGCCTCCCCTAGGGGCTGGTGCGGCGGGTTGGGCGGGGGAGTGGCAGGGTGTTCCGGAGGGTGGCCCCGCCCGGACCGCTCGAGGTTCGCGATCGTGGGGGCAGTGACTGCTCCCGGCACCCCGCGCTCCGGGCCCGGACGGCCGTTGGGCGGGGCGCGTCAGGGCTCGCGACGGCGCGGTCGCAAAGCAGCCATCGCCTTCGTCCCGTCGAGCCTGACGGGCGTCACACCCGCTCTGCTAACCTCGTTGCCCGGGTGACAGGGGGTCACCGGAATCCAGGTCGCGTCCCGTTGGGCAGCCACGGCCCGCGATCACATCGAGGAGCGAGGAAACATGTCGAGACCAGTGAAGCAGCGCCTGATGACGGCCAGCGCAGTGATGGCCGCGGTCCTCCTGGGCGTCGGGTGCGGCGAGGAGACCACCGCCGACAAGCTCCAGGACGCCGCGGATGAAGCGAGCGACAAGCTCGAGGACGCCGCCGACGACGCCAAGGACGCCGCCGAAGACGCCAAGGACTCGATCAAGGACGCGATCGACGACGCCAAGGACGGCTGAGCCGGACCAGCGCACCGCCGGTCCGCGAACCGCGTGGCGAGCGGGCCGGCGTGGGTGGCCGGGCTCTATCGGGCCCTGCGATCCGATGGGCACAGCGTCCACGAGACTTCGCTGCTCGTAGGCGCCCGGGTGCGGTGCGTTGCGCGGTCAGGCGTCGGACACCAGCACGAACGTGAGGTTGTTGACCGCGTGGGCGATGATGCCCGGGACGAGGCTGCCGCTGTACGCGCGCAGCAGCCCCAGCGCGATTCCCACGACAAAGCGGTGGGGCACTTCCAGGAATAGTCCCGCGCCCAGGCCGTGCAGGAGCGCGAACAGCGCGGCCGTGATGAAGATCGTGGACCACTGGCCGGTCACACGCCGTGCCGCCGTCCAGAGCACGCCTCGGTCGGCCCACTCCTCGAGCAGCGGCGCGATCACCACCGTCTGGACGAAGACGAGCCACGGCGCGATGGGAACGTGGATCAGTTCCTCCTCGGCGCTTCCATCGGCGAGCAGCCGTTGGAGCCCCTCGACCCACGCGAAGTTGAAGGCCACGAGGCCGACGCCGGTCGCCAACCCGATGCCGAGCCAGCGGTCGCTGGGCCAGGCGGCAAGGCTCGCCCGCAGTCCATCGGGGCGCAGGAAGTGCAGCGCGAGAGCCGCGGCGGCCAACGTCAGCCCGGTGTAGACGACGGTACCGGCGATGGGCGCGTGGCCCTCCGGATCCACGGCGGCGCCACCCAGCAGCGCGACGAACACACCCAGGTAGACCGCGATGATGGCGAGCACGCAGCGACGCTCGGCCTGTATGGTCGGAGCGGAGGGCGTAGTCCCCGGTGTCCTGCGCGGCGCCGGGGCGGCATCTTCGGCGACCACGGCACCGCACGCGCCGCAGAAGCGGGCGACAGGTGGCAGCTCCGCGCCGCACGCACCGCAGTAGCCCGGCCGGTTCGACACGGGTTCTTCAGTCGTCCCGGGGGAGGATCATGTGCAGCATCCAGCGGTCCTGGTCGAGGGACCAGCGTACGTCGACCCGGCCCCCGACCACTTCGAGCTGGAACGAGCGGCTGTCGCCACCGGCCTGGTCCAACTCCTCGTACTCGATCCACTCCGGCAGCTCGTCCTCCCAGCCGAGCAACGTGAGACGTTGGGCGAAGCGCGCAGACAGGTGGCTGCGCCGATCCTCCGGAAACAGCTCGGTGAGAGCGACCAGGTCCGACTGCGCCCAGGCCGCGACGAAGGTCTCCATGCTGTCGGCAACCGAGGGCGGTCGCGACGAGTTCGCGAGGATGCCGCCCAAGAGGGCGAGCAGCAGGATCGAGCCGCTGACCCAGATCGCCTTGCGACCGTCGGCCCGACGCGATGCGTCGACCGCGGCCTCGAGGTCCTTCGGGCCCTGGTCGCGCGAACCCTGACGGCGGAGGCGTCGGGCGCCGTAGTGTTCCGGGTTCTCGCGGATCAGCCGCGCGACCGGCGCGAGCCGCATCGCGGCGAGCCACAGGGCCACCGCCCAGCCGGTAGCCAAGACGGGCATCAGCTCGGGCATGAGCGTCCAGGTGATCACGACGTCGAGCGTCTTGAGCCCGGCCAGGGCGGTCGTCCAGGCGAAGGGGTGGTAGTGGATCAGGATGATCCCGGCGGCGGCCAGCGCGGTCATGGCGGCCATGAACCCGATGAACACGAAGGCGATTCCCGTGGGGATCTCCACCGACGCGAACCCGTACAGGAAGACAGCAAGGCCCAACGCCGAGATGATCGCCGTGGGCCACAGCACCCAGTTGCGTACGAAGGAGAGACTCTTGCCCGCCTGGTGGAGCGCTTTGCCCACCTCGCGGCGGTTCCTGGACTCGGCCCGCCGGGCGTTGGTCGCGGGCAATGGCTCACCGCATCCGTTGCAGAACTTGTGACCCGCCGGGTTCAGCGCTTCGCAATGGGCGCAGGCGACGACATCGTCGGCCGCCGGGGGGGCACTGGCCGAGCGTGGTGCTTTCGCGCCGGTCCGGGCGCGCCGCGCCGCCCCGGGCGCTCGCGTCGCCTTCCCGGGTGATCGTGGCGCTTCCCTGGGTGATCGCGCCGGCGTGGACGGAGGGGGCGCGATCGCCGAGACCTTCCCTCCGCACGCCTTGCAGGTGTACCGACGGCTCGCATCAGGCACGCGGTAGACCTTGCCGCACCCGTCACACTTCCCCTTGCCCCCAGCGCTCATCTCGCGCTCCCTTCCGTGCAACCCTGCGACGCTCTCCCGACGTCGCATCGGTACCACCGTAGCGCGAGCCGGTACGACCGTAAACCGGTCCGGGTCGTCCAGCCGTCCGTGCCCGGGGAAGGGGGCCGGCTGCACTTCGGGTCCAGGTATGCGTGCTCCAGCGGGGCGGCCGTGCACTAGGATGGAAGCCAGGGGACACCTGGAGGCTGCAACCATGGGCAGGGTTCTTGCGATCCTGATCGGGACGATCGTCTTGTTCTGCGCGGGCGCGGGCGCTCAGTGCGAACGCCAGGAGCTGCTCGCCGACGACCGCGCGAGCGGAGATCAGTTCGGCATCTCGAGCGACCTGTTGGGCGACCGCGCGATCGTGGGCGCCAATCGAGACGACGACAACGGCGCCAACTCCGGCTCGGCCTACATCTTCGAGCGCCAGGCCGGCGCCTGGGTCCAATCGGCCAAGCTCACGGCGAGTGACGGCGACGAGCTCGACCGTTACGGCATCAACGTGGGCTTGGCGGACGACGTGGCGGTCGTCGCTGCGCGCTACGACGACGACGTGGGTTACGCCACCGGCGCGGTGTACGTCTACCGGCTCGTGAGCGGCGCCTGGATCGAAGAAGACAAGGTGCAGCCGGACATGCTCGTGTCCAACACGCTGTTCGGCACGGCGCTCGACATCGACGGCGGGCGCATGCTCGTGGGCGCGCAGACCGCCGACGGTCCGGCACAGGTGGACGTGGGCGCGGCCTATGTGTTCGAGGACCGGGGCGACGGCGAGTGGACCGAGCAGGCCGAACTGCTGGCCTCGGACGGCGAGTTCGGGGATCGCTACGGCATCTCGGTCGCGCTCGAAGGTGACATCGCCGTGGTGGGCGCCATCGCCGACGACGACCAGGGCACCCAGGCCGGCGCCGCGTACGTCTACGAACGCATCGCCGGTGACTGGACGGAAGTGGCCAAGCTCGTGGCGCCGGACGGCGGCGAGAACGACCGCTTCGGCACCGACCTCGCCATCTCGGGCAACACGATCGTGGTCGGCGCCGGCCTGGCCGGTCCCGGCGGCGCGGAGACCGGCGCGGCCTACGTCTACGAGCGGCGGCACAACGGCTGGATCTTCAGCCAGAGAGTCGGGCCCGACGACCTGCGCAACGGCGACTTCTACGGCGACTCGGTCGCGCTGAACGGCGACGTGCTGCTCGTGGGCGCCTGGGCCCAGGACGACGATGGTCCCCAGTCGGGGGCGGCGTACGTCTTCGAGCGGCGCGCCGACGGTTGGTTCCAGAAGGCGAAGCTCAAGCCGGGCGACGCGGCCGCCAGTGAGAGCTTCGGTCACGCGCTGTCGATCGACGGCGGCGTGGGCATCATCACGGCCAAGGCCGGTAGCGACGTCGCCGGTGACGGCGTCGGCTCGGCCTACGTCTACGACCGCGCGACAGCGGTGGTGGGCTACGGCGCGGGCTGCGCGGGCACGGATCGCATCAGGCCCACGATCGGCCTGGAGGGCTGCCCCGAACTCGGGGGCGAGGTCACCCTCGCGATTCGAAACGGTCTCGGCGGCGCTCCGGCGCTGCTGGTCTTCGGGCTCGATCGCGACGAGATCCCGGTCGGCTCGAGCGGTTGCAGCCTGGATGTCTGGCCGTTGCTGCCGGTGTTCGTCGACCTGGTGCTCGCCGGTTCGGGCCCCGGCGACGGCTCACTGCTGATCCCGGCACAGATCCCCGACGACCTGGGCGCGGTGGCCTTCACCATGCAGGCCTTCGTCTTCGACCCGGGCGTATCCTCCGGTCGCGCCGGCACCAACGCGCTCGAAGTGACCATCGACTGACGCTCGGCCCGGCGCGGGCGATCCGCGTCGCACGGCCGTCCGCAGTGGTCCAGGGACACATTCACCGCGCTTCGGTCCCGGAGACGGTCGTCCTTTGTCGCCATGCTCCCGGCCCCGGATCGCGATCGTGGACTAGGATGGAGGGCAGGGGCGGCTGGAGGATCTCACCATGGGCAGGATCTCTCTCATCCTGATCAGCACCCTGGTCCTGCTCAGCGCGAGCGCGCGGGCTCAGTGCGAACGGCAGGAGCTGCTCGCCGGCGACCGCGAGAGCGGCGACCAGTTCGGCATCTCGAGCGACCTGCTGGGCGACCGGCTGATCATCGGTGCCAACCGGGATGACGACGGCGGTGAGAACTCGGGCTCGGCCTACATCTTCGAGCGTCAGGCCGGCGCCTGGGTCCAGGCGGCCAAGCTCACGGCGAGCGATGGCGACGAACTCGACCGCTACGGGATCACCGTGGGGTTGTCGGGCGACGTCGCAGTGGTCGGCGCGCGCTACGACGACGACGTGGGTTACGCCACCGGCGCGGTGTACGTCTACCGACTCGTGGGCGGCAACTGGATCGAAGAGGACAAGGTGCAGCCGGACGTGGTGGTGTCCAACACCCTGTTCGGCACGGCGCTCGACATCGACGGCGGGCGCATGCTCGTGGGTGCGCAGACCGCCGACAGTCCGACGCAGGTGGACGTGGGCGCAGCCTACGTGTTCGAGGACCAGGGCAACGGCCAGTGGACCGAGCAGGTCCAGTTGATGGCGTCGGACGCCGAGTTCGGTGATCGCTACGGCATCTCGGTCGCACTCGAAGGTGACGTCGCCGTGGTGGGTGCCATCGCGGATGACGACCAGGGCACCCAGGCCGGCGCCGCGTACGTCTACGAACGCGTCGCCGGCGTCTGGACCGAAGTGGCCAAGCTCGTGGCACCCGACGGCGGTGACAACGATCGCTTCGGCACCGACCTCGCCATCTCGGGAGACACGATCGTGGTCGGAGCCGGCCTGGCCGGGCCCAGCGGCGCGGAGACGGGTGCGGCCTACGTCTACGAGCGGCAGCTGCACGCCTGGGTCTTCAGCCAGAAGCTCGAGGCCGACGACCTGCGCAACGGCGACTTCTTCG
>JAJDEQ010000096.1 GCA_029259695.1 Planctomycetota bacterium
ATCCGCGCCGCGGGCGGCATCGACTGGCAGCTCCTGGGCATCGGACGCAACGCTCACATCGCCTTCAACGAACCGGGCTCGGCGGCGAGTTCGCGCACGCGCCTGGTGGATCTCGCGGCGACGACCCGCCGCGCCGCCCGCGTCGCATCCTCACGAACGGGAGCCGAGACCGCCGACGAGCCGCCCGAGTGCGCGATCAGCATGGGCATCGCCACGATCCTCGCGGCCCGGCGCATCGTCCTGCTGGCCGTGGGGACCGCCAAGTCCGCCGCGGTGCGGGCCGCGCTGGAGGACGCGCCGTCGCCGAGCGTCCCGGCCAGCTGGCTCCAGCGCCACGCGAACGTGCGCGTGGTGCTCGACTCGGATGCGGCAGCGGAACTCGGTACGAGCGGCGCTGCCTCGTAAGGCGTGCGGGTGGGGGCTGCGATCGTCGTCGATCCGCGATCGTGGTCGACCGGGTGATATCGTGTGCGGCCGATCGCCGGGCGCTTCCCGTAGCGCGGCGCGACGCACGATCGAGCCACAAGCACTGTCCGTACGAGGGACCTGATCATGGTGAAGCCCATCTCGCGCCGCGCGTTCCTGGAGGTCTCCGGCCTCGGTGTGTTCGGGGCGCTTGCCGCCGGGTGCGGGTCCGGTGGTCGCCGCGTCACGCGTGAGTACGGGTCGGCCGAAGCCGGATCGCCCGGGACCGAGGCCGCATCAGCGCGGGCCGGAGACGTCAGCGCCTGGCCCTTCGCCATCTCGTTGGCTCAGTGGTCGCTGCACCGCACCATCCGCTCCGGCGAGCTGGACAACCTCGACTTCGCCGCGGCCGCGAGGAACGAGTACGGCGTCGATGCGGTGGAGTACGTGAACCAGTTCTTCGCCGACAAGGGTGACGACGACGGCTACCTGGGGCAGATGAGACAGCGCGCCGACGACGCGGGGGTGCGCAGCCTGCTGATCATGATCGACGGTGAGGGTCAGTTGGCGGCGGCCGAGGAGAGCGAGCGCAACCAGGCCATCGAGAACCACCGCAAGTGGATCACCGCCGCCGCGCACCTGGGCTGCCATTCGATTCGTGTCAATGCCGCCGGGCCCGACGAGCGCGAACTGCGTGAGGAGCAGGCCCTGTGGGCGGCCGACTCGCTCCAGCGCCTGGCGACCATCGCCGATCCCCACGGCATCGACGTGATCGTCGAGAACCACGGCGGCTTCTCCAGCGACGGCGCGTGGCTGGCCGGAGTCATGCGTCGCGCGGCGCACCCGCGCGTGGGCACGCTGCCCGACTTCGGCAACTTCCACCTGGGCGACGACAACTGGTACGACCGCTACCTGGGCGTGGCCGAGCTGATGCCCTTCGCCAAGGCGGTGAGCGCCAAGTCCCACGACTTCGACGAGCACGGCGAGGAGATCCACACCGACTACCGCCGCATGCTGCGCATCGTCTACGAGGCCGGCTATCGCGGTTACGTCGGCATCGAGTACGAGGGTGAGGTGCTGAGCGAGGCCGACGGCATCCGCGCCACCAAGCGCCTGCTCGAGCGCGTGCGCGCGGAGCTCGTCTGACGTGCGGACCGTGCTGCGAACAGCGGTTGCCCTCGCCGCCCTGCTGCTGACCCCGGCGTGGACCCAAGACGACCCGCATGCCGCCGTCGACGCCGACACGCCCAGGTCCGAAGCGACGGCCGAAGAACCCGGCGGTGCCGGTGCCGACGGCGCAGGGGGTGAGGAGCCCGTCGCCGCGGCTGCCGTCGCCGAGGACGATCTGCACCCGGGCCTGCGCGACGAGCGCGTGGAGTGGGCCACCGAGCGCTACGCGCCTCACGTGGAGCCGCCGTCGGACGAGGGCCGCGCGGCGATGGACAACTTCACCCTGGCCGAAGGCCTCGAGGTGTCGCTGTTCGCCGCCGAGCCGCTGTTGGCCAACCCGGTGTGTCTCTATGTCGATCGACATGGCGACGTGTACGTGGGCGAGACCTTCCGCCACCACGCCGGCGTGACCGACATCCGCGAGCACATGGACTGGCTCGACGACGACCTGGCGTCGGAGACGGTGGAAGACCGGGTGGCCTACTTCCGCGAGCGCCTGGGCGACGACTTCGACAGCTTCACCACCGAGCACGATCGCCTGCGCCTGCTGCGCGACACCGACGGCGACGGCGTGGCCGACTTCGCCCGGGTCTTCGCCGACGGCTTCGACGACCCGGCGGCAGGCATCGGCGCCGGCGTGCTCGTGCGCGACGGCGACGTCTACTACACCTGCATCCCCGACCTGTGGTGGCTGCGCGACATGGACGGTGACGGCCGGGCCGATCGGCGTCGCGCGTTGAGCACGGGCTGGGGCGTGCGCGTGGCCTACCTGGGTCACGACCTGCACGGCCTGCGCATCGGGCCCGACGGCCGGCTGTACTTCTCCATCGGCGACCGCGGCTTCCACGTGGAGACGGAGAGCGGCGTGTTGCACCACCCCGACCGGGGCGCCGTGCTGCGCTGCGAACTCGACGGCAGCGACCTCGAGGTCGTGCACCTCGGCCTACGCAATCCCCAGGAGCTGGCCTTCGACGACTTCGGCAACCTGTTCACGGGCGACAACAACGCCGACGCGGGCGACGTGGCCCGCTGGGTCTACGTGGTCGAGGGCGGCGACAGCGGCTGGCGTCAGCCCTACCAGTGGCTGCCCAACCGCGGCCCGTGGAAGGACGAGGGCATCTGGGACGTGACGCGCGACGACGCGCCGGCCTACATCGTGCCGCCCCTGGCCAACTTCAGCAGCGGCCCGTCGGGCCTGACCCACTACCCCGGCACGGGCCTCGGCCCCGAGTACCAGGACCACTTCTTTCTGTGTGACTTCCTCGGCGGCGCCAGCAGCAGCGGCGTGCTGGCCTTCGACGTCACGCCGAGCGGCGCGTCGTTCGAGGTGGGCGAGCGCGAACAGTTCATCTGGGGCGTGCTGGCCACCGACGCCGAGTTCGGCCCCGACGGCGCGCTGTACGTGAGCGACTGGATCGGCGGCTGGAACACCCAGGGCAAGGGCCGCATCTACAAGGTGGTCGACCCGACGCAACAGGACGACGTCTTCACGCTGGGGACGCGTGCGCTGCTGGCCGAGGGCGTCGCTGCGCGCGGGGCGGAGGAGCTGGGTCAGTTGCTGAGCCATCCCGACCAACGCGTGCGCACCGAGGCACACCTGGAGCTGGCCGAGCGCGGCGACGAGGGGCTCGAGGTGCTGCTCGAGTGGTTGGCGTACGACGACTGGGAGCGGGAACTGATCTGGACTGAAGCCTTCGTGGAGGGTGGGCTGGCTCTCGGGAGGTCCGTGGACGAGGTGGAACGCTCGTTGCGGCTGATGCGTCTGCACGCGCTGTGGGGCGCGGGCATCGTCGCGCGCAAGCGGCCCGCGCTCACCGAACGGATCGTGAGCCGGACGCTGATCCCCACGGCAGGCGACGCCGACCCCGAGCTGCGCGCCCAGGCCGTGCGCCTGCTGGGTGACCTGCGCGCCGCCGGGAGCACCGAGACGGTGCGCGCCGCCATCGACGACGAGAGCGAGCGCGTGCGTTTCTTCGCGGCCATCGCCGCGGGACGGCTGGGCGACGCCCATGCCATCGAAGCCCTGGTGGGCCTGGCCGACGCTGCCGGCGACGATGCCTACCTGCGCCACGCGGCGGTCATGGGCCTGCTCGGCTGCGCCGACGCCGACGACCTGCGGGCCCTCGCCGATCACGCCTCGGTGGACGTGCGCCGCGCCACGCTGCTGGTCATGCGTCGTCGCGGCGACGAACGCCTGGCGCGCTTCCTGCACGACGAGGCCGGCGACCTGGTGGTCGAAGCCGCCCGGGCGATCCACGACCAGCCGGTCCCCGCGGCCATGTCGGCCCTGGCCGATCTGATCGAGTCCGACGTGCTCACCGCATCGCGCGGTGATTCTGCCGTCGCCGCCGGCACCGCGGTCGGTGAGGACGCCCATGACAACGCCGGGGACGACGCGGGGGAGGTTGGCGCTCGCGACGACGCCGCCGGCAACGACCAAGACGAGCTCGCCGGCTCGACCCTCCTCGACGACGACGCCCTCGTGCGTCGCGTGCTCAACGCGAACCTGCACCTGGGCGGCGCGACCCGGGCCGCTGCGCTCTCGCGCTTCGCCCTGCGCGACGACGCCCGCGACGATCACCGCGCCGAGGCCTTGTCCATGCTGCGCAGCTGGCCCGAGCCGTCCCCGCGAGACTTGGTCGTGGGCGCGTGGCGCCCGCTCGAAGAACGCAGTGATGCGGTCTTGCACGAAGTCGTCAGCACCCTCGACGCGGACGGTATCGGGACCGCCCCCGACGAGGTGCTCACGGAGTGGGTCGGCCTGGTGGAAGACCTCGGTGCGGCGCAGCTCGCGCCGCGGCTCGTGGAGATCGTGGACGACGGCACGCGCGGGAGCGACGTGCGCACGGCGGCGCTGGACACGCTCGAGTCCCTGGAATGGCCGGCGCTCGACGCAGTCGTGGGTCGCGCGCTGGCTGATCCCGACGGCGACCTGCGTGCCCGCGCGCTCGACGTGTTGGAGGGCTTCGCACCACAGGAGGCGCTGCCCCGGCTACCCGGGATCCTGGCCGGCGGCGAGTACCCCGAACAGCGCGTGGCCCTGGGCATCCTCGGCCGCGCGCGCGACCCGCGCGTGGACGACATGCTGGTGGCACAACTCGAGCGCCTCGTGGGCGGCGTCTTCCCCGACGAGCTGACCCTCGACCTGGTGCTCGCCAGCGAGCGCCGCCTGGGCCTGCTGCCGCCCGAGGATGCCGAGGGCGATCACGCCGACGACGACGGCGAGCACGCCGACAGTCACGACGACGACGAGCAAGACGCCGAAGCCCGCCGCCGCGACTTCGTGCGTCTCGCGGGCCTGCTCGAACGTCACCGCGCCAACCACGCCTTCGATCCCGAGCTGGGGCCGTGGCTCGACGGGCTGTACGGCGGCGACCGTGACGCCGGCGGCGAGATCTTCCGCCGTCCGGCGCTGTCGTGCGAACGCTGCCACGCGGTGGACGAGGACGACCCCGGTCAGCGTGTGGGCCCGTCCCTGGCCGGTGTGGGACGCCGGCTCGCCCGCGTCCAGATGCTCGAGTCGATCGTGGTGCCCAACCGGCGTACCGCACCCGGCTACTCCACCACCAACCTGTTCCTGCACGACGGGGAAGTGATCGCCGGTCGGATCCTCGACGAGGTCGACGGTGTGATCTCGATCCAGGACGCGGACGGCGAGATCTTCGAGATCGCCGAGGAGCAGGTGGAGCTGCGCCGGGCCGGCCTGTCCGCCATGCCCGAGGAGCTGGTGGCGCAGCTCACCCGCGAGGAGCTGCGCGACCTGTTGGCGTATCTGGGTTCGCTCTGACCCGGGTTCGCTCTGGGCTCAGTCGCCCCGGCGCAGGTCCCGTGCACGCATGATCAGGCCCAGGCGCGCCACGGCCCGGCTCAGCAGCTTGCGGCTCGCGGCCTCGTTGCGGTTCATGTGCACGGCGATCTCACGGTGCGGGAGTCCGGCCACGAAGAACAACGTGATCACGCGGCGGTAGTCCTCGGGCAGGGCGTCGAAGGCGCCGTCGAGCAGTTCGATCTGTTCGTTCAGATCGGCGTCGAGGCTGGGACTGCGGCTGGTCGGCACGCTCGGGGTGGCATCGCGCGACATCTCGTCGATGCCGTCGCTCTGGATCGTGCGGGCGGCGTCGCGTTTGGTGCGGGTGTGGTAGCGGTGCCGCTCGACGATCTTGCGATCGGCGGCGATGCGGAGCCACGCGCGGAAGCCGGCGTCGCCCTCGAAGTGCAGGTCGTCCACGTCCTGCAGGAGTTCGCGACACACCGACTGGGTGATGTCGGAGCACGACTCGTGAGCGCGGATGAGTCGTCCGGCGCGGCGCCGGACGTACGCGCGCAGGTGCGGCAGGTGGCGTCGGATCAGGTCACCCAACGCGGGCGGTCCGGGGGCGGTCTCCGTCCGATCGACGGCGCCGTTGCGTGCGCCACGGGAGGAGCTGTCGTCGCTGCGCGTCGTCTCGGCCCCCATGGTCGGAGTCTAGCACGGGGTCTGAAGAGAGGTGACGCGGCCCGCATGGACTCCCGAACGTTCGCGGTGCGAGCGTCACGCAACGTCGTGCGCGGCGCTCCAGGCGCAGGAGGAGTGGGAGCGCACACCCTCGCACGAGCGAACGGGTGCGCTTGACCGGACGACATTCCCGTGGTCCATTGGACCTCGGCAGGAGTCGCGATGGATCACGGGCCAACTCGGGGGGGACCGTCGCGCGCCGGCAGCTCCGTCGACGCGGGTCTGCTGGAGCAACTCGTTTCGGAGTGTCTCGATCACCAGGCGAATGCCGCCGAGGCGATCGAGGAGTTGTGTCGCCGGCATCCCCAGTTCGCTCCCGAGGTCAAGGCCACGCTGGAGCTGCTGCACTCGATCGGGCTGGAGACGACCGAACGCGACACGAGCGCTGCGAACACCGCGACGGACACCGCGACCGACGTCGCTACCGACGCCGCTGTCACCAACGCGGTCGACCTCGAGTTCGCCGAGTCGTCCGCCGCTTCCGGTGCTTCCGGTGCACCCGAGGGTGGCGCGCTGTCGGACGGCGTCCCCGAACGGCTCGGGAGCCATCGGCTGTTGCGCCGGATCGGTGGCGGTGCGATGGGCGTGGTCTACCTGGCGCTCCGGGACGAGGCCTTGCCGGCCGCGGATCCCGAAGGACGCACCGCGCAGAACGGGTCGGCGAGCACGTCTGAACCGTACAGCGACCGGCTCGTGGCGCTGAAGATCACCCGACCGGAGTTCACCCTGTTCGGCCGGGCGCGCGAGCGCTTCCGCCGGGAGGTGGCTGTGCTCGCCCGACTCGACCACGAGGGCATCGTGCCGGTGCTGGAGGCGGGTGAAGCGCGGGGCATTCCGTACCTGGCCATGGAGTACGTGGCCGGGTGCACGCTCGGGGAAGTGCTCGACGAACTCTCCGGTGCGGCACCCGCCGAGCTCGATGGCGAAGCGCTGCGGAGAGCGGTGCTGCGCGTCATGACCCGACGCGATGGCGTCGAACCGGAGCAGGCTGTGCCGACGGCATTCTTCCGCGGGTCGTGGGTCGATGTCGTGTTGCGCACCATGACCGCGGTGGGGCGGGCGCTCGAGCACGTCCACGCCAGCGGCATCCTGCACCGCGACC
>JAJDEQ010000097.1 GCA_029259695.1 Planctomycetota bacterium
GCCGCCGAGCCGCGGACGGTTCTGCCCGGCGGGCACGGACATGCGCTCGCGACGGGCCTCCATGTGATCGGTGCCGACGTGGGCCCACTGCAACACGCGATCGGGCGTGAGCTGCCCCTCCTCCATGCCCAGGCCGCTCAGGTCGATACCGTCGTACTCGTCCGAGGCCCATGTGCGCTGGGGCAGCAGGCCGATGCGCAGCACCGAGTGGGCCGTGGCCTCGGCCACCAGGCGCGCTTCGGGTTCGTCGCCCCAGGACTGGTCGGGACGCGGATGGAACAGCGTCTCGAGGTCGATCAGCACCGGGTGCTCGCCGGCCGCGATCAGGTTCTCGTAGTGGAAGTCGGTGGCTTCGAGCGCGTAGAGCAGGGCCAGGTAGCCCCCTTGGCGCCGGTAGAAGCGCACCACCGCCGCCTCGTCGGCGCAGGGTTCGGCCTCGACGAACTCGACCCAGCCGTGGTCCTCCACATCCAGCACGCGCAAGGTGCGGAAGGGAGGGTGGTCGCCGTGCTGGTTGAGGTCTTCCAGCAGCTCCTGGAAGTGCACGTCCACGCCCAGCGAGCGGGGCTTGTAGACCGCACGCCAGCCACCGGCGAAGTGCGCGATCAGGACCGAGCGACCCTCGCGGTGTGCGTCCCCCGCGCCTCCGTCGATGCGCTCCAACGGGCCGACGCCGACGGGCGCACCCAACGCGTCGCGCAGCTTCGGCCAGTCGGCGCACAGCTGGCCCAGGAACTCGAGGCTGAAGTTGCACCAGCGCTCGAGCTTGCGCTCCACGCTGCGGGCCAGCACCGGGTAGTCGCTCAACAGCGCGAGCGCCGACCCCGGCTCACCCAGGCGTTGCATGAAGTCGGTGAAGCGTTCCTCGGAGGTCGCGCCGGCGCCGCGCCCCTCCATGCGCGCCACGTTGAGCTCGAGCACCATGGCGCGCATCAGCATCATGTGCAGTTGCCCGGGCAGGTCGCCGAACAGGATGTCGTTGACCGTCGCCGGGTCGAAGGGCAGGTCGGCGACGTCGCGGACGAGGTCGTCCACGCCGCGCCGGAGTCGCCGCCGCGCGGCCTGGATCAGGGGCGCCACCAGGTCCACGAAGCCCACCGTGCGCCCGCCGCGCATCTCCTCGGGCAACGGGATCGGCCCGACGTCGGCGTGCTCGTCGACGAAGGCACGCGTGAGTCGTTCGAGCCATGCGGGGGGCTCGACGACGCACCGGGCGAGTTCGACGTCCGGGGTGCCGAGCAACTGCTCCAGGCCCTGTTCGGTCAGTCCGTCGGTGGCCAGGCGTCGGGCGAACCAGTCGTCCACGCCGAAGGGCGACTGCGCGCGCCAGTCCTCGAGTTCGCGGCGGGCCGCAGTCGGATCGTGCTCCGGCCGCGCCCGAGACAGGACCTGCGTACGTTCGCGCAGCGTGAGCGCTCGGTACCAGGTCGGTGCTGCAAGGGTCTGCTGCAAGACACGCTCCTCCACACGGCGCGACGGCGCCTGTCGTCCGTCCCCATCCCGACGGTCCCGCCCGACGCTCCGGCCCGATGACCGGCCGTCCGGCCCCCGACCGCACAATCTACAGCCTGCCACGCGAGGCGGCGACTCACACCGCGTGCGGGTGTGCGCCCGCGGCACCGCTCTGCCCTGCGCCCCCGCAGGGGAAAGCGGTCGCGGCTCGGCTGGGCAGGCGCTAACCTCTGCTGTCGCCCTTGTCGCGGCTGCCCTGTCGCCCGTTGGCGCCGGCTGCACCGTCTCCCCCGCTCGCGACCGCCGTGCGCACCTTCGTCACCGCCCTCTTCTTCGGGCTCATCGGTTTCACCTGGTGGCTCGATCACAGCGCCCCCACTCCGACCCATCTGGAGGGCGGAGCGGGGTTCACGCTGCGTGAAGTCTCGGCCGAGCGGGGCCTGGACTTCGTGCACCACCCGCCGCGGCAACTGGACCCGCGCCTGGCGCACATCGAACCCAACATCGCCGGCACCGGTGCCGCCGTGTCCGTCGCGGACGTCAACGCCGACGGCTGGCCCGACCTGTACGTCACCAACAGCCACTTCGGCCACGCCAACGCCCTGTACCTGAACCGCGGCGACGGCAGCTTCGTGGACGTCGCCGCCGAGGCCGGCGTGGCCGAGCTCAACACGCCGGGCCAGGGCGTCTCCATGGCCTCGGTCTGGGGCGACATCGACAACGACGGCGATGCCGACCTCTACGTCGCCATGTGGGGGCACGGCAAGTTGTTCCGCAACGACTTGCAGGACCACACCGCGGCGAGCGAACTCCCGGGGGACGCAGCGCCCGGCGATGCCCGCCCGGACATCGTGCCCCGCTTCACCGACATCACGCCGGGCACCGACCTCGATCGCTGGATGAACGGCAACAGCGCCGTGTGGTTCGACTACGACCGCGACGGGCTGCTCGACCTGTACGTGGGCGGCTACTTCTCCGAGGTCCACGACCTGTGGAACCTGGAGACCACCGAGATCATGCAGGAGAGCTTCGAGTTCGCGCGCAACGGCGGACGCAACGTGCTCTACCACAACCTCGGCGACGGTCGCTTCGAGGACGTCACGGCGGCCATGGGCGCCGAGAGCACCCGCTGGACCTACGCGCTCGCCTCGGCCGACTACGACGACGACGGCTGGCCCGACCTCTACCTGGCCAACGACTACGGGCCCGAGGAGTGCTTCCTCAACCGCAACGGCGAGCGCTTCGAGTTGCAGGACGACGTGGGCCTGGGCGACGACAGCAAGAGCGGCATGGCCGTGGCCCTGGGCGACGTGCAGAACCGCGGGCGGCTGGCGGTCTTCGTGACGAACATCAGCAAGGCCGGGTACCTGTTCCAGGGCAACAACCTGCGGCTCGACCTGCTCGCCGAGCAAGGGCGCTTCTTCAACATCGCCGACGGCGAGGTGGCCGACTGCGGCTGGGCCTGGGGCGCCCAGTTCGGCGACCTGGACAACGACGGCTGGCAGGACCTGTTCGTCGCCAACGGTTTCATCTCGGCCAGCAAGGACGCCGACTACTGGTACGACATGTCCAAGGTGTCGGGCGGCACCGGCGGCATCTTCGTCGACGCGGCCAACTGGTCGGCCATGGAGGGGCGCAGCCTCTCGGGCTACGAGCGTTCACGCGTGCTGCACAACAACGGCGGCAACAGCTTCACCGACGTGGCCGAACTCGTGGGCGTGGACGATCGCTACGACGGCCGCGCGGTCGCCCTGGCGGACCTCGAGAACCGCGGCGCCCTGGACGTGCTCGTCGCCAACCAGGACGGACCGCTGCTGCTCTACCGCAACCAGCCCGACCCCCGGCATCACTGGATCAGCTTCCGACTGCGCGGCACGCGCAGCAACCGCGACGCCGTGGGCGCCCGGGTGACGCTGGTCTTCCCCGACCCCGAGCCCACGGCCGGTGAGCAGGGCGAGCTGACCCAGGTCCGGTTCGTCACCGCCGGGCAGGGCTTCTCGGCCCAGAACGACCAGCGGCTGCACTTCGGCCTCGGGACGAGCGAGCGCATCACGCACGTCGACATCCGCTGGCCGTCCGGCGACGAACAGACGCTCGAAGGGCTCGCCGTGGATCGGCTGCACCTCCTGACCGAGCCCCCCGAGTCCCGCTGAAGCGTCCCATGCCCCCCGCCAACGCCGCCTCCACCGCACCTGCGCAGCGCCCCGCGCCGACGTGGCGTCAACGCGTGCTCAGCCCGCCCTGGATGTTCGCCGGTCTGATCACCCTGATCCTGGTGGTGGGCGAGGCCTTCTTCGACATCCTCGGGGGTTACGAGCGCATCCCGATCACTCTCGGCGCAGCCATCGCCACCGAGGTCGCGCTGTCGTTCGCCTTCACGGGCGCCTGGCCCTACACGTTGCTCAGCGCCTACATCAGCGGCAACAGCGTGCTGCTGCTGACCAAACCGGCCGCGGGCGCCAACTGGATCTTCGCCATGGCCGCCACCCTGGCGATCATGTCGAAGTACGTGCTGCGCTACCGCGGCCAGCACCTGTGGAACCCGACCAACTTCGCCATCGCCCTGCTGTTGCTCGTCGCCCCGGGCACCATGGCGATCCTCAGTCACCAGTGGAGCAACTCGCCGCTGGCCGTGGCGATCATCTTCTCGGTGGGTTTCATCACCGTCTATCGCGCGCGCCTGATGCACATCACCGGCACCTACGTGGCGGCCTTCCTGGCCTTCGC
>JAJDEQ010000098.1 GCA_029259695.1 Planctomycetota bacterium
TCGGGCCACGTCGACGGGTTCTCCGATCCGCTCGTGGACTGCCGCAAGTGCAAGGCCCGCTTCCGGGCCGACGACCTGGACAACGCCACCTGCCCGGCCCGCCACGACGCGCCGTTGAACGACGAGTGCCGCGCCGAGTTCACCGAGCCGCGCGAGTTCAACCTGATGTTCCAGACGCACCTCGGGCCCGTGCAGGACGAGGGGGCGCTGGCCTACCTGCGGCCCGAGACGGCTCAGGGCATCTTCACCAATTACCTGAACGTGCAGACCACGAGCCGGCTCAAGCCGCCCTTCGGTGTGGCCCAGATCGGCAAGTCGTTCCGCAACGAGATCACGCCCGGCAACTTCATCTTCCGCACGCGCGAGTTCGAGCAGATGGAGATGGAGTACTTCGTGCCGCCGGACGACTGGGAGCAGTGGTACGGGTACTGGCGCGAGCAGCGCATGCAGTGGTACGTGGACCTCGGCATCGAAGCGAGCCGTCTGCGCTGGCGTGTGCACGGCGAGAAGGAGCTGGCGCACTACTCCAACGCCACGGCGGACATCGAGTACGAGCTGCCCATCGGCTGGAAGGAGCTGGAGGGTGTGGCCAGTCGTTACGACTTCGACCTCACCGCGCACAGCAACGCGTCGGGCAAGAACCTCGAGTACTTCGACGGGCAGACGCGCGAGCGCTTCCGCCCCTGGGTGATCGAGCCGGCCGCGGGCGTGGATCGGGCTGCGCTGTGCTTCCTGGTCGATGCCTACGACGAGGAAGAGGTCGACGGCGAGACACGCACCGTGCTGCGCCTGCACCCGCGTCTGGCGCCCACCAAGGTCGCCGTGTTCCCGTTGGTGAAGAAGGACGGTATGCCCGACCTGGCCAAGCAGATCGAGGACGATCTGCGCGCGCGGGGCATCTCGACGTTCTACGACCAGTCGGGGGCGATCGGCCGCCGCTACCGTCGTCAGGACGAGATCGGCACGCCGTGGTGTCTCACCGTGGACGGTGAGACCGCCGAGGCGGGCACGGTCACGTTGCGCGACCGCGACACGATGGTGCAGGAGCGCGTCCCCGTCGCCGAGCTGGCGACGTTGTTCCTGGACAAGTTGTCGGGCTGATGCAGCGACGCAACGAAGGATCGCCCGCGTCGAGCGGGCGATGACCGTGGCCGATCCTCCAGGAAGCCGCCCTGCCGGGGCTGCAGGCGACGCCGATCGCAGTTCGGTTCCGCGCAGGATCGTCGTGACGGGTGTGCCCGTGGCGCCGGGTGTGGCGGTGGGCTCGGCCGTGTTCCACGAGAGCTGGGATGTGGACATCCCGGTGCGCTTCGTGCCGGCCGGGGAGGTGCCGGCCGAGCAGGCGCGCCTCGATCAGGCGCTCGACGAGACCAAGGCGAGTCTCGCGGAGACCCAGCAGCGGATCGCGTCGGAGGTCGGCGAACGCGATTCGCGCATCTTCGCCGTGCAGGGCCTGCTGGTGGACGACCCTTCGTTCCGTGAAGCGCTGCGGGAGCGCATCCGCGCCAATGGCGTCAACGCCGAGGTGGCCGTGCGCGACGAGGTGGCGGAGTGGAGCGAGCGGCTGGCGAACGTGGCGGCCAGCACCGACCGGGACCCGGCGGCCGACCTGCGCGACGTGGGCCGGCGCATCGTGCGCACCCTCGCGGGGCACGAGGCCGACGAGGCGGCGGCACCTGCGGCCGCTGCCGGTCGCGAGCGGATCATCCTCGTCACCAAGGAGTTCCTGCCCTCGGACGCGGTGCACGTCGATCGGTCGCGACTGGCGGCGATCGTGACCGCATCGGGCGGGGTCGCCTCCCACGCGGCCATCCTGGCCCGCAACCTCGGCATCCCGGCCGTGACCGGCGTGGACGTGTCACGGCTCCCGGCGCGCGGTGGGAGCTGGGTCGTCGACGGCTCCGCCGGTCGGGTGATCCTCGAGCCGGGCGAAGAAGATGTGCGCGATGCGCGCAAGCGCGAGCAGGCCTACCAGGCTTTCCGCGCCAGTCTCGAAGAGGACAGCCGCGGCTTCGCCCAGACCAAGGGCGGCGCGTCGATCGAGCTGCTGGTGAACGTGGAGGCGTTCGAGGAGTTGCAGCCCGCTGTGCTCGAGGGCCTGCCCGGTGTCGGGCTGTACCGGACCGAGTTCCTGTTCATGAACCGTCCGTACTTCCCCAGCGAGGAGGAGCAGTACGACACCTACCGCTCGGTGCTCGAAGCGGTGGGCGACCGGGAAGTGACCTTCCGCACGATCGACGTCGGGGGCGACAAGCCGCTGCCCTACCTGAAGGTGCCGCCGGAGCCCAACCCGGTGCTCGGCTGGCGCGGCATCCGCCTGTCGCTCGAGTGGCCGGACATGTTCTACAGCCAGGTGCGCGCCCTGCTGCGCGCGTCGGCGCACGGGAACATGCGCATGCTGTTCCCGATGATCACGGCCATCGAGGAACTGCGTCGGGCCCGGGAGATCGTGGCGGAGATCCAGTCCGACCTGAAGACCCACGGCGTGCCCTTCGACGAGAACATCGCCGTGGGGGCCATGATCGAAGTGCCGGCGGCCGCGCTGGCCACGGCGAGCATGGCGTCCGAGGCCGACTTCATCTCGATCGGGACCAACGACCTGGCGCAGTACGCCCTGGCCGTCGACCGCAACAACGCACGCGTGGCGGACCTCTACCAGCCGTTGCACCCCGGTGTGCTGCGCCTGTTGCGCCTGATCATCGAGGCGGCCCATGCCGCGGAGACGCCGGTCTGCCTGTGCGGGGAGATGGCAGGCGATCCGGAGGCGACGATCGTGCTGCTCGGGCTGGGCCTGCGCAGCTTCAGCATGTCGCCCTACTTCCTGCCCATCGTGCGCCGGGTGATCGGCGCCGTGGATCTCGCCGAGTCGCGCAAGCTGGCGCAGAAGGTGTTCGAGCTGGAGAGCACCACGGAGATCCGGGCGCTGCTGCGGGAGCGCACGCTCGAACTGGTGCCCGAGCTGTCGGCCCTGTTCGATCACGAGACCTGAGCACGAGGTTGCGCCAGGGCGCCGGGCCCGTGCCGGGCGCTCCCCGCGTGGGGTCCGGGCGGAGTGCGGGAAGACACGTGCGCCGCGGCCGTCCAAGTGGCTGGCAGGGTCGGGGTCGGCCGACCGCTGCTCGTGACGCAAGCGTGGCGTGGGAGGGCGCCGGCTTCACGGCATGTCCAGCCGGCCGATCGCTCCGGCTGTTGCGTCCCCTGTCCCGGTTGCCTGCCCTACTAACGGTTTCGTGAGCGCCGCACGTCGGGGCCGTGCGATGCAGAATTCGTTCGGCATCGCGGAATCCGCCGCGCGCCTTCGGTTCGCGGCGGGCGACGTCGCTCGGCGTTGCTTGTTGGGTCCCCGAGGCACCGATACCATTGAGTCCCTCAAGGTCGTACGGGAGTTCTTCCATGACACGTGTTGCTTGCCTTCTTGTCCTCACCGCCCTGATCGCCACCGCTTGCAGTAGCAGCAAGCCGCGCCCCGCCGAAGAGGTGCTCAACCCGGCAGCGCCGGAGTGGGTGTACAACCCCGCCTACGAGTGGGACGCCGACGACGAGCCGCTGGTGTACTACTCGTCCGGCCGTGCCCCGATCTTCCTCGATCTCGACCTGGCCGAAGAGAAGGCGCTCGCCGACGGACGCGCCGACATCGGTGCGTTCCTCGAAGTGGGCGTGCAGCGCCTGCTGGAGGCCTACGTCGGTGAAGCCGGCGACCGGCTGCGCGAGGGCTCGCTGTCCTCCCTGATCAACGATCAGCTGTACACGCGCCAGATCATCGACACCACGCTGTCCGGAGTGCGCATCGAGGACAAGTGGTGGGACGGCGACTACTACTACGTCTGGCTCAAGTACGACGCCGGCGATTCGTTCCTGGGTGAGTTCCAGGCGTCGCTGAACGAGCGCCTGCGGGCCGACACCCGCGAGCTCACGGCGGGCGAGCGCGATCGCATGCGCGATCAGCTCGAGAGCCTGATCCGGGAGCGTCGACAGCAGCTCGACTGATGCGGCTGTTGCGTATCGCGCGGGCGCCACTCGCCGCGTGCATCCTGGTGACGATGGCTGCGGGTTGCCGCGCCTGTCCGCCCGGTTGGGTCAGCGACCCGCCGGAGCGGCAGGGGTGGATCCACGCCGCCGGATCGTCGGGCGACGTGTACGTGGAGGCCGACGCGACGGCGCTGGCGCTCACCCGTGCCGCGCGGGCGATCAGCGAACGACTCGGGCTCGACGTGGAGCGACGCCTGTCGGTGGTGTATGCCGACGGGCGTCTCTTCGTCGAAGCGGTGGGGGCGGACGGACCGTCGAGTGCGCTCGACCGGCTCGAGTTCCTCGACAGCACGCGCTGCGACGAGCGCACCTGGGTCCTGGTCCGGCTGCCGCTCGAGGAGCCGGGATGATCACGCGCCGCACCTGTGGGGCATCGAGGGGCGCGTGCGGGCTGCCGCCCGGCAGCGGGGGGTGGGAGAGCGGGGAGGGGAACCGATGAAGCGAGGTGCGCGCAGCATCCGCGGCGCCATGGGGACGTACTTCTGGGTCAGCCTGGCGCTGTTGCTGGTCCTGGGCGTCGTGCTCTGGCAGGGCCTGGGGGCCGACGACCGGGGCTGGGTGACGCTGCCCACGGCATCGGCATGGTCACGCGCCACGCTCGACGATGGGCGCTCGATCGTCGAGCTGCGACCGGGAGAGCGGGTGCGGGTGACGCCCGGTCTGTACCGAGTGAACCGCTTCGACGGACACGGTGACAGCGCGCCGGCCACGGTCGAGTTGGACGGCACCGAGTTCGAGATCCCGGACTGAGACGGCGCCCGGCGCCCGCCGACGCGGGCGTGGGGGCTCAGCGCGGTTGGTCCGGGCTGCCCGGTAACTCCCGCAGGGCGAGCGTGAGTTCCAACTCGAACTCGTCACCGGGCCGCAAGGACACGGCCTGCCGCGCTTCGGATCGGAGCGCTGCCCAGAGATCCTTGGGAATGGCCGCCACGTCGTAGTCGCCGGCGGGCAGGCCCTCCAGGACGAAGCGTCCGGTGGCGTCGGTGGTCGCTTGTCCGTGATGGGCGGCACTCGAGACCGACACGCGCGCGCCGGCCTGGGCCTCGCCATCCTCGCCCAGCACACGGCCGCGCAGGATCGCTCCCTGTTCCACCACGAGCGTACCCAGCTCCACGGCCGCACCCTCCTCGACGATCAGGTCGCGCACGTGGATCGGCGGGGAGCCCTGGGCGAACAGGCTCAGGGTGTACTTCCCTTGCGGCACGCGCTCGAGGGCGAAGCGACCGCCTTCGTCGGTGCGTGTGGCGAGCCCGTACAGGGGCTGGGTCGGGAAGGCGCTCTCCAGCGACAGGGAGGGATCGTAGTGTTCATCGCGCAGTTCCACTCGCGCCTGCGCCACGCCGTCTTCGCCGTCCATCAGGCGCCCGGTCACGTCACCTCCGCTGAACAGCAGCACCTGCAGCTCGACGAAGGGCGTCGTGGCCGCAATCGTCACCGAAGGGCTCCTGGTCACGGCGAACCCCTCGGCCCTGACCTCGAAGGCATAGGTTCCCGGACGCAGGTCGTCGAAGACGAACGACTCGGGGTACTCGGCCTGGGGGAACGTGCGCCGGGCCGGCGCCGGCGAGACGAGCCCTGCGTTGGTGCTCACGTCGGGCAGGACCGTGACCTGGACGACTTCGGGCAGGGCGGACCGGGCGATGAGCTTGCCCCGCACCGTGAGCGCGGGCAGCAGGTGCACGCGATGGTCGTCACGACCCGCCTCGAGCTTGTCACGGCTCGCGAGGTAGTAGCCGGGTGCGTCCACCTCGACGTCGTAGCGTTTGCCGTCGGGCAGGGGCTCGAAACGGAAACGTCCGTCGGCGCCGGTGTCCTGGGTGCGCTCGAGCACGGTCTGGGTGCTGAGGCGGCGCCGGCGGATGCTGACCTGTGCGTCGGACACCGGTCGCTCGAGTTCGTCGAGCACCTCCCCGCCCAGGAAGCTCTCGGCCGGTTGCAGCACGAAGTCCTGGGTCCAGGTGTCGGTGGGGATCTGCAGCACGAAGGAGAGGATCTTCTCGACGCCGCCGAAGCCGGGCTGGCTGACCTCCAGGCGGTACTGCCGCAGGGCGAGATGGGGGATCTCGTAGCGGCCGGCGGTGTCGGTCGTCACCACCACGTCGCGCGGCGTCGTGGCGCCCACGGCGGGCATCCCGTTGAGGTCGCTCAAGCGCACGGTCGCCCCGTAGAGCGTGTGACCGCTGGGCTCACGCACGACACCCACCAGGGTGAACCCCGACTGCATCACGATCTCACCCAGGTTCTGGCGCTCCCCGGCGACCACGGTGAACGGCTCCTTGAACGCGGGCGCGAGGTTCTCGTAGGTGGCCTCCACGCCGAGCGTCTCGCCGACGGGCAGGTCGAGGAACAGGAAGCGGCCCTCGGCGTTGGTCTGGGCGATCAGTTCCAGGTTGTCGCGCGGGCTCCCGTAGTCGTGGGCGTCGAAACGGTAGGCGCTGACGTCGGCGAACGGGATCGGTCGGCCCTGACCGTCGCGCACGAAGCCCTCCACGACGGTGAGCTCCGCTCCCGCGTCCAGCGGCCCGGGTGCCGACGCGTCCACCGCGCTCGGGTCGCTCGGGTCGGGGATGCGCGGCAGGCTCCCGTCGTCGCCGCGGTCCGCTGTGCGCGGACCGCTGAGTGTGGCGGGAGTCCCGCTGTCGTCGTGCTCGGAGAGGCTCAGCCAGTACACGCTCGCGCCGATCAGGGCGAGCACGACGACGAGGGTGGCGATCAACGTGGTGCGCGCGTTCACGCGACCAGTCTACGAACCGATGACGATCTCGCCACGGGGTCGGACGATCGCGTTCTTGAGGAACAGGGCCTCGGCCTGTTCGCGCGTGAGGCGGGCAGCCAGGCCGTGCTCCCGGGCACAGCGTCGGCGCCCCTCGTCGTCGACCACCAGCACGCCGAGATCGCGGCTGATGCGCTCGCGCCATTCATCGTAGGTCAGAGCAGCATTTGCGGCGGCGGCCATGATCCGGTCTATCGGATGGTTCCCGGCCGGACTTCACGGGTCTTTGCCAGCCCCTCCCGGATTGTCGTTCACCGAGGGAAGGCGGCTGGCCGATAGCGGAGCGGTGCCTCGAAGAGCGCCGCACCGACCCGGTTCAGACGACATTCGCGGTCGCCGGCCGGGTCCGAGGGTTCACCATGCCCCGACATCACGGCTTCCTGCTCCCCTGGGCTCTGGCCCTCGGCTCGGCGCTCGCGGTCTCCTCCGGGTGTGCTGCCCCGGGCTCTTCGTCCAGGACGCGAGCGACCGCCGCCCCGGACGAGTCGGCGCCGGGCTCCACGGCCGGCGCCTCGGCCACGCGCCCGGTGCTGACGCCTCGGGTCGTGGATGCCGGCGCACCCGTCGACCCGCGGCCCCCGGCGGACGACACGTCGTCCGGCTTCGGTCCGGCCGGCCTCACGGTCGGCGCCGGCGAACAGTGGCTCTTCCGCCTCAGCCTCGCCGCCGAGGCGATCTCGGCCGGCCAGCCCCGCGTGGCCCTGCCGCTGCTCGAGGAAGCCAGGGAGCAGGACGACGGCAGTCCCATCGTGTGGTTCCTGCACGGCGTGGCCAGCTTGCACGTCGGTGACCTCACGGCCGCGCGCTACAGCCTGAAGCGAGCCGTGCGGCTCGAGCCGGACGATGTCGCCAGCCGCAACGTGCTGGCGCGCGTGCACTACGAACTCGGCGAGCACGATCAGGCCGTGTTCCACCTCACGGCTGCCACCGAAGTCTCCCCCGAAGATTCCCAGAGCTGGACCAGCCTGGGTCTGCTGCACGTCGAGGGGCGGCGCTGGGTCGAGGGATACGAAGCGCTGATGACGGCGATCACCCTCGAGCCGGACGAAGTCGAGGCCCATCGCGGGCTGGGGCTGTTGTTCGCCGCCGTGGGCGAACTGGACCGGGCCGAGCAGGCGTACCGGCAGGCGCGCATGCTGGCGCCCGAGAGCCTGCCGCTGACCCTGGGGCTCGCGCACGTCTTGCGCGATCAGGGGCAAGGCGTCAACGCGCTCGAGCTCTACTTGGAGGCGGCGCGACGGGAACCCGCCGAACCGATCCACGCGGCCAACGTCGGCACGACGTTGTTCGAACTCGATCGCTTCCTCGAGGCGCGCGAGTACCTCGAGCGGGCGCTGATGCTCGACGCGGCCGGGAGCACCCTCGACGCGAGCTGGGTGCACCTGACCCTGGCCCGCGCGCTCGAGCAGCTCGGGGACGTGGACGGCGCCGTGATCGAGTACGAGGCCGCGCTCGATGCGGATCCCACGCTCGGCGCGGCGCACGAGGCCCTGGGCCTGATCGCGGCCGACCGCGGGGCCGAGACCGAGGCGATCGAGCACCTGCGCACGGCCTTCAAGGTGGCGGGCCTGTCACCCTCCACCGTCGTCGAACTCGTCTTGTTGTTGGAGCGGCGCGGGGAGCGCGACGAGGCGCGTGAGTGTGTCTCGTTGCTCAAGAGCCTGGACACCGACGATCCCGAAGTCGCCTTCCGCCTGGCCCAACTCCAGGTGCGTTCGTCGGATCCCGAGATCCACGATCCGGTCGGGGCCACCCGGGTGCTGGGGCGCCTGTTGCGGGTCGAGCTGTCCCGGGACGCGGCGGCCTGGAACCTGATGGCCGAAGGCCTGGCGCTGCAAGGGCGCTACGAACAGGCCCTCTCGGCCATCGATCGTGCCCTCGAGGCGACGGATCCCGAGGCGCCGACCTGGACTCACTACCAGGAGCAGCGCGCCCACTACGTCTCCGAGGTGCCTCGGCGCTAGCAGCTGCGAGCGCCTCGCGCCGGGGGTCAACCCGGGCGACCGTCGCCCCGTTGCCGGCCCCGTTGCCGGCCCCGTTGCCGGCCCCGTTGCTGGCCCCGTTGCTGGCCCCGTTGCTGGCCCCGTGCGGGGACAGGGTTCTATGGTGTGCGCCGCGCACGGCGGCGAACGGCTGCCCGCAATCCCGAGGTCGAGATCGTGAACGGTCCCCGTCTGCTCCAGCTCGCCGGCATCATCATCGTGGGCTTCGTGCTGTTCGCGTCGCTCACGTCGATCAACGACATGACGTTCGAATTCGGCGGGCTGATCATCGGCGCTGCCGTGTTCGTGCTCGGCAAGTTCCTCGAGCGCCCGGCCGAGGGCTGAGTCAGGCCCCGGGGCGCGGAGGGTCCGCTGCGCGACGGGCGTGCGGCGGCAGGGAGGCGAGCAGCGCGCGGCGATAGGTGCGCATCACGTCGCGACGTCGCAGGCTGCCCACCATCCGCCCGCGGGAGACGACGGGGATCTCGTAGACATCTCCGCGATCGAAGACCTCGAGCGCTTCGAGCAGGCTGCTGTGGGGTGGGAGGGTGTCGATCGGTTTGAGGCAGTCGCGCGCGACGAGGATCTGGCTCAGGTGCTCTTCGCGCAGGAACTCCCGCAGGTCGTCGAGCGAGAGGCCGCCCACCAGGTGCCCTTCACTGTCGACGACCGGGAAGTCGTGCTGGTCGGACTGCAGCAGGCGCCGCACGATCTCGTTGAAGCGGGCGGCCTCGGAGATCGTCTCGACGGGTGGGCGCATGGCGTCGGAGGTCTTGAGCCGTCGTAGCAGTCCCGTGTCCTGCCGGTCGTTCACGACGATGCCCCGGCGGGAGAGCTTGAGCGTGTAGATCGAGTCGGGCAGCAAACGGCTGGCCACCGCCGTGGCCAGGACCGACACCGTCATCAGCGGCAGGATCAGCAGGTAGTTGTCGCTCATCTCGAACAGCAGCAGGATGCCGGTGAGGGGCGCGTGGGCCGTGCCCGCCAACAGCGCCGCCATGCCGGCCAGCGCGTAGGCCCCCAGGCCGGCGACCTGGCCCGGGAAGAGCGCGCCCATGGCCTGCCCGAAGAGGCCGCCGAACACGGCGCCCACGAACAACGAGGGCATGAACACGCCTCCCGAGCCGCCGCCGCCGATGGTCACCGCCGTGGCCAGGACCTTGATCAGTCCCAGTTTGAGCAGCAGCTCCCAGGGCATGTCGCTGCCATCCGACTGCAGCAGGTGGTCCATGAAGTCGTGGCCCTCGCCCAGGACCTCGGGGGCGAACATGCCGGCGATGCCCACGATCAGACCGGCCGAGACCGCGTGCACCCACCAGGGTGCCGTCCAGCCGGCGAATGCGTCCTCGATGCGGTAGAGGCTGCGGGTGAACCCGACCGACAGCAGTCCCGCCAGCAAGCCGAGGATGGCGTAGGCGGCGAACTCCCAGGGTGACACGATGGTCAGCCCTTCCTTGAGTTGCTCGGGGATGTGGAACGACGGGCTCGCGGTGATGAAGTTGCTCACGTCGGCTTCCCCGCGCAGGAAGCGCTGGGCCGACACCGAACCCATGACCGAGGCGATCACGATCGGCGTGAACGACGTCAGCTCGTAGGTGCCGATGATGATCTCGAGCGCGAACATGACGCCGCCGATGGGCGCGTTGAAGACCGCCGCGATGCCGGCCGCCGCGCCACAGCCCACGAGCGTGCGCATGTGCTGAGGCTTGACCTTGAACATGCGCCCGAGGGCGGACCCGAAGGCCGAGCCCACCTGCACGATCGGGCCCTCCTTTCCGAGCGAGCCACCCAACCCGATGTTCAAGGACGAGGACAGCATCTTGACCCAGCCCACCGAACCGCGGATGCGTCCGTTGCGCGTGGCCACCGCGGACATGACCTCGGGCACGCCGTGGCCGCCTGCTTCCGGTGAGAACCTGCGCACGATCCACGACACGAGCAGCATGCCCACGGGGAGCACGAGCAGGGGATACCAGTCGGGCAGGTGGCCGCTGTGGAGCGCTTCGGTGATGTGCGCCGGCTCGTCGCTGAGTTCGTGGTTCCACGCGAGGGCGGTGAGGAAGCGCACGAGGCGTACGAACACCACGGCGACCAGCCCGGTCAGCACGCCGATCATGCCGCCGAGCAGGATCAACACGGTCTGGTCACCGCCCACGAGGCGCGCGAAGCTGCGCGTCAGGTTGAGCAGGGCGCGCTGGCCTTGGTGGAGCGGGCGGCGACGAGGGGTCATGCGGCGAGCATCGCGTCAGGCCCTCGGGTGGGCGCGGCGGTAGACGTCCTTCAGGCGGTGGATCGAGACGTGGGTGTAGATCTGGGTCGTGGAGAGGCTCTCGTGGCCGAGCATCTCCTGCACGACACGCAGGTCGGCGCCGTGATCGAGCAGGTGGGTCGCAAAGGAATGGCGCAGTGTGTGCGGACTGGTGTCTGCCGGCAATCCCGCGGCCGTGGCATGTTGCTTCACCAGCCGCGCGATGCTGCGGCCGGTCAGGCGTCCCCCGTTGCGCGCATTGACGAACACGGCCTGCTCTCCCGCCCGGCGACGTCGGGTGAGCAGCTGCGATCGCTGCGGCAGGTACTCCTGGAAGGCATTGCGGGCCTGTCGTCCGAGGAATGCCAGCCGCTCCTTGCGGCCCTTGCCGAGCAGGTGCACCGAGCCCTGCTCCAGGTCCAGGGCGTCCAGGTCCAGGCCCTCGCACTCGGCCACGCGCATCCCCGTCGAGTAGAGCGACTCCAGCAGGGCCCGGTCGCGCACGGCGGCGAAGTCGTCCCCGAGGGGGGCCTTGAGCAGGGCGCCGATGCCCGTTTCGTCGATCGCCTTGGGCAGGTGACGCCCGCGTCGTGGTGTGCGCAGCAGGCCGGTCGGATCGCGTTCGAGGTGCCCCTGCCGTCGGAGCCAGCGGAAGAACCCGCGCAAGGACGCCTGCTTGCGCGCCAGCGTCGCCCGGCTCGGCTGGGAGAGTTCGGCGAGGAACTCGCGCAGCAGCAGCGTGTCGATCCCGGCGGGGTCGTGCACGCCTCGCTCGGCGGCGAAGTCCAGCAGCGCCGTGAGGTCGGAACGATAGGCCCTCAGCGTGTGCGGGCTGGCACGTCGGGAGTGCTCGAGTCCCAGCAGGTAGGTGTCGAGCAGTCGTTTCCCACGATCGTCCCGTGCGGTGGCCATCGCTTGGATTCTAGAATGCCCGTCGCATGTTCCGGAGAACCGTGTCCTCGTTCTTGATCGCCGCGCGCCCTGGTCGCGCGTGGGCCTGGAGCTGTGGCTCGTGAGCGGCCGACTCGTCTGGTGCGATGGGGAGGTGGTCGCTGCCGCCGACGCGACCGTGTCCAGTCTGGACCGCACGTTGCTCTACGGCCTCGGTGCGTTCGAGACGGTCCACCTGTACCGGGGCAAGCCGTTCATGATCGAGCGGCACATGGCGCGCCTGCGCGGAGGCTTGGCCGGCCTGGGCCTGCGCGAGCCGGCGGCGCTCGCCGCGCTGCCGGCGGGCATCGAAGAGCTGGCCCGCCGGACCGACGGCGACGAGTGCATGTGCCGCGTGACCGTGACCGCAGGCGCCGACGCCTCGACCGACGAAACCGGGGACGTGGGGGACGGGCACGCGGTCGCCGGCCGGAGGGGGCTGGGTCAGCGCGTTCTGGCGCACATGCGCGACCTGCCGCCGCTGCCGCCACCCGGCCAGGTCGCGGTGGGGATCGCCGAGGCCCGTCACGAAGCCGACTCGCCCATCGCGGGCCTGAAGGCCACCAGCTACCTCGTCCACTACCTGCTGCGTGAGCGGGCAGAGGCCGGGGGGCGGGTCGACGATCTGCTGCTCGACCATGCGGGCAACGTGCAGGAGGCCACGGTCTCGAACGTGTTCTTCGTGGAGGCCGGCACGCTCGTCACGCCGACTGCCACGGAGGGGATCCTGCCGGGGATCACCCGGGGGCTGGTGCTCGAATTCGCCGGCGAACTGGGGTTGCCGCTGGCCGAGCGCAGGGTGCCGGCGAGCGATCTGTCCCGCTTCGACGAGTGCTTCCTGACCGGGGCCGGCAAGGGCCTGCTGTCGGTGGATCTGCTCGATGGTCGGCGCCTGCCCGACGCTCGTCCGGTGACCACCCTGGTCCGCCGGGCCTACCGGGCGCGGGTGGCGGCGGTCTGTGGCCACGGCGGCGCGCCGACCGCTTCCTGACCTTCGGTTCCCTCCGCGAACGGCCTGTTCGGGTCGTGTTGTGCGCCGCCGGGACCCGGCCTACGATGGCGGATCGCGCACCTGAGGAGGCGTTACCCGTGAAGCCATACACACTTGGCGTGCTGCTGCTCTCGACGCTCTTCGCCGTCGGCCTGCCACCGGCTGCCCGGGCCACCACGGCTCCGTTCCAGGACGATGTCGAGGATCTGGCGGACGACGCCCTGGACGCCATCGACCAGGCCATCGACGAGCGCGACCCGGAACGCATGCGGGAGTCGTTCGAGACGCTCGACATGGTCTACCGCGACGTCTCGCCGCGCACCGTGAAGCGCATCGGCAAGGCCGTGGGCAAGGTCTTCTCCAAGTACCAGCCGCGGGTGGAGGTCCTCGATTACGACGAGGTCACCGACGAGTACGAGATCTTCAGCGACAAGGACGACGTGGAGGGTATCTACGTCATGGCGGTGGGCCTGCTCTACGACAAGCCCGAAGGCCCCGACGTGCTCAAGCCGCTGCTCAAGCAGGCGCACATCAAGGAGTGGGGCGAGGTCCGCGCGGCGATCGTCGAAGGCCTCGGCTATCGCGCCGACCCGGGGGAGCTCTCGTTCTTCAGCGGACTGCTCAAGGACTCGGATCCGGCCGTGGCGCGCGCGGCCGTCGTCGCCATCGGCCAGTTGAAGGATGCCGACTTCGCGATCCGCAAGAAGGCCGCCAAGGTGCTCGTGGAGCGCTACGCCGATGCGACCAAGCGGGCGCAGAAGGAACTCACGCGCAAGCGCGAGGACGCCGAGGCCGGGGACGCGGAGCGCTTTCTCGGCGCTGTCGAGGCCGCGATGGACGAGGCGTTGACCGAGTTGACGCGGCAGCGCTTCACGGGCTCGGCCGACTGGGAGACCTGGTTCGACGAGCATCCCGACGAGGAGGATTGGTGAGGCTTGGAGCCCTGATCCGCGAGCGGGTCATCGACCCGGTCAGGCAGGCCCAGGGCACTCCCGCTTCACTCGCGCGCGGCGCGGCGCTCGGCATGTGGGTGGCGCTGACGCCGACCGTCGGGGTGCAGATGGCGATCGTCGGGATCCTGGCGATCCCCCTGCGCGCCAACATCCCGGTGGGCCTGGCGCTGGTCTGGATCAGCAACCCGCTCACGCTGCTGCCGCTGTACTTCGCCTACTACTGGCTCGGCGCGCTGATCGTGGCCCAGCCCTCGCTGGGCTTCGAGGACGTGGCCGAGCGGCTCGGGCAGGTCCACAGCCACCTGCTCGAGGAGGGGCTGCTGGGGGCCCTCGGGAAGCTCGGCGAGGACCTGGGCGAGGCGGTGTTCTGGCCCATGATCGTCGGATCCTTCATCATGGCGACCGCCGTGTCGGTGCCCACGTACCACCTGGTCCTGCTGTGGGCCCAGCGGCGTGCGACCCGGCGCCAGATCGAGCGGATTCACTTGGACAATCCGGGCGCCGAGGCCGTCCAAGGGGAACCCGGAGAGGTGCGCTCTCCGGCCCCGTCCGACGCAAGCCCCGTCGACTCCGCCCCTGCCGACTCCGTCGAGGTCCCCTGAACCGTGAGTGATCCTCTCCGCGACGGCTCCTTCCGCGACGAGCCGGACGAAGACGACGACATCATCCG
This sequence comes from Planctomycetota bacterium, assembly GCA_029259695.1. Classification (GTDB taxonomy): domain Bacteria; phylum Planctomycetota; class B15-G4; order B15-G4; family B15-G4; genus OFTM49. The sequence goes on from JAJDEQ010000098.1 coordinate 14,577, forward strand.
CCTGGACCTGGAGGACGAACGTCCGCCGGGCCCGTCGCCCCTGAGCCCGATGGAGATCGAGACGCTCTCGCCCGAGGCCCGGCTGGCGACGGCGCTGGTGATGCAGGCCCAGGCGCTCGAGGGCATGCACCAGACCCAGGCCGACCTCGTCCAGCGGGTCGGGGACGAGCGCGACGACGGTGGGCGGGTGGAGGGCGCCATGGCCGCCGTGCACCGGCGCCTCGAGGACGTGCACGAGAGCCAGCGGGGCACGCGCAGCCAGTTGCGCTCCTTGCGTCGCCGCGCGGGGCGATTGCTGGCGGTCGCCACCGTGCTCGGGTTCGGCGCGCTGGTGGTGGTCGCATGGTGGCTGGCGGCCCGACTGGACGAGGCACGCGAGGAATCGCAGGGGCTGGCGCAGGAGCTGCGCAGCCTGAGCACCCAGCAGACAGCGGCGCTGCAGGCCTCGCTCGGATCGGTGCAGGACGAGGACCTCGAAGAGCTGCGTGGGATGGTCGCCGACCTCGGGCACCGGCTCGAGGATGGCCGTGACGCCGGGCGCGCCGCCGAGCTGGCATTGGCCGGGCTGCGCGCCGAGCACGAGCAGTCCCGCGATCGGGTCGCGGAGCTGGATGGACGCATCGAGCAGCTCGCCAGCGAGCGCGACGCACTCGTCAGCTCGGGGCAGGCCCTCGCGGACGAGCTGCAGGCCGCGCGCGCCGAGGCCGAACAGGCGTTGAGCGAACGCTCCGAGATGCGCAACGAGCGCAACGGGCAGCTGGCGGAGATGGCCCGTCTGCGCAGCCAGCTGCTGGAGCGCGAGCTCCAGGTCCAGGCACTGCACGAGACCCTGGGCGGGCTGGAGCAGCGTTGGGCGGCCCAGGCGCGTCCGACCCTCGAGACCAGCACCAACCCACCCGACTCGTCGCTCTCCGAAGCGGCCACCGCGGCGTTGGTGGCGAGCGGCGCCGAGCGCTTGCGCGTGGCCGAGGTCGAGTACGTGACCGATGGCGCGTTGCACGGCGTGATGCTGGTGGAGACCGATGACTACGGGGGCGTCGCCCGGGTGGTGCCGGCGGATCGCGGTGTGGTCACCGTGCTGGCGGGGTCCGCCCGGCTGCGGCTCGAGAACCGCGCCGTGGGTGGCGGCGACGGCTGGGAATGGGTGGCCGAGTACCCGCTGCCGCTGTTGGATGCGGATGCCTGGAACGCGATCGGTGTGACCTTGCCCGATGGTGTCGCCAGCTCGGTGGCCTTGCGCACCGCCCTCGACGAGTTGCTGGACCCCCACGACTATCGGGTGGTGTCGCTCGGCGCCTGGCGTGCCGGCCGCCTGCACGACCTCGTGATCGAGAGCGACGATCGTCGCATCCGCGCGTCGAACGCCACGGTGGACGGCAACGGCCCGGCCCTGGAACTCAGGGACGGCGCGGTGCTGGTGGAGGGGTTCGAGCGGCCGTTCTACAACGGCGCCATGCGCCTGTCGCTCCCCGGCTCCGACTACGGCCGCTGGGTCGACGCGTTGCTCGGCAGCCGTCAGTGAGCGCCTTCGAGTCGTTCCAGGAAGACGTCTGCACCGAGGTCGAGGTGGCCCTCGCTGCCTGGGTGCCGGACGAACAACGGGCCGGCGCCCTCGCCGGGGCCATGCGCCACATCGCCCTGTCGGGTGGCAAGCGGCTACGCCCCACGCTGGTCGCGCTGGGAGCCCTCGACGGCGGTGGCCGTCGGGACGATGCGCTCCCGGCTGCCGTCGCCGTGGAGCTGGTCCACGCCTACTCCCTGCTGCACGACGACCTGCCGTGCATGGACGACGGGCAGTTGCGGCGCGGCAAGCCGTGTGCGCACCTCGTCTACGGTGAGGCCATGGCCGTGCTGGCGGGTGACGGTCTGCTGACGCTGGCCTTCGAAGTCCTCGCGCGACACACGCCGCCCGGGCGGGACATCGCCGCGATGGTCAGCGCCCTGGCCGTCGCTGCCGGCTGGGAAGGCATGGTCGGGGGGCAGGTGGCGGATCTCGCCGCGGAGGGTTGCGAGCCCGACGTGCGCCGGGTGGCCACGATCCACGCCGGCAAGACCGCGGCCATGATCGCGGTTTCGTTGCAACTGGGGGCGCTGTCCGCCGGCGCCGACCGGGAGCACGGTGAGCGCCTCGCGCGGGCCGGGCACGAGCTGGGGATGGCCTTCCAGATCGTGGACGACCTGCTCGACCTGGAGAGCACCACGGAGGCGCTGGGGAAGGCGGCCGGCGCCGACGCCGAGCGGGACAAGATGACCTGGCCGGCGGCGGTGGGGGCCGAACAGGCCCGCGTCGATGCGCGTCGGATGGTGGATGCGGCCGTGGCTGCGCTCGCCCCCGGGCCCGCGGGCGAACTGGCCCGAGAACTGGGCGAGATGATCCTCTCCCGGGCCTCCTAGGTCCTCGAGCGAGGCGCGACGCCGCATCCCGGCCGCCCAAGCCGACCCGATCGCGGGTTTCAGCGCCTGTGGGCGGCCCGTATCATGCGTCCTGCTCCCCCTTCGCTCCCCCGGCGGTCCGGCTCCATGTCCCACTTTGATCACGTCGACTCTCCGGAGGATCTCCGGCGCCTGCAGGTCGAGGAACTCCCATCCCTCGCCGACGACATGCGGGAGGAGCTGATCGCCGCGATCAGCGAGACGGGCGGCCACATGGGCTCCGGCCTGGGTGTGCTCGAGCTGACCATCGCGCTGCACTACGTGTACGACTTCCGCAACGACCGGCTGGTCTTCGACGTCGGGCACCAGTGCTACCCGCACAAGATGCTCACCCACCGCAAGCACCGCATGCGCACCATGCGCCAGACCGATGGTCTGTGCGGTTTCCCGCACCCGGCGGAGAGCGACTTCGACCTGTTCCACACCGGACACGCGGGCACGTCGATCTCGCTGGGTCTGGGCCTGGCGGCGGCGGACAAGGCCGCCGGCCTGGATCGGCGCACGGTGGTGATCATCGGTGATGCCGGGTACGGGGCGGGCGTGGCCTTCGAGGCCATGAACGCGGCCAGCGAGGCCGACGTCAACATGCTCGTCATCCTCAACGACAACGAGATGTCGATCAGTCCCACGGTGGGCGCGCTCACGCGCTACTTCGCCCGGGTGCGTACCGGCCCGCTGTACACCGGCGCCAAGCGCGAGCTGCACGAGCTGATCAAGCACATCCCGTTCATCGGCGAGAAGGTGGACCGCTCGCTGCAGGAGACGCTCCAGGTGGCCCGCTCCGTGGTGACCCCGGGACACGTCTTCGAGGAGTTCGGCTTCGACTACTTCGGCCCGATGGACGGGCACGACCTGCCGCGTCTGGTGCACACGTTGGGCGATCTCAAGGTGCGCGAGGGCCTGACCCTGCTGCACCTGCTCACGCGCAAGGGTGCCGGGCACGCCGACGAAGAGAGCGACCCGCAGAAGCTGCACGGGGTGAAGCCGCAGCCTCCGCGACAGAGCGACGGTGAGGCCGATCCGCCCAAGGGCGCCAAGCCGTCCAAGCGACCGGCCTACACCGATGTCTTCGCCCACAAGCTGGTCGAACTCGCCCGGGCGGACGAACGCGTGGTGGGCGTCACCGCCGCCATGCCCGACGGCACGGGACTCAAGCTGCTGGCCGATGCGCTGCCCGACCAGTGCCACGATGTGGGCATCTGCGAGCAGCACGCCGTGGCGTTCACCGGTGGCCTGGCCAAAGGCGGCCTGCGTCCGGTCTGCGCGATCTACTCGACCTTCATGCAACGCGGCTACGACATGGTGTTCCAGGAGCTGCTGATCCAGGACGCGCCGTCGGTGCTGGCCATGGACCGTGCCGGTCTGGTGGACGACGGCGCAACGCACCACGGCCTGTTCGACATCGCCTACCTGCGCACCCTGCCCAACATCACGCTGCTCGCACCGGCCAATGCCGAGGAGCTCGAAGCGATGCTCGAGTTCGCCGTCGAGCACCCCGGGGCGGTGGCGTTGCGCTACCCGCGCGACAGCGCGCCCGCGGCGGACGGCCCGGTGGCGCCGATCGAGTGGGGGCGCGGCCTCGTGGTTCGGCAGGGTGCCGATCTGGTGCTGGCCGCGTACGGCACGATGGTCCCGCTGGCACTGGAGGCCGCGGAGCTGCTCGCGGCGGAAGGGCTCGAGGCCACGGTGGTCAACGCGCGCTTCGCCAAGCCGGTGGACGTGGACGTGCTGGAGCCGGCGCTGGCCGATGCGCGGCTGCTGGTGACGCTGGAGGAGCACGCCGTGACGGGGGGCTTCGGAGGCGCCGTACTCGAGGCGCTCGCCGGGCGTGGAGGACCGCTGCCGCCGACGCTGACCATCGGCGCGCCCGACCGCTTCATCGAGCACGGCACCCGGGCCGAGCTGCTCGAGCGCATCGGGTTCACGCCACGGGGGCTGGCCGATCGGATCCTGCAGGCTGTGGACATGCCCGTCACCGAGGCCGTGAGCGGCCGCTGACCCCCTCGGTCCCGGCTGTCAGCGCTTCCCTGGCGAATCCGTCCGAAGCTCGTCGTTCCGCCCCCCCGAACCCTCCGCGCGACCCCGTCCCTCGGCGCCGGCCCCAGGCCCCCCGACCCGTGCCTGGGGTCTGATTCCGCCCCGTGCTGGCCGCGGGCCCCATCGGATAGACTCCGTCCATGCTGCACTTCGGTCGACTCTGGTTCGTCGTCCTGCTCCTGGCTTGCCCCTCCCTGCAGGCCCAGGTGCCGGGCGCATATCCCCACCTCGTGCTCTCCGACGGCATGGGTCTCGACGTGCCCGGCGCGAGTGACCCGTTCGACAACTCGGGGGTCTTCCCGGCGGTCAACAACCAGGTCGTGGAACTCACGATCTCCTACGAGGCGTTGGCCCAACCCAACGAGCTGGTCTTCTGGGGCCTGCTGTTCTCGGCCCAGCAGACGCCGGCGCCGGTCGACCTGATTCCGCCGCCGCTGTTCACTCAGCCGCCCTTCGTGTTGCTCGACACGGGCGCCATGTTGGACGCCCAGGGCGAGGGCGGTGCGTCCTTCACCATCCCGGCCGGGTTGTACACCGGTGAGGTCTTCCTGCAGGCGGTCGTGCTGGACAACTCGAGCGTCCCCCGCGTGCAGCTCAGCAACGGCGTGACGGTCTCCCTGGAGCCGCCCGGCTTCAACGTCTCGTACTCCTTCACGCTGAACGCGGCGGGAGACGAGCGCTTGTTCAGGATGGTGGGGGTGACCGACATCGACCCCGTCCTGGGCAGCAACCTCAAGCCGCTCGGGGATCAGCCGGCGCCCATGCCCACCCCATCCGATCCGGGCGTCAACCTGGGACAGTTCCGCTTCCTCGAGATCCTCCCGAACACGCCCGATGGCCCGGTCTCACCGCTGTCCCGCCCGCTCACCCGGCTCGAGGCGGACCTGGGCTCGAACGAGGACGAGATCATCGTGGCGGACACCACCGGCTTTCCGCGAACCGGTCGGATCCTCGTGCCGCTGGCCAACAGCGACACGCCCACCGAGACCGACAACCTGTGGAAGAACATCGGCGGCTCGCTGTCCAACATCCCCAACGCGGAGGTGATCGAGTACGACGGGCTCGAGCAGGATCGCTTCTTCGTCACCAAGCGCGCGGCGCTCGGCACCAAGCGCTCGAGTTCGATCCAGGTCGAACACAGCGTCGGGCAGGTCGTGGTGGGTGAGTACTCGATGGTCAGCAGCCCCGGGGTGCGCACGCGCACGAGGGTCTCGCTCGACGCCACCAATCGTGACGCGCCGCGGGTCGTGATCCCCGCCTTCAGCTTCACACCGACCACCGAGACGTGCATCCCGCCGGCCGACGGTGGGGGCGGCCCGGTCACCATGGATCTCGACCTGTATCGCTTCGAGATCTCGTCCAACGAGGCCCAGGGCTTCATGGTGCTCGACCGCACCACTCATACCTGGCGGGTGATCCCCGGGACGCAGCGCCTGCCCGACGTGGGCACCTGGAACCCCATCGTCTCCATCGCTCCGGACAGGCGCAGCATGATCGCGGGCCTGAAGTCGGGGCCCAGCTCCAACAGCCCGGGGAGCTGGAACAACGGTCCCGATCAGTTCTGGGCCATTCGCCTCGACGGAGAGGTCTGGCCCGCCACCTGCGAGCAGACCTGGCAGCTGACCTACGAGTTGCAACAGGTCCAGTCGAGCAATGTGCAGTCGCGGCGCATCGTGATGGAGAGCACGTTCATCGTCGGGTCGGGCCCGGACAACTACGTGATGTTCGGCGCGCTGGCCCACAAGTGGCGCGTCGGCTTCATCCCGGGTCTCAACTTCGTGCCGAACGTCGGGTCCGAGGCCGACTACGTCCGCCAGGAGACGTTCGTGCGGGACCTGATCGCCGTTCCGCTCACACCGCCGGGGTCGGGCAAGGGCATCCCGACGTTCCCCCGCCCCTACATGACGCCCCAATTCCAGACCACGGGGTTCGGCAATGCCGTCGACCGGTTCGACCCGCAGGTGCTGGTCTCGAAGAACGCCGACAGGTTGCTGATCACCGGCGGCTCGGATACCGACGAAGAGGATGTCTTCCTGATCCGCGACATCCAGATCGACCCGTCGGGCGAGCCGGACGTGCTGCTGCTGAACTTGAGCGGCCACCGCAATGCGGCCGGCAGCGCCGGACAACAGGGCGTCCAGAACATGCGCCCGTTCATGCCGAGCGGCGGCGGGCAGGGACTGAAGGCGTGCTTCTCGCCCGACGAGTCCCTCGCCGCGTGGCTCTCCCAGGACGGGTCCCGGCGCGACTGGATCCAGATCGCGACGACGGACGGATTGAGCTTCGGCAACGTGCTCAACGTGTACCAGGACACGACCAACGGTGACTTCCGCGAGCCGGGCGCCTATGTCGCGGATCGCATCGTGACGGGCATGCGCTTCGCCGACGACGACACGCTCGTGTTCCTCATGGGCCGCAACCAGTACGACGATCCGTTCGGCGTCCAGAACCCGGCCAACGGCGCGGCCCTCGAGGTCTTCGCCTACCACATCACCGACGACCTGATGGTCAACCTGAGCGAGACGTCCGGGACCCAGTTCGCCGAACTCGGCGCGCTGGGAACCGCCGGTTTCCTCAGCTCGCCCTCCGACGCGTTCTCCTATTTCATCCGCGCGGGTGGGGTCGGACTCGGCTCACCCACGCTCCCCGAGGGCACACCCGTGCTCAACGTCGTGGGCATCAGTCACTCCGAGCTGGCCGTCTTCGACGTGACCGGTGACGAGTTCGGCGGCACGTCGCTGGTGCCGAACCTGGTGCTGCCCGCCGACGAGGTGCGCTGGCCGGTGGAGAACGTCGCACCCATGCAGTTCATCGAGGGCGATGGTGTCCAGGCCGGCATGGTCTACTTCGTTGCGCACCAGGTCGGTGGCAACGGGGCCGATGACATCTACGCCTTCAACCGGGACGCGCCGTTCATCAACCTCCCGATCACCTCGGCGCTCACCCCGGGCGTGCACGTCAACAACGTCGTGCCCAATCCGTTCAGTGCCAAGGTCGGGTTCGCGCGCACCGACTCGACCGATCCCACGGCGAGTCGTCAGCACCCGTTCGTCGTGGACCTGAACAACTTCCTGTTCGAGCGCGACGTGTTGCCGACCTACCAGTCGGGCGGCGCCTTCTTCGGGCGGGTGATGGACGGCAGCCTGGCCTTCGTGCCTGCCACGGGCAGCGCAGGCGACGCGATGGTGTTCGCCTTCGGTCTGCAGTCGTTGCAGCCGTTCGGGATCGCCCAGATCTGCGCGCCGACCTACTATCCGTTGGCGACCGTCTCCGATCCGCTCATCGAGCCGATCCCGGTGACGATCCCGATCACCGACACGCTGCTGCTGGGGAGCGACTTCCGCTTCTACCTGCACGCCGTCACGCCGTTCAACGGCCCCACTCTTTGATCGCCTTCCCGCTGGCGTCGTTCGCCGGGAAGGACGTGCTCATGGTGGCCCCGCATCCGGACGACGAGGCGATCGGCTGCGGCGGAACCGTGCGCTTGCTGGCGACGTCGGGTGCCCGCGTGGCCGTCGTCGTCCTGGCGGGCGGCGCGGGG
>JAJDEQ010000099.1 GCA_029259695.1 Planctomycetota bacterium
GTCGACGACCGCGCTCGTGCCGAAGGTGTTCACGTTGACCGAGACCGGCTTGGCCACGCCGATGGCGTAGGCCAGTTGCACCTCGCAGCGATCGGCCAGGCCGGCCGCCACGATGTTCTTGGCCACGTAGCGGGCCGCGTACGCGGCGCTGCGGTCGACCTTGCTCGGATCCTTGCCGGAGAAGGCGCCGCCGCCGTGCCGGCCCATGCCGCCGTAGGTGTCCACGATGATCTTGCGACCGGTGAGACCGCAGTCCCCGTGCGGACCGCCCACGACGAAGCGGCCGGTCGGGTTGATGTGGAACTTCGTCTTGCTGTCGATGAACTTCGCCGGCACCACGGACTTGACCATGGCGATCATGTCCTTGCGGATGCGGCTGTGCTTGACGTCGGGATCGTGCTGGGTCGAGATCACGACGGCGTCCACCCGCATGGGCTTCTCGTCGTGGTACTCCACCGTGACCTGGCTCTTGGCGTCCGGGCGCAGGTACTTGACCTTGCCGGTCTGACGCAGCTTGGCGATGCGCTCCATGAGGCGGTGGGAGAGGTCCACCGGCAGCGGCATCAGGGCCGGGGTGTCGCGGCACGCGTAGCCGAACATCATGCCCTGGTCCCCGGCGCCCTGCTCCTTGTCGAGCCCCTTGCCGGCGGTGACACCCTGCGAGATGTCCGGCGACTGGCTGTCGAGCGTGACCATCACGGCGCACGTATCACCGTTGATCCCGTAGGCGTCGTCGTCGTAGCCGATGCGCTTGATCATCTCGCGTGCGACCTTGGCGTAGTCGACCTTGGCGCGCGTCGTGATCTCGCCGGCCACGACACACAGCCCGGTGGTGACCATGGTCTCGCAGGCCACGCGCGATTGCGGGTCCTGCTTCAGGCAGGCGTCGAGGACGGCGTCGCTGATCTGATCGGCCACCTTGTCCGGGTGCCCCATGGACACCGACTCTGACGTGAACAGGACTTTCCTGGTCATTCGTGGGATCTCCCGGTGATCGGGCGCGTGAGCTGCGCCCGACACGTGCTCTGTGTGTTGGTGCGGCGATCGGGTTGGTCGCGCGGTCGCACGCGGATGAGGTTTGTCGCGACCTGCGCGAAAGGGCGCCAGCGTAGCCTATTCGGTCGCTGCGTCCAGCGACAGAAGCCCTTTCTCCAGCAGAAGGTCCAGTGTCATCGCCGCCGCGCCGCGCAGGTCGGCGACGGCCGCGCGGGCCCGCGAACCCATGTCGGCGCGCCGACGCGGGTCTCTCAGCAGCTCGGCCAGAGCCCGCCCCAGGCCCGCGGGGTCCTCCACCACCAGCAGCCCGCCGGCATCGCGGAGCAGTTCCGCTTCGCGCCGGCACGACTCCAGCTGCGGCCCCACCAGCACCGGGACCCCGGCGCTGGCCGGCTCGAGCACGTTGTGCCCCCCGACCGGCACCAGCGACCCGCCCAGGAAGACCACATCGGACAGTCCGAAGAACGTCTCCAGCTCCCCCATCGAGTCCACCACCAGGACGCGCTCACCGAGGGGTGCCGGCAGGGCCCCCGGACCGGCCTGCGAGCGCAGCACCCACTCCACGCCGAGGCGGCGCAGCACCCGCTCGATCTCCCGCAGCCGGTCCGGGTGGCGCGGGACGATCACCAGCCGGCAGGTGTCGGCGCCGCCGGCGGCGCGCCAGGCCTCCACCGCGGCCTCCTCTTCTCCGGAGTGGGTGCTGCCGGCCAGGAAGATCGGGCGGCCGTCCAGCAGCCCGAGTTCGCGACGCAAGACCTCGACCCTCGCGGCGGGCGCCGCGGCGGTGAGCTCGTGCTTCAGATTGCCCGCCACGAACACCCGCTCGGGTGGCACACCGAGACTGCGGAAGCGCTCGGCCTGCGTCTCGTCCTGGGCCGTCACCAGGTCGAGCCGGTCGAACTCGGGCAACCACCAGCGGAAGCGCCGGTAGGTCCGCCACGACGCCTCGGTCACACGGCCGTTGACGATCACCTGGGGCACCTCGCGCTGGTCCGCGATGCGCATCAACGCCGGCCAGACCTCCAGTTCGAGCAGCACGATCAGGCGCGGGTCGAGGCGCTGCACCACCTGCCGCACGACCGGTGCGATGTCGAGCGGTGCGTGGCAGACGTACGTGTCGGGGAAGAGCTGGCGCGCGGTGTCGTAGCCCGTGGCGGTGCCGGTCGTCACGACCAGCGGCACGCTCGGCGCCCGCTCACGCAGGGCCGCGACGATCGGCCGCGCGGCCTTCACCTCGCCCACCGAGACCGCATGGACCCACACCGGGCGACCACCCGGTGCGCCCGGGGGGAGCCGTCCCAGCAGGCGTTCACGGGCCCACCGCAACTGGTGCGAGTCGCGCGCGGCGCGCACCAGGAACGAGGGCGTCGCGAGCAGGACGGCGAGGGTGACGAGCGAGTCGTACGCAAGGTGCGCGAGTGCGACGCGCACTCGCGAGCGCGACGTGCTCACGTCTCGAACTTCGGGTAGCAGCAGCGCTTGTACTTCTTGCCGCTGCCGCACGGGCACGGATCGTTGCGCCCGACCCGCTCGGCGGCGCGTCGGATGGGCGCCACGGGCCCGGTCTTGCCGGCCTGGGACGCGGCGCGCTCACGCCCCCGCTCCATCGCAGCCAGACCCACCGGAGCGGCCGCCGGCTGGGGCGTGCCCTGCGGTCGCTGCGCCTGACGCTCCTTCCAACGGGCATCGAGCCGCGTCGCATCATCCTGCTGGACCTCGAGCCGGAAGAGCAGGCTGGTGACCTCCTCGGCGATCGAGTCGAGCAGCATGTGGAACTTGTCGTAGCCCTCGCGCTTGTACTCCACCTTGGGGTCGATCTGGGCGTAGCCGCGCAGGCCGATGCCGGCCTTGAGCGCGTCCATCGCCCGCAGGTGTTCCTTCCAGCGTGAGTCGATCGTGTTGAGCAGCAGGAAGCGCTCGAGCATGCGCATGCGCTCGACTTCCAGCTCCTGCTCGCGCTCGCTGTAGCGCTGGTCGAGTCGTTCGAGGACCACGTCGACCACGGCCTCGGGCCCCTCCCTGACCGGCAGCCCGTCGGCCTCGAACGGCGTCGCGAAACGGGTCGACAGCTCCGCGAGCAGCCCCTCCACGTCCGCCTCGCCCTTGCCCTTCTCCGGCACGCGCGACGCGACGATCCCGCTGGCGACCTCGCCGCACATCTCGAGGATCATCGGGCGCAGCTCCTCGCCCTCCAGGACCTCCTGGCGCCGGCCGTAGATCGTCTTGCGCTGGGTGTCCATGACCTCGTCGTACTCGAGGAGGTTCTTGCGGATCTCGAAGTTGCGCGCTTCGACCCGGCGCTGGGCCTTCTCGATCCCGCGGCTGACCATGCCGCTCTGGATCTCCTGGCCCTCGGTCATGCCCAGCTTCTCGAGCAGGCCGCTGACCCAATCGCGCGCGAAGATGCGCATCAGGTCGTCTTCGAGAGACAGGTAGAAGCGCGTGCGTCCCGGATCACCCTGACGTCCCGAGCGGCCGCGCAGCTGGTTGTCGATGCGCCGCGACTCGTGTCGCTCGGTGCCGATCACGTACATCCCGCCGGCCTGCTTGACGAGATCCTTCTCGGCACCCAGCAAGCTGTTCAGTTCGGCCTTCACCGCGGCCTCGTCCGCGTCGGGCTGCAGGCGCATGCGCTCGCGCAGCATGACCTCCGGGTTGCCGCCCAGCACGATGTCCGTACCGCGACCCGCCATGTTCGTGGACACGGTGACCGCCCCCCGCCGTCCCGCCTGGGCCACGATGTCGGCTTCCCGACCGTGCTGCTTCGCGTTGAGCACCTCGTGCTTCACGCCGCGCCTCTGCAACACGCCCGACAAGTGTTCGCTGGCCTCGATCGAGATCGTACCCACCAGGATCGGCTGGCCGGTCTTGTTGACCTCTTCGATCTCGTCGGCGATCGCCTTCCACTTCTCCTTCTTGGTGAGGTAGACGAGGTCGTTCTCGTCCTGACGCACGAGCGGCCGGTTGCTCGGGACGGCCGTCACCTCCAGCCCGTAGATCTTGCTGAACTCGCCGGCCTCCGTGAGCGCGGTACCGGTCATGCCCGAGATCTTGTTGTACAGCCGGAAGTAGTTCTGGAACGTGATCGTGGCCAGGGTCTGCAGCTCCTCGCGGATGCGCAGGCCTTCCTTGGCCTCCACCGCCTGGTGCAGTCCGTCCGACCAGCGGCGCCCGGCCATGAGGCGGCCGGTGAACTCGTCGACGATGACGATCTCGGGCCCCTGATCGCCGTCCTTGATCACGTAGTCCTTGTCGCGTTGGTAGATGTTGTGCGCGCGCAGGGACTGCTCGAGGTGGTGCGGCCACTCCATGTGCTCGCCGTCGTAGAAACTCTCCACGCCGGCCAGCTTCTGGGCGTGCTCGATGCCCTCCTCGGTGAGCACGCAGGTGTGCTCCTTCTCCTTGATCTCGAAGTCGGGCCCGGCCTCGAGCTGGCGCGCGACGGTGTCCGCCTTGTAGTACAGGGCGGTCGACTTCTCCGGCATGCCGGAGATGATCAGCGGGGTCCGGGCCTCGTCGATCAGGATCGAGTCGACCTCGTCGATGATCGCGTAGTTCAGGTTGGCCTGGGCCTGGTCCTCCACGCGCGACTTCATGTTGTCGCGCAGGTAGTCGAAGCCGAACTCGTTGTTGGTGCCGTAGGTGATGTCGCAGGCGTACTGCTCGCGGCGTGCCGCCGGGTCCATGTCGTTCTGGATCGCGCCGGTGGTCATGCCGAGGCGCTCGAACACCGGCGCCATCCAGTTGCGGTCGCGTTGCGCGAGGTAGTCGTTCACCGTCACGATGAAGACACCCTTGCCCTCGATGCCATTCAGGTAGGCGGGGCCCACAGCGGCCAAGGTCTTGCCTTCACCCGTGCCCATCTCGGCGATGCGGCCCTGGTGCAGGACGAGCCCACCGATGAGCTGCACGTCGTAGGGGCGCAGACCGAGCGCGCGCTTCGACGCCTCCCGCGCCGCAGCGAACGCCTCCGGCAACAGGTCCTCGAGCGTCTCGCCGTCGGCGAGTCGGCGGCGGACCTCGACCGTGACCCCGGCCAACTGCTCGTCGCTGAGGGAATCGAAGCGGGGTTCGAGTGCGTTGATGCTCTCGACGACCGGTCGGAGTCCCTTCAGGAACCGCTCGTTGCGGTCCCCGAAGACGGTCTTCATGAGCTTGGCGAGCGCCATCGGTGAAGGTCCTCAGGGTTGCCTGTGGTCGGCCGGGAGCAGCGGACGCTGCGACCTGGTCCCGTGGGCGACGAATCCACCATTGGATCCTGCGCCGGTCACGGAATCAAACCCGTCCGAGCATGTGCTCGAGGATCGAGAACAGCAGTTCGGCTCGGAACGGCTTGACCATGAATCCGTCCGCCGCGTCGAGTTGCTCCAGGGTGAGCGACCCGGCCGTGGCGATCAGCACCGGTATGTCGCGTGTCTCGGGCTTGGACTTGAGCACACGGCAGGCCACGAAGCCGTTCAGGTGCCGCATTTCGTTGTCCATCAGGATCAGGTCGTGCTGCGCCGGATCGGCACACTCGACCGCCTCCCGGCCGTCGCTGACGAGTTGCACATGGAAGCCCCGTGCCTCGAGCAGCATCGCCACGGTGGCCGCGATCTCCAGGTCGTCGTCTACCAGGAGGATCCGCTTCCCGTTCGGCTCGGCACGCGGCCTCGGGCGGGTCTCCACCAGCCCTTTGATGTGTGCAGCCGTGGGAACGTCGGCCTTGCCCCAGGCGATCTCGACCGCCTCCTTGATCTCCATGTTGTAGCGCTTGAGGCGCTCGAACTCGTCCGCGTCGGCACCGTCCAGTTGGAACATCTGGTCGTGGGTGTCCACCCCGAAGAAGAATTCGCCCTCCACCAGGTGTTCCTGGAGCACGAGCTTCATGAACGGGTAGCGCGGATTGCCGAGTCGCAGGACATAGCGCCGCGTGGCCTGGTCGCCCTCGCGCAGCGTCTCGTCCTGGAACATCTCCAGCGTGACCGAGAGCGGGTCGTCATCGCTACCCGAGGGCTCGGGCAGCGGCACGTCCTGGGAGCCGTAAGCCTTCTCGCGGTAGATGTCGATGACCCGGCGCAGCAACCCGACGGTCATGGACTCCAGCCGCATGGCTCAGGGTGTCCGCATCGAGCCGATGACCTCTCGGGCCGTCGCGCGCCCCGCTCCAGCCAGTTGCGCTCCCAACTCGGCCACGAGCCGCGGGATGATGTCGGGCGTCTTGTAGTGGGTCGTGCCCACCTGGACGGCGCTGGCGCCCGCGCACATGTACTCGAGCACATCGTCGACCGTCGTCACCCCGCCGATGGCGATGACCGGGATGTCGACCTTGCGGCTGACCTCCCAGACCATGCGCATGGCGATCGGTTTGATCGCCGGGCCCGACAGCCCGCCGACCACCGTGCCCAGCCCGGGTCGCCCGGTGCGCCAGTCCACCGACATGCCCAGCAGCGTGTTGATCAGCGAGACGGCGTCGGAGTCGGCCTGCTTGGCAGCCTGAGCCACGGCGGCGATGTCAGAGACGTTGGGCGAGAGCTTGGTGATCACCGGCAGCGCGGTGGCCTCTCGCACGTCGCTCACCAGGCGATAGACCACGTCCGGGTCGCGTCCGAACGGCAGATCGCCGCCCTCGACGTTGGGGCACGAGATGTTCAGTTCCAGCGCGTCCACCCCGGGCAGCCCGTCGAGCATGCCCGCCAGTTCCCCGAACTCGCGCGTGGTCGTGCCGGCGATGTTGACCACCAGCCGCGCAGCGCGCCCTGCGAGGTCGGGCAACACCTCGTCGATGAAGTGGTGGATGCCCTTGTTGGGCAGCCCGATGCTGTTCAACAGTCCCGACGGCGTCTCGCACAAGCGCGGCATGGGGTTGCCGTGGCGCGGACGCTTGGTGAGTGTCTTGACCACGATCGCGCCGGCGGCGGACAGGTCGTAGAAGGGCTCCATCTCCAACCCGAGTCCCGCCGTGCCGGAGGCCGTCATGAGCGGGTTCGTCAGGGACAGCGGGCCGACGTCGACGCTCAGGTCGGCGGCCTCGGGCCCCTTCCCGGCCGGCGCGCTTCCGCACGCGGTCGTCCCCGTCACCGGACTCATGGGAGCGTCGTGTGGAGGAACGGACATGAGACCTCGTTGAGCAGTTGCCTGTCGGCACGGGATGCGGGTCGGGCACCCGAGCCGCGCGCAGGACGGGGCCCCATCATAGCCCCGGCGGCCCGGCCTTCGCTGCGGCCTCCTCCGCCATGGCTTCCGGAGCGCGCCACATGCTCAGCGCCAGGATCGTCACGCCGACGCAGATGGCGCTGTCAGCCACGTTGAAGATCGGGAAGGGGTCGAAGAAACGCACCCCCAGGTCGACCATGATGAAGTCGCGCACGCCGTCCTCGTGCACGAAACCGTCGTAGATGTTGCCCACGGCCCCACCCAGCACCAGGCCGAGCGCGAGCAGCATGAAGCGCGAGACGGCGGGCGTGCCGAGCACCATGACGAAGACGATCACCGCTGCCACGATGCGCACGTAGGGCAACAGGTCGCCGAACTCGGGGAAGTGGCCCCACATCGTCCCGCGGTTCCAGACCTTCGTCAGGCCCAACCACTCGCCCACGACCCAGCGCCGCTCGTGTTGGACCAGCAGCGCGAAGACCTCGGCCTTGCTCCACAAGTCCAGGGCCAGCACCGCCAGGGCGGTCCAGAGGGCGAGCCCCTTGCCGCGCAGCGTGCGTTGGGCCACCGCGGAGGCCCCGCCCGAATCGCTCTGACCCTGCTCGCTCAGCGCTCTAGTCCCACTTCTCCTGCTGCTCCTGACAAGGCACGCAGCACGTCGCGAACGGCAGCGCCTCGAGCCGCGCGAGCGGAATCGCCTCGTAGCACTCGGAGCACATTCCGTAGGCGCCGGACTGCATCAGCTCCAGCGCCACATCGATCTTCTGCAGCGTCTTCGACTCGTTCTCCATGAGCCCGAGCGTCATCGTGCGTTCGAAGGCATCACTCCCGAAGTCGGCGACGTCGTCGGCGTCGACTTCCGGATCGGCAGCGCGCAGTGCCTCGTCGCTCATCAGGTTCAGGTCCCGACCGATGCGCGCGCGCAGTGCGAACAACGCCTTGCGCATCGGGTTGAGCTGCTTGCGGGTGTACGGGCTCTTCAGCTTCCGCGGCGGCTTGAACTCCTCCACCACCGCGGGCTTGGCCTTCTCCGCCGCCCGCGTCGGCTTCTTCGCGGGCAGCTTCTTGGCGACGGCCTTCTTGGCCGGGATCTTCTTGGCCGGGGCCTTCTTGGCGGCCGCCTTCTTCGCAGGCGCCTTCCTGGCAGGGGCCTTCCTGGCAGGGGCCTTCTTGGCAGGGGCCTTCTTGGCAGGGGCCTTCTTGGCAGGGGCCTTCTTGGCAGGGGCCTTCTTGGCAGGGGCCCTCTTGGCGACCGCCTTCTTCGCCGGGGCCCTGCCGCTCGCGACCTTCTTCGCGGTCTTCCGGGCCGACGCTTTACGGCTGGCCGGCTTCTTCTTGGCCGCGACCTTCTTCTTGGCCGTCTTCTTGGCCGCCGTACGAGCAGGCGCCTTCTTCGCCGGCGCCTTCTTCTTGGCCGTCGCCGTCTTCTTCTTGGTGGTCTTGCGCGCGCCCGCGGTCTTGGCCGCTTTCGAGGTCTTCGACCGCGATGACGTGCTCGACGTCCGGGCGGATCTTCCCCCCTTGGTGCGCGTCTTGCTTGCCCGGCCCGCCTTCTTCGCCATGCCGACCACCGCTCCGAACTGCAGAAGCCCGCGTTCAGGAGCCCGGAAGCGCCGACATGCCGGGTCGAGCGCGGCGAGTACTTGCGCCGTGCGCGAATGGACCCTCAACGTGGCCGGGAGAACTCCTTAAACTCTTGCCGAGTCATTCCTTACGATGACCCGCAGAGCAGCGGGGAGGGCCGAAAGATAGCGTCTCGCTCTTCAGAATCAACAGGAAAGGCCCTTGCGGGCCTGGGTCCGGCGTTCCTCGGGCACTTGCGCCACGAGGCGGCGCTGTCCGAGCACACGGTGGCCGCCTACCGCCGCGACCTCGCCCGGTTCGCCGCATTCTGCGTCGCGAACGGGTGGACCGTGCGCTCGCTGACCCCGGAGCAGGTCGTGGCCTTCCTGGCCGACGAGCGCGGATCGGGGGCATCCGAGGCCACTCTCGCCCGGCGCCTGTGCTCGCTGCGCTGCTTCTGTCGCTTCGCCCAGGGTGAGGGGCTGCTGGAGGAGGATCCGTGCGCCGAACTCCCCACCCCCCGGCCCACCCGCCGGCTGCCGCGCTTGCTCAGCGCCCAGCAGGTGGAGCGTCTGCTCAAGGCCCCCGACCCGACCCGCCCCCTGGGCTGGCGCGACCGGGCGATCCTCGAGCTGCTGTACGCAACCGGCGCGCGGGTGTCCGAAGTGGCCGACCTGCGCACCGACAGCCTGCTCGAACAGCTGGAAGTCGTGCGCTGCGAGGGCAAGCGCGACAAGCACCGGCTGGTGCCCCTCGGGCGACGGGCCCGCACCGCCGTCGAGCAATACCTGGCCCGCGAGCGTCCGGGACTGGCCGCGCTGTCACCCGGCGCAGCCTGGCTGTTCCTCTCCCGCACCGGTCGCCGGCTGGGACGCGACCGCCTGTTCCGCATCGCGCGCCAGCATGCCCTGGCCGCCGGCCTGCCACCGATCTCCCCGCACACCCTGCGGCACTCCTTCGCCACCCACCTGCTCGAGAACGGCGCCGACCTGCGTGCCGTGCAGGACATGCTCGGCCACGCCGACGTCGGCACGACCGAGATCTACACTCACGTCGACCGCAAGCGCCTGCGCAAGGTGCACGCGCGCTTCCACCCGCGGGGCTGATCC
Source organism: Planctomycetota bacterium (assembly GCA_029259695.1). Classification (GTDB taxonomy): domain Bacteria; phylum Planctomycetota; class B15-G4; order B15-G4; family B15-G4; genus OFTM49. Next base: position 9,804 of record JAJDEQ010000099.1, read on the forward strand.
AGCCCCCGCTCGGTCCGGCTCCCCAGTCCGGCTCAGTCCAGTCCAGTCCAGTCCAGTCCAGTCCAGTCCGGCTCCGACTCAGTCCAGTCCGGCTCCGACTCAGTCCAGTCCGGCTCCGGCTCAGTCCGGTCCGGCTCCCGCTCAGTCCGGCTCGCGCCCGAGGTGGTCCAGGATCGCCTCCGCCAATGACGCGCTGACGCCCTTGACGGCAGCAACCTCGGCGATGCTCGCGCACGCCAGGGCGCGCGTCCCGCCGAAGGCCTGCAGCAGGCGCTTCTTCAGGGTCGCACCCACACCGGGGACGTCGTCGAGCCGGGAGGCGATGCTCTCCTTGGCCCGCAAGCGCCGGTGATGTCCGATGGCGAAGCGGTGCGCTTCGTCCCGCAGGCGCTGCAGCAGGTACTCCTCCGGCGTGTTGCGGTCGAGCTCGATGGGCTCGACGCGACCCGGCACGAAGACCCGCTCCCGTTCTCCTGAAGCGAGCGTCAGCGAACGGCCCCGACGGCCGCCCTTGGCCAGAGCGGCCAGGGGCAGGTCGCTCAGTTCGGCCTCCGCGCAGGCCTTCACCGCCACGCCCAGGTGCGATCGGCCGCCGTCCACCAGCAGCAGATCCGGGAGCGGTTCGCTCTCCCTGCGCCGCAGGCGACGGGTGAGCACCTCCCTCATGGCGCCGTAGTCGTCCTGTCCGTCGGTGGACTTGATGCGGTACGAGCGATACAGCGAACGGTCCGGTTCACCGTGTCGGAACACGACCCGCGACGCGACGATGCTCGAACGCCCGGTGTTCGAGACGTCGTAGCACTCGATCAGCTCCGGCAGCCGTTCCAGCCCGAGGCGTCCGGCCAGCGCCTCGAGCAGGTTGCGCTGGTGGCCGCGTTGTTCGACCGCGAGGGCCAGGGCGTCCTCCGCGTTGCGGGCGGCGAGACCAGCCAGGCGCACCCGTGATCCGCGACGGGGCACGTTGATCGCCACGGGCCCGCCGCGCAGCTCGGCGAGCTGACCTGAGAGGAGTTCGGGGTCGGGCGGGTCCACGGGCACCAGGATGTCGCGGGGCACCGGCCGTCCGTCGGCGTAGAACGCTGTGAGGAAGCTCGCCATGAGTTCGTCGTCGGGCAGTTCGGTCTGCAGCGTGTGGTGAGCGCTCGACACCAGCGCGCCCCGGCGGAAGAAGAGCACCGCCAGTTCGGTGAGCTCGCCCGCCCGGTGCATGCCGACCACGTCGCCCTCGTCGAGCTCGACGTTCTCCACCTTCTGGGGCGCCGTGACCACGCGCAGGTAGCGGATCTGGTCGCGCAGCCGCGCCGCCTCTTCATAGGACTGGGACGCAGCCGCCGCCGACATGCCTTGCTCGAGCCGCCCCACGACGTGCTCGCAACGTCCTTCCAGGATCGCCAGGGCATCCGCGAGGAGCTCGTCGTAGGCCGGCTTCTCGACCAACCCGACGCACGGCGCACAACAGCGGCCCATCTCGTGCTTCAGGCACGGACGGGTCCGGCTGGCGAACTCGCGGTCACTGCAGTCACGCAGCGGGATGATGCCCCCGAGCATGCGCAGCGTGCGGCGCAGGGCACCGGCGTTGGCAAAGGGCCCGTAGTACTTGTGACGACCGCGCCCCTTGCGCGGCCGGCGGGCCAGGTCGAGCGCGGGGAACTCGTGCGTGCCGTCGACGCGGACGTAGAGGAAGTCCTTGTCGTCGCGCAGCTTGACGTTGTAGGCGGGCTTGTGCCGCTTGACGAGCTTGTTCTCGACCAGGAACGCCTCGTGCTCGCTGGCCGTCGAGACGAACTCGATCGTGTGCACGTACCGCCGCACGAAGCGCACCGCCCGCCGCGTGTCACTGGGCGACCGGGCGAAGTAGCTCTTCACGCGTTGGCGCAGGCTGCGCGCCTTGCCCACGTAGGCCACGCCACCGCGATCGTCGCGGAACAGGTACACCCCCGGCCCCGTGGGGAGCCGCGCCACCGTCTGCAGCAGGCGCTCGCGCCGCTCCTCGGGTGTCTCCTCGGACGTGCGGTCGGCGTCGGTCACGGTCTCATCGCACGCGCAACTCGGCCTGCTCGAGCACATGGATCCGGTCGCGCAGCGCCGCCGCCTTCTCGAACTCGAGCGCCTCGGCCTGGCCCAGCATCTCCTTGCGCAACTGACCGATGCGCTTGCGGATCTTGCCCGCGTCCTCGAGCAGACCCTGCAGGTCCTCCTCCTCCCGCATCTCGCGCTCGCGCACCTCCTCCTCGGCCACGGCCTGCGAGCGGTCGACTGCGCGGGTCGTCGTGCGCGGCACGATGCCGTGGCGCTTGTTGTGCGCCTCCTGCAACGTGCGGCGGCGTTCGCTCTCCTCGATCGCCGCATTCATCGCCGCCGTATGGCGCTCGGCGTAGAAAAGCACCCGGCCATGGACGTTGCGGGCGGCCCGCCCCATGGTCTGGATCAGGCTCGTGGCCGAGCGCAGGAAGCCCTGCTTGTCCGCGTCGAGGACGGCGACCAACGCCACCTCGGGCAGGTCGAGGCCCTCACGCAACAGGTTGATGCCCACCAGCACGTCGAACTCCCCCAGCCGCAGACCGCGGATGATCTCGACCCGCTCGATCGAGTCGATGTCGCTGTGCATGTACTTCACCCGGACGCCCAGCGACGTGTAGTGGTCGGTGAGTTCCTCGGCCATGCGCTTGGTCAGCGTCGTGACCAGCACCCGTTCGCCGGACTCGGCCACGGCGCGGATCTCGGAGAGCAGGTCGTCCACCTGCCCTCGCGCCGGGCGCACGATCACCGGCGGATCGAGCAGGCCGGTGGGCCGGATGATCTGCTCGACGGCCGGCCTCTCGGAGACACTCAGTTCGAGCGCCGCGGGCGTGGCCGACACGTACACGACCTTGTCGAGCAGGGCGTCCACCTCCTCGTAGGCGAGCGGACGGTTGTCCACCGCCGACGGCAGGCGGAAGCCGTGCTCCACCAAGGTCGTCTTGCGCGCGAAGTCGCCGCGTCGCATGGCCGCCACCTGGGGCAGGCTCTGGTGGCTCTCGTCGACGAAGATCAGGAAGTCGTCGGGGAAGTACGCCAGCAGCGACGCGGGAGGGTCCCCCGGCGCGCGGCCGTCGAGGTGGCGGCTGTAGTTCTCGATGCCCGAACAGAAGCCCGACTCGGCCATCTGCTCCAGGTCGAAGCGGGTGCGCTGCTCGAGTCGCTGCGCTTCCAGCAGCTTGCCCTTGCCACGCAGGGTGACCAGGTGTTCCTCGAGCTCCTCCTGGACGCTCACGATCGCCTGCTCCATGCGGTCCGCGGGCGTGATGTAGTGGCTCGCCGGGTAGATCGAGACATCGTCGAGCTCCTCGAGCACCACACCGCGCAGCGGGTCCACGAAGGCCAGACTCTCGATCTCGTCGTCGAAGAACTCGACCCGCACGACCCGCTCGTCCTCGTAGACCGGGAAGATCTCGACCACGTCGCCGCGCACCCGGAACGTCCCGTTGCGGAAGTCGAGTGCCGAGCGCTGGTACTGCACGCCGGCCAGGGCGCGCAGCATGTCGTCCCTGTCGAGCACCTGCCCCTTGCGCAACTGCACGCGCATGCCCTCGTAGAACTCCGGCGACCCCCGGCCGTAGATGCACGAGACGGAGGCCACGATGATCACGTCCCGACGCTCGAGCAGGGAGCGCGTCGCGCTGTTGCGCAGCCGCTCGATCTGCTCGTTGATGAAGGCCTCCTTCTCGATGTAGGTGTCCGTGCGCGGCAGGTACGCCTCGGGCTGGTAGTAGTCGTAGTAGGAGACGAAGTACTCCACCGCGTTGTGCGGGAACAGGTTCCGGAACTCGTCGTAGAGTTGCGCCGCCAGCGTCTTGTTGTGGGCCAGCACAAGCGCCGGCCGCCCGAGCTGGGCGATCACGTGGGCCATCGTGAAGGTCTTGCCCGATCCGGTGATGCCCTTGAGCACCTGCCGCTTGGCACCCGACGAGAACCCCTCCACCAGGGTGGCGATGGCCGCCGGCTGGTCACCCCGCGGCTCGAATTCGGTGCTGAGGCGGAATGCCGCGTCGTGCATGACTGCCGGGCCGGAAGGGGAAGATCGAGGAGTTCGCACCCGCGACATCTTAAGAAGACCGGAACGAGACCTCGTGAACGACCTCACGGTTCCTAGCATGGGGCCGGGCCCGTCCGCCCAGGTCGCGCTCCGTGACCACGCGCGGAGGTCGAGCGATGACCCGGCCCGATCCCGAGACCCGCCCGCCAACCAAGCCCTGCGACCGATCAACGGGGAGTGAGCAGCGCCGATGAAGCCGACCCAGCACCCAACCCAAACCGCCCCGTCGCCCCGGCTTCCGATGGGCCTCGACGCGCCAGCCTGGCGCCGCTGCCTCTGGGCCGCCGCCGTGTGCCTGCTGGGCCTCGGCCAGGGGGCGCCGATCCACGCCGCGTCCGTCGCCCCGCTCACCGGCTGCCCGGACAAGAGCGAGGACGAACTCCACCCGGCCGCCGGCCCCGAACTCTCCCCGGCCGCCCTCGACCTGCGCTTCCGGTACGGCACCAAGAAGGTGAAGGGCGAGAAGGTGGCCCAGGAACTCGGCCCGCTGGTGCGCGCCGCCCTCAATGACTGGGCCGGCTTCGCCGAGGAGCACGACTTCGACGTGGTGGTCAGCGACCAGGCCGAGCACCTGGTCCTGGGTGTGGCCCGGGAGACCGTCCTGCGGCGCGCCGTGGAGGTCATGGACCAGACCCACGCCTTGCTCGACCCGCTGCTCCCGCCGACCGGCGAGCGCAAGCAGCGCGCTGTGATCGCCTTCCTGTTCGACTCCCAGGGCTTCTCCTCCGACGGCTGGCCGGCCCTGCTCGAGGCGCTCGGCGAACAGGGCGTCCTGGTCCCCGCCGCGGTGAGCGGCTTGGCAGAGGACCCGACGGGCTTGCTGATCCGCAACCGCGCCCTGTTCCTGCAGCCCACGGTCGACATGGCGGGCGACGCCAGCAACGGCGACGACGAGTTCCGGCTCGACAACGAGATGGCCCAGCAGTTCACGCAGTGCCTGACCGAGTTGCGCGCCGGACCACTTCCGCCCGTGCTCCGCTGGGGGCTCGGCTACGTCGCCGAGAACGCGCTGTTCGATTCGGTGTACACGTTCAATCGCGCCGGCTTCGTGGCCAGCGGTGACCACTTCGACTGGGGCCAGAAGGCGCGCCAGGTGCTTGAGAAACACACCGGCCGCGAAGCGCTGGTGTTCGCGCAGGAGTTCCTGGCCGACGCGTCCGCCGGCCGTGCCGACCGCCCCCAGATCATCGCCTGGGGCTGTCTCGAGTACCTGCGTCGAACGGACCCGGCACGCATCGAGAGCCTGCTGAGGGAACTCGGCCGGGCCCACCGCGTGAACGACACGCTCGGCATCTCCGGGCAATACCGCGGCAGCACCGGCGCCACCCGAGCCGCTCTCGAGGCGCACCTCGACGGCATCGACACCAAGCTGCTCAGCCGAACGCTCAAGGACAGGTGACCGGGCCGCCGCTCACGCCCCTGCCGGCCCGCCCGCAGGGCGGTGGTGGCCTTGACCGGGAAGCCCCTCACCCCTAGCCTCGCACCCCGCCCGTCGGCCCGCATGCGAGCCGTTTCCGAGCGAGCATTCGCCCCCACAGGTGACAGTGGTCGAAGCCCCGCCAGCCCTCTGCCGGCCAGGCCGCCCGCGCCCCATCCAACTCGAGGAGCCCGCCGCCATGGCCAGAGCCGGAACCTGTCAGGACTGCGGAGCCCGCTACAAGATCCCCGACACGGTCAAGGCCACCCGCGCCAAGTGCAAGAAGTGCGGTGGCATCGTCGAGATCCCGGCCGCCGGGACACTGGATGAAGCCGACGCCCCGAAGGCTGCCGCCGCAGCCGTTGCGGCCAAGGCCGTGGCGCCCAGCCCGCGGCGAGCTGCGAGCGCCCCCTCGAAGTCCGCACCCGCCAAGACCCCCAGGAAATCGGCCAAGGCGCCGTCCCGCCGCGGCTCCACGAGCAGGCGCGGCGCGAGCGAAGCAGCCGACGGCGATGAGGGCGGCGACGACGCGCCGGCTCGCAAGGGGGCCCGGCGGGCAGGCGGCGCGCGCAAGGGCGGCCGCAAGGCAGGCGCAGGCAAGGCCTCCTCGCGCCGCGGCAGCAGCGACAAGGGCGACAAGAAGAGCCCGCTGATGCCGGTGCTGATCATCGTCGGTGTGCTCGCTGCGGGCGGCGGCGCCTGGTACTTCATGGGCGGCGACGGTGAGACGCCTGCCGGTGATGGCGACACAGCCAAGCCGGCCGGCGGCGAGACGAGCGAAGACACCTCCGCCAGCGGAGAGGGCTCAGCCGCGGGCGACAACACCAGCGCGACCCCGGATGAAGTCGTCGAGTCGAACCCGCCGGCCGACGAAGTCCCGGACCCGACCTCGACGGACTCCGCGAGCGCGTCCGGCGACGACAGCGCTGAGAAGGCGCCGGCCCCGGCACCAGTCGTTGCGGCCGTGGAGGCCCTCGACCCGGTGCTCACCTTCGACCTCTTCCCGCCCCTCGAAGGCACCGATCAGGCGGAGTTCGATGAATGGGTCGCGACGATCCACGAGTACTACCTGGACCCGCCGGGCCCACGCGGTCAGCGCAAGCTACGCGACAAGATCGACGCCATGGACATCGTCGATGCCACGCCGGCGTTCCTCAATGTGATGCACGGCCTGGACCTGTCGAACTCCACCAGCATCCGTGATTCGTTCCGGCTGGTGAGCGATTGGCAGGAACGCCAAGGCGGCAAGCTGCACTTCTTCTTCGACGGCGACATCACGCTCACCGAGCCGAAGGACGTGAACAAGCGCGTGCTGGCCACGCTCGGTTGGGTCAAGTGGTGGGATCAGAAGCGCATCGATCCCGCGGCGGTCGAGAAATACCGCGCCGACGTCGCAGCGAAACTGGCCCAGCAGGAAGACGCCTGAAGCAGACTGCACGCGCGCCGCAACGCGCGCGACGGGCTCTCAGCTCCCGGGCTCCGGCGGGTTGGTCGAGAGACCCTCGGCCGGCATGCCGCCCGGCGCCTGGTCCACCTTGACCCCGCGTTCCTTCAGGTACGCGACCGCCTTGTCGATCTCGCTCTCGGGCCCTTCGAGCTCGAGGTAGACCAGCCCCAGGTCATCATTGATCGTCGCCCCCCGGATGTTGGGCACGATCTTGAAGTCCCGACCCAGGTTGTAGAGCAGCGGCTCACGGATGAGCCCCTTCTCGAAGGTGCAGTGGATCAGGCGTGTTTGGGACATGGCGAGACCTGGATGGGACACCCGGATGCTGCTGGCCCACCGCCCCCGGCGATGAGTCCGCCGAACCGGTTCCGACGGGCCAGACAGCCGATCATCCTAGCTCTCGCCACGTCCCGGGGCCACCCGGCCGTGGCCCCTGCCTACTGCGCCATCTCGATGATCAAGGGGTTGCTGCCCCGTGCGTGGCCCCCAGGCGCCACCGCCTGAAGCACCACATCCACGGCGGAGAGGCCATCCGGCAACTGCTTGGCGATCTCACCGCTCCCCAGCCCATCGGGCAACACGAGCAGCGCGGCCACCGAGTCGAGCGAGATGGCGAGCAGCGAGTCATTGGCCAGCACCAGCCCGCCCCACCCGTCGAGGGGCATCAGCACCGGCCCCAGGTCGAGGGCAGCCAGGATCAAGTAGGGCATCCCGGGTGTCGCCCCGCTCAACCGCGCCGTCACCAGCTCCGACGCCTGAGGCCGGGCCGCGGACACCGTCAGGCCGGCGAAGTGCTCCGACGCCAGGCTGAGTCCATCCAGTTCGGCGTTGGTGCCGAACCCGAGGTCGTCCTCGGCGTGCCCGGACACGAGCGCCCCACCAGCGGCGTCGGTGAACACCGAGGCATCGTGAGCCGACGGGCTCTGCACCGAGAACAGCAACGCCCCCGTGCCCGGATCGCGACCGAGCCCCTTGGTGTCCCCCACGTTCTGGGTACTGCCCAGAGCCGCGGTCACCAGCCCGCTGACCTCCGCTTCGGTCCACAGCAGGCTCGCCGACGTTTCGCCGGGCATCCAGGTCAGGATCGCCCCGTCCTGCACGACGCCGGGATCGTCCCCCGAGAGTGACGTGGAGTCCTCGTCGTCTGCCAGCGAGAACACGATCCGGCCGTTGTCGTCGAGGTGGAACGCATCCACGTCCACGTCGCCGTCCGACGCACCGACGAGCGCGACAAACGTGGCTTCGGCCATGAACACGCTGGCCTGCCCGCCGGAGAAGCCCAGCACATCGCCGTCGAGGAAACCGGCCTCGTTGGCGACGAGCGACAACAGCAGCCCCTCGCCCACCGTCGCACCGACGCCGCCGTCGTGGATCGCGTCGACGTCACCGAAGACGTCGTGCAGTCCGTCGCCCCCAGCATCACCGGTGAGCAGCGCGAGCGTCTCCGCGGGCCAGGCGACGAACGCGGGTGCACCGGGCAGGTGCCGCACGAGATCCTCGTCGCGCACGGGCAGCCCCATCAGATCGCTGTCGGCTGAGATCGACACGAGCAGGGCGAAGTCCGCCGGCGCGGTACTGACCTGGGCGCTGAGCGGCGAGGGAACAACGAGCAAGAACAGGCAGAACGTCAGGCCGCCGACCAAGGCGGCGAGTCGAGATGGTTGCATGGGGACTTCCAGACCATGAGCAGGCGTTCCGGCGCGACCGCGGGGCCGCACCGGTGCCAACCCGCCGCGCGACCCTCGCCCGGCTCGTGGTTGGCGAGCGGGCAGTCGGCGCGGACCGCTCGGTGTTACACCTCGCCCCGGGCCTCGAAGTCCAAGTGCAGCGGCAGGACCTCGTGCAGGGACGCAGCACCACACAACGCCATGATCAGCCGGTCGACGCCGAGCGCCATGCCCACCGTGGGCGGCCATGGTGCGACGGCCAGTTCGCGCAACAGCTCCCGGTCGAAGGGCGCCCCAGGGCCCTCACGGCAACTCGCCTCGAAGCGCCAGCGACGCTCCAACTCGGCGGCATCCGCCAACTCGACCCAACCGTTGGCCAGCTCCACGCCGTCGAGGTAGGCCTCCACCCGCCGGAAGAGCCGTGGATCGTCCCGGTGCGGCGCGGCCAGCGCCGCCCCACACGGCGGGTACCCGTGCAGGAACACGAGGCCACCTCGTTCGCGCAGCGCCGGTTCGACCCGTTCGACCAGCACGCGCCCGAAGAGCACGTCCATGTCATCGTCGTCACGGCAGCCGCTGATTCCCGCCTGTCGCGCCGCGCGAGCGAAGGCGCTGCCGTCCCCATCGAGCAGCGGTTCGATCGGCACCCCGGCGAAGTCCCCCAGGGCTTCACCCACGGAAAGGAACAGGGCCTCCCCCATGGTCGCCGTGCCCAGGGCCTCGGAGCAAGCCCTCAGCAGCGCCTCCACATCGTCGGCCAGGTCGCGCACGTCAGCACCCGGGCGATACCACTCCAACATCAGGAACTGCGGCTGGTGCAGGGCGCTCAGTTCCTCACGCCCCCCGCGAAACGCCCAGCCCAACGAGTAGATGCTGGATGCACCGCCGCACAGCAGGCGCTTGAGCGTGAGTTCGGGGGATGTCTGCAACCAGAGCGGACTCAGCCCGGCCAGTTCCACGCGCGGCGGTTGCAGGTGGGGCTCCTGGCCCGCGTACGGCAACAGGGGTGGCACGTCCACTTCGACCAGCCCGCGCTCGTCGAGCACGCGCCGCAGGGCCTGCTTCGCCCGGGCCCGCCGGGGCAAGAGCTCGACCAGCGCCGGATGGCGGCGCAACTCGAGGCCGTCAGGCACCGCGCTCGTCGTCGTCGCCTTGCGCCTGATGGGCGGCGACCAGTCGCTCGGCCTCGGCGCTGCCCTCCCGGCCCGGGAGAACGGGATCGCCACCAACCGAGCACAGGGCGTGGAGCTGCGCCAGGCGTTCGGCTCGACGATGCAGATCGGGACGCGCCGGAAGCCGCTTGCCGGCCAGGTGGATCTCGTCCTTGTTCATGCCGTTGAGCGCGCGCACCAGCGGCACCGGATCGCCCAGCAGCGCCACCGTGTGATCGTCCGCGCGCAGTCGCAGCGCCATGCGCCAGGCAGCCCAGGCGGCGACCAGGACCAGCAGCGCCGCGCCCAGGGCGATCGCGACGAGGCCGTCGCCGCTGGCGAGGGCCACGATCAGCAGCGCGGCCAGGGCCCCGGCCAGGCCCAGCGCCAGGGCGCGCGGCGTCGCCGAGAGCTGTTCCTCGAGCACCGCCTGGACCACCAGCGCCCGGGCGTCCTCCGGTGTGCAGCGATCGATCACGTGTTCGCACACGTGCAGTTCGTCGCCGCTCCAGCGCAACCAGCGGCCCCGGCGGCGGTCGGGCGGCACGATGCGCGCCGTGACTCCCGGCCGCCCGGCATCGGCTGCCGCGCGCTCCAACGGACCGAGATCGAGGCCACCCGTCATGGGAACGCCGAGTAGGACGCGTGCACCTTGTCTTCCACGACCACGCCTTCGCGCACGCTCACGTGTCCCTTGTGCGTGACGCCACGGCGCGAGGCTTCGAAGGCCACCCGGCCGGAGTAGCCCGCCAGCTCGGTGACGTTGGTGAGGATCTGGATCCGCTCGAAGCCCTGACCGCTGAGGTGGTGACGCACGACCGTGCCGAGATCCTCGGGGACGGGCGCTGCCGGCACAGCTTCCTGTTGGCGCACCTGCTGCAACTCGGCCACGGCGCTGGTCAGCCGGGCCAGCTCCTCGCCGAGCTCGGTGAACTTGGCTTGCAGGCGACCGGCGAGCTGTCGTTCTTCGACGGCATCGGCCACGTCCTCGAGACGGGTGGACAGCGCCTCGAGCTGATCCAGGCGCTCGAGGGACTCGGCCAGGGCATCGAGGCGCCTGCGCAGGCCGCTGCCCACCAGGAGCACCATGCCCGCGACCAGCAGACCCACGGCGGTAGGAATCCACGTCTCCACGGCCGGCATGATCCGCGGCAGACGGCGTCCCTTCAACCTGCCCTTTCGAGGCTTGCCCCCGCTCGGTCCCGCCGGCCGCCCCCGCGCCATGCGATTGCGCGTTGTACGGCCCGTGCGCACCCGTACAATCCCGGCGCGGCATGCCGCCGCACGCCATGAAATCCCGCCTGACCGCGTTCATCGGCCCCGCATTCGGCCTCGCCCTGGCCGTGGGGCTCCTCTATCCGGAGGCGGATCCGGACACCCTCGCTGCGCAGGGTGCCACCGCCTTGCTCAAGGCGGACCTCGAGGGTGCCTTCGGCGATTCGGCTCCCAGCGATGTCCCGGCCGGGCAGCCCCTGACCACGACGGCGGCGGCTGAGGCCTCCGTCTTCGCCGCCCTCCACCGCCTGACCGGGGACGGCGACGCGATCGTGGGCTTGTCGGTCACCCTGCAAGGCGCCCCCACCAGCGACGGGGACTTCGAGCGGGCGTTCAGCACCAACCTGAACAGCTACAACGCATTCCGCCGGGCCCACGGGCTGCCCGCCGCCGCGCTCGCCGCACCGGGCGATCTGCCGGACCTGCGTCTCGACCTGAACGTGGGTCGCAATGACCACAGCGTGTCGATCGCGGCCCGGGTGGCGAACGCCCGGGACGCCGTCGCCGTCACCCCCCAGGACGACTCGGGTGCGGTGCGGTCGTGGCGCGTGCCCAAGCGCAGCGCACTCATGCCCCCGCTGCTGGCGATCGTGATCGCGCTGCTGATCCGCCGCACCGTGCTGTCGTTGTTCGTGGGCATCTGGGTCGGCGCCGCGATCATGGCGCACCAGACCGGGACCTCGACGCTGTTCGCCCCGGTCCAGGGTCTGTGGGACGTCTTCGCCCACTACCTGCGCCACGAGGTCGTCGACACCTTCCGCATCGAGATCATCGGCTTCGTCATCGCCCTGGTGGCGATGGTCGGCATCATGAGCCGCAGCGGCGGTGTGCACGGGCTGATCGAGAAGCTGCTCGGGTTCGCCCGCACGGTGCGCTCGACCATGGCCGTGACCTGGGGCATGGGGCTGGTCATCTTCTTCGACGACTACGCCAACTGCCTGCTGGTCGGCAACACGATGCGGCCGCTCACCGACCGCATGCGCATCTCGCGCGAGAAGCTGGCCTACCTCGTCGACAGCACGGCGGCTCCCGTGGCGGGCCTGTCCCTGCTGTCCACCTGGATCGCGTTCGAGGTCTCGACCTACCAGGCGCAGCTCCCCGGCGCGGGCATCAACGACAGCGCCTACTCCGTCTTCCTGCAGACCATCCCCTATCGCTACTACTGCCTGTTCACGCTCGCCTTCGTGGGCCTGCTGATCCTCACCCAGCGCGACTACGGCCCCATGCTTCGAGCCGAGACGCGCGCGCGCATCAAGGGCCAGCTCGTGCGCCCGGGCAGCACGCCCACGGTCAGCGAGGAGATGACGCGGATCGCCCCCAAGGAGGGCATGCAGCACCACTGGCGCAACGCCGTGCTGCCGATCAGCTGCGTCCTGCTGGTGACCATCGGCGCGATCTTCGGCGAGGGCGGCGGCTTCGCCATGCTGAGCGACGACCGGGACAAGCTGTTCTCGATCGAGGGCTTCACCCAGGTCCTGTACGCCGGCAGCGGCGGCGCGCCGATCTTCATCGGTGCCACCTGGGGTCTGCTGCTGGCCGTCTTCCTGGTCGGCTCGGTCCGCACGCGCATCGCCATGGCCGTGGGCCTGGTCCTGACCTGGGAGCTCAAGCCCGCGCTCACGTGGTTGCTCTCCGGGTCGGTGCCCGCCGCCCCCGACGCCGTCTTCGGCGCCGTGCGCTCCGCGCTACCCGAACAACCGTGGGCACACATGCCGCCCCAACTCGCCGGCTACCTGTCCTTCGGGCTGCTGTTCGCCGTCTTCACCTGGGTCACCGCGCGCCTGGTGCCCGATGTGCAGGCGCGCCGCAGCCACCTGGCCTGGGTCGAGATCCGCCGGGCCGGCTTCTCCAGCCTGCGGGCGCTGTTCTTCGCGATCATCATCCTGTTCGAGGCCTGGATGATCGGCGAGGTGTGCAAGGACCTCCACACGGCCGACTACCTCGTGGCGCTGCTCTCGGGTTCGGTCTCGCCCACTATGCTCCCGGTGCTGCTGTTCACCGTGGCCTGCGTGGTGGCCTTCGCCACCGGCTCCTCGTGGTCGACCATGTCGATCCTGCTGCCCAACGTCGTGGCCCTCGCGGCGGCCGTGGGCATCGACGCGGGCATGGGCGCCCTGGCCATGGTGGTCATGTGCATCGGCGCCATCCTCGAGGGTTCGATCTTCGGCGATCACTGCTCGCCGATCTCCGACACCACCGTGCTGTCCTCGGTCTCGAGCGCCGCCGACCACATGGACCACGTGCGCACCCAGGCCCCCTACGCCCTGACCACCGGCGCGGTCGCCATCGTGTTCGGCTACATCCCGTCTGTGGCCCTGCCGTGGTGGAACCTCCCGCTGGCGCTGGCCACCGGGCTGACCGCCCTGCTCACGATCCTGTTCCTGGTCGGCAAGCGCACGCCCGAAGCCGAACCGCCGGCCCACTCGCCGTCCAGGCCGCCGATGGAGCGGGCACCCGCCGAAGCCGCGTCCTGACGTGCTGGCCTATCTGTTCCGGTTCGCCGCGATTCCCCGGGCTGCCCGTGCGTTCCTGGCCGGCGGGTTGCTGCTCGAGCTGGGCCACGCGTTCCTCTGGACGCTGCAGAACCTCTACGTGCGTTCGGTCGGGTACGGCGAAGCGCAGGCCGGCATCGTGCTGTCGGCGCAGACGGTCGGGATCCTGCTGGCGACGTTCCCCAGCGCGTGGATGTACGACCGCTTCGGGCCGCGCCGCAGCCTGACGCTCGCCTGCTGCCTGGCCGCGTTCGGCATGACGGGCCTGGCGCTGTCCACGTCACTGCCCTGGATGCTCGGCTTCGCGGCGCTCAACGGGGCGGCGTTCTGTCTGCACATGGTCGTGGCCGCGCCCTTCGTGATGAGCGTGTCCGACCCCACCACCCGCACGCAGCTGTTCAGCGCCGAGTTCGCCACGCGCAACGTAGCCATGACCATCGGGCCGCTCGTCGGCGGTTACGTGGCCGGCACCTTCGAAGCTTCTTTCGTCGAGTCGGCGTCCCTGCGCTACACGCTACTGCTCGGTGCCGCGCTCATGTTGTCGGGCACGCTGTTCTACCGACGCGTCCCGCCGGCTTTCCCGTCGGACCAGCCGCGACGGCGACGATCACTGTTCGAGATCCTGCACCGGGACAACCGGCACATGTGGCTGCGGCTCTCGATCCCCAACCTGCTGGTGGGGCTCGGCGCGGGGCTCTCGATCCCGTTCATCAACCTCTACTTCACCGACCGCTTCGACGTGCAGAAGGCGCACCTGGGCCTGCTCATGGCGGCGGCCTCGGCCACCATGACCGTCGGCGTGCTGGCGACACCCTGGGCCATCGCGCGCATGGGCTTCGTGCGCGCCACCATCCTGACCGAGGTGCTGTCGCTGCCGTTCTTCGTGGTGATGGCCTGGACCACGTCGTTCCCGCTGGCCGTCGGGGCCATGATCCTGCGCTCGGCACTGATGAACCTGAGCCACCCGATCTGGCGCAACTTCGTCATGGAGATCACGCCCGAGTCGTGGCGCGCATCGGTCAACAGCATGGCCACACTGGCCTGGAACGCGGGCTGGGGCATCTCCACGATCTTCGGCGGCGCGCTGATCGAGAGCACCACCGGCCTGCTCGGCGACGGCGTGGACGGCTACGCGTTCCCCATGATCGTGACCATGGCGCTCTACGTCGCGGCGATCACCACCGAAGGCATCTTCTTCTGGGCCGAACGGCAGCGCGGACGCAGTCCCTCGATCTGAGGGCGCGCGCGACGCTCAGGCGACCGCGCCGTCCTCGGCCGTCACGTCGTCGCCGCCCGCCGCGGAACGAGCCGCCAGGCGCTTGTTGAACAGCATCAGGACCGCGATCACGACCAGCCACTGGGCCAGACAGGTCCCGATGGACACCTGTCCACCCGGAGCGAGCCAGGCCCACAGCCGTTCGCTCATCGGCGCCTCGGCATCGGTCCAGGTCCAGGCCTTGTAGAACCACCAGCCCAGCAGGCCGACGAACTGCAACGGCACGAGCACACCCACGGCGAAGCGGAACCACACGCCGCCGCCCGAGCGCCCCTCGGGCCCCATGACGAGTTCGTCCCAGAAGCGCCGCACGCCGAACGAGACGACCGAGAGCCCCATGATGCCGCCCGACACGATCAGACCCACGCCCCAGACCCAGTCCTGGTTCTCGAAGACCCACATGCTGTCGTGCCCACCGCCGAGGTCCACGGCGGAGGGCAGCCCGAGCAACAGGCCGGCCAGGAAGGTGAACAGCGTGGCCCGGCCGCGCGTGTATCCCAGATCGATCAGCGTGCGCACGCCCAGTTCGACCATCGCGATCATCGACGAGAGCGCCGCGAACGCGAGACCGAGGAAGAACAGTACCGACATGGCGCGGCCGCCCCACGGCATCTGTTCGAACAGGATCGGCATCCAGATGAAGGTGATGCCCGTGCTCGCCGGGCCGGACTGGGTGACGAGTTCGCTACCGCTCTCGCCCATCAGCGGCGCCAGGGCGAAGACCGCCGGGATGATCGCGAGCCCCGCCAGGAGCGACGCGGCGTTGTTGCCCAGCCCGGTCGTGACGCACTCGCGCCGTGCGCGCATGTCGCGCGAGGCGTAGATCGCGTAGGCCAGCATCAGGCCCCAGCCCGCGCCCGTGGACCAGGCCGACTGGGTCAGCGCCTCGAGCCAGATCTCGTGCTCTCCGAGACGCTCCCACTCCACGCCGAAATAGAACGCCAGGCCTTCCCCGGCACCGTCCAGGGTGAGCGCGCGAACGACCGAGATGAGCAGCACCACGAACAGGGACGGCACGAGGATCTTGCAGGCCCGCTCGATGCCGTTGGTGACGCCGGCGGCCACCACCAGGCTCGCCGCGCCCACGGCCAGGGCGTGGTATCCCGCGGCGGGGCCGGTGCCCGCGAAGTCGCTGAACGTCGAGAGGGCGTTGGCCGGCTCGATCGCCGCGGCGGCGCCGCTGACGGCCATCAGGAAGTACCGGATCGTCCAGCCGGCGATGACCGAGTAGTAGAACATGATCCCCAGGGTGCAGAAGGCGACGAAGCCGCCGCGCCATCCGGCCCGCTCGCCGAACACCTTGGCGAAGGCGCCCAGGGGTCCGCGCCGCGCCGCACGCCCGATGGCGAACTCGACCGTGAGCAGCGGCACCGACCAGGCGAAGAGGAAGAACAACCAGGGGATCAGGAAGGTGCCGCCGCCATTGGCGGCCATGATGCGCGGAAAGCGCCAGAGGTTCCCCGTGCCGATGGCCATGCCCAGGGTGGCGGCGATCAGACCCCAGCGCGACGTGAAGAGCTGGCTCACGGCTTGACCCCCTGCGCCTCGAACAGCGCGCGCACCCGGTCGGCGTACTCACCCTGGGGCTCGAGTTCGAGCACCATGCGGCCGAACTTCAGCAGGCGCGCGTCGTCCCGGTGCCCGCCCATGCCCTGCAGGATGGCGAGCATGCAAGCCGCGTCGACCCGGTGGCGGCCGTCCCGCGTGGCCCGCTCCAGGGCCGCGGAGGCGGCGCCCCAGTCGGCTTCCCGTTGCAGTTCGTAGTAGAGCGCGGCGTAGGCACGGCCCTGGGCCCACTCCAGGTCGGCGCGCAATCCCGACGACACGTCCGCCGTCAGCCCGGCCTCGACGAACTCGATCGCGTCACGGTGGCGCTCCAGGGCCAGGCTGGTGCGCGCGGCGAGGTAGGCCACCTCGGGATCGGGAGTCTCCCGGTCCCAGGCGGAACGGGCGTGGAACAGGGCCTGTTCGTAGTTGCCCCCGTCGAACTCCGCGTCGCCCAGCGCCAGGTGATCGATGCGCTCTTCGAGAGGGCGCTCGTCTCCACAGCTCGCCACCAGCCCGCCCAGGACGAGCGCACCGAGCAGCCGACACCAGCGGCCGGACCGGGCCCCGCGCGCGCTCCCCACCGTCCGGTCCCCGCGGGGACTCGCGTCTGGTTCGACCATCGTTCCTCCAACGTCCCCGGGCGCTCGGCGCTTCGCGACCGGCATTCCGTCCCGGGCGCTCGGCGCTTCGCGACCAGCATTCCCGTTCGGGGCAGCGATGTCCACGTCCCGGTCGCTACGATGGGCGGGTGAAACGCGTCTTCCTGATCGATGGTTCGGCCCTCGCCTACCGGGCCTTCTTCGCCAAGGGCCCCGGCCCCACCTACGCCTATGCGTCCTCGCTGCTGTCGCTCGTCGAGCGTGAGCAGCCCGACTACGCGCTGGTGGCCATGGACACGCCCAAGCCCACCTTCCGGCACGAGACCTACCCGAAGTACAAGGCCACGCGCCAGAAGACACCGCCCGAACTCGTGGCCCAGCTCCCGCAGTTCGAGCGCATCGCGAGGAGCCTGGGCTTCCCGCTCTACGCCCTCGACGGCTGGGAAGCCGACGACGTCATCGGCACCCTCGCCGTGCGCGCCGCCGACGCGGGTCACGAGGTGTTCATCGTCACGGGCGACAAGGACTTCATGCAGGTCATCAGCGACCGCGTGTTCATGTACAACCCGACCAAACCCGGCGCCGACCCGCTGGTGCAGGGCGCCGACGCGGTGCGCGAGAAGTTCCACTGTCGCCCCGACCAGGTGATCGACGTGCTCGCCCTGATGGGCGACACGAGCGACAACATCCCGGGCGTGCCCAAGGTCGGCGAGAAGACCGCGCTCAAGCTGATCGAGAGCTACGAGGGTCTCGACGACATCTACGCGCGCATCGACGCCGTGAAGCCTCCCGGCCTGCAGGCGCGTCTGCGCGAAGGCAAGGACCTGGCCTATCTCTCGCAGGACCTGGCCACGATCCGGCTGGACGCGCCGGTGACGATCGAGATCGACGACCTGGTGTTCTCGGGCCCCGATCTCGACGCGGCTCGCGAGGTCTTCGTGCAGCTCGACTTCCCCTCGCTGATCGACCGGCTGTCGGGCAACAAGACGGCCGCGGCGGGGTGCGACTTCAAGATCGTCCGCACGGAGAAGGACTACGAGCGCTTCCGACACGAACTCAAGCGCGCCAAGATCATCGTGCTGGACACCGAGACGACGAGCATCACCCCGCTCGAGGCGGAGCTCGTGGGCCTCTCGTTCGCCTTCCGCGCGGGCGAGGCGTGGTACCTGCCCGCCAACCTGCCCGAGCCGATCTTCGGCACCGGCGACCGTGCGCTCACCGCCAGGGAGCGCGCCGGTCCCCCGCCCGACGGCATGTTCTCCGAGGGCCCGCGCCTGACCACCGGCCGCGGCGTGCCCGGCGACCCGCTCGTGCCGCCGCCCGAGAGCGATCTCGCTCGCTTCCTGAAGGACGTGAAGGCCGCGCTCGAGAAGCCCGGCGTGGCCGTCGTCGGGCAGAACATCAAGTACGACCTGCACGTACTCTCGCGCTACGGAATCGACGTGGCCCAGGTGTCCTTCGACACGCTGCTGGCGTCGTTCTGCCTCGAAGCCCACCAGGCACACCACGGCCTGGACTTCCTGGCCCTCAAGCACCTCGGCGTGACGAAGATCCCCACCAGCGAGCTGATCGGCAAGGGCGCCAAGCAGATCTCCATGTGGGACGTGCCGGTCGAGAAGTGCGGGCTGTACGCCGCCGAGGACGCCGAGGTCACCTGGCGTCTGTACGAGCTGTTCGCCGAGCGCCTCGACGGGGCCGAGGTCGAACACGTGTTCCGGGACATCGAGATGCCCGCACTGCGCGCGGTCCAGCGCATCGAACGCAACGGCGTGCTGGTCGACACGGGACACCTCACCACGCTCTCCGCGTCCATGGGCGAGCGCCTGGCCGAACTCACCGGCGCGATCCACGAGCTGGCCGGCGAGGAGTTCAACATCGACAGCCCGATCCAGCTCCAGGGTGTGCTGTACGAGAAGCTCGCCGTGCACAAGCAGCTCGGCATCAAGCGCATCAAGAAGACCAAGAAGGGCTTCAGCACCGACGCCGAGACGCTCGAGCTGCTGGCGGAACACCCGCTGCCGGAGAGGATCCTCGAGTACCGGCAGATCGCCAAGCTCAAGAGCACCTACGTCGACAGCCTGCCCGACCAGGTGCACCCGGTCACGGGGCGCATCCACACCACCTACAACCAGGCCGGAGCGTCCACCGGGCGGCTCTCGTCCTCGGACCCCAACCTGCAGAACATCCCGGTGCGTACCGAGCTGGGCCGACGCATTCGCGAGGCCTTCGTCGCGGCCCCCGGGCACGTGCTGCTGGCCGCCGACTACAGCCAGGTCGAGCTGCGGCTGATGGCGCACCTGTCCGGCGACCAGCACCTGATCGAAGCCTTCGCCAGCGGCGAGGACATCCATCGCCGCACCGCGGCACTGGTGTTCGGTGTCGAACCCGAGGACGTCACGGGCGACATGCGCGCCAAGAGCAAGACGATCAACTTCGGCATCATGTACGGCATGGGCCCGCAGCGCCTGGCCAAGCAGATCCACGTGTCGATGAAGGAGGCCACCGACTTCATCGCCCAGTACTTCGAGACCTTCGCGGGCGTGAAGGAATGGATCGACGGCACCCGCGAGCTGGCCCGGGAGCAGGGCTGGGTGGAGACGCTCACCGGGCGCCGACGCCGCATCGACGGCCTGGACTCGGGCGACCCGCGTCTGATGGCCGCGGCGCGCAACGTGGCCATCAACACGCCGATCCAGGGCACCGCCGCCGACCTGATCAAGATGGCCATGACCCGTGTCCAGGCGGCCGTCGATGAACACTTCCCGGCGACGAAGGTGATCCTGCAGGTGCACGACGAACTCGTGTTCGAACTCCCCGAGGGCGACCTGGAAGGCGTGCGCGAGCTGGCCATCGATCTCATGGGTCACGCCATGACGCTCGACGTGCCGCTGGTCGTCGACACCGGCCACGGCGACAACTGGCTGCAGGCGCACTGAGCGCCGGCGTTCGCGCTCAGCTCCCGCTCGGCAGGTGCCGCACCGTGGACGGCCCGGCAGACGCGCCGCCACCCTCCGCCTCCCGTCGGATGCCTTCGAGCAGACCGCGGAAGACGTACCCGTGCAGCGGCAGCACGGCATACCAGTAGAGCAGGCCGAACAGACCCTTGGGAATGAAGCGCGCCGACTGCCGCAACTCCACCGGGCCGGCTTCGGGGGCGCTCAGTTCGAATTCGAGGAGCGCCTCCCCGGGCACCTTCATCTCCGCCCGCAGGGCGATGTGGCGCGGCGCGTCGATCTCCGTGACGCGCCAGAAGTCCAGCGCGTCGCCGTAGCCCACGTGCCGCGGGTGCTTGCGACCGCGCCGCAGGCCGGGCCCTCCCAAGAGGCGATCGAGCGCGCCGCGCAAGCGCCAGAGCCAGTCGCCCGCGTAGTAGCCATGGCCTCCGCCGATGCTGCACACCGCGGCGAAGACCCGTTCCGGGCTCGCGTTGACGCGCACCGACCAGCGGTCGATGAAGGCCGCACCGCCGGACCAGTCCGGATCGCCGGGCATGGGGCCGGCGTCGGTCCAGGCGGTCTCGACCGTCGCGGAGTCGAGGTGTTCATAGGCGGCGTCCACGGCCTCGCGCACCGTGAGCAGACGCTGCGGCATGAGCCGCTGTGCCTCGTCATCGCGGCACACGACCGGGTTGCGCAGCCCTTCCGCCAGCGGGCGAGCGATCTCGCTCCCCAGCGGGGTCACGAGGTGGATCCAGAGCGAGCTGAGGCGCGGCGTGAGCAGCGGCACGGGCAGCACGATGCGGCGTGAGAGGCCGCGCGCCTCCGCGACGGTGCGCATGAACTCCTCGTAGTCGAGGACTTCGGGGCCGCCGATGTCGAGGGTGCGCCCGATCGTCTCCGGCACGGACAGGCACTGCACCAGGTCATGCAGTACGTTGCGGACCGCGATCGGCTGACAGGGCGTGCGCACCCAACGTGGCGTGACCATCACCGGCAGGCGTTCGACCAGGTAACGCATGATCTCGAACGACGCCGATCCCGACCCGATGATCATGGCCGCGCGCAGCACGGTCACGGGCACCGACCCCTCCGCCAGCACACGCTCCACTTCGCGGCGCGACGCGAGATGCTCGCTCAGCGCAGCGCCGGTCTCCCCCAGACCGCCCAGGTACACGATGCGTCCGACGCCCCCTTGCGCGCAGGCCCGGGCGAAGGCGTCGGCCAGCACCCGATCGCGCTCGCGGTAGGCGTCCCCCGCCGCGACCATGGAGTGCACCAGGTAGTAGGCGGCGGCGCAGCCCTCCACGGCCGCCGTCAGCGCCGGGCCGTCGCCGATGCCGCCGGTCATGACCTGCAGGCGCGGGTGATCCACCCACGGCCGGTCGGCCAGCTTGCGCGGAGAGCGCACCAGGCAGCGCACGGTGTAGCCCGCGTCCAGCAAGCGGGGCACCAGGCGGCCACCGATGTAGCCGGTGGCGCCGGTCACGAGCAGCGGAGCTGGGTCCCTGGCAGACGTCATGATGGCTCCATCGACGCGCGCGTCGGCGTGGATGCAATCCGCCGCGAGCATTCGTCCACAGTCCGGCCTGCTCACGGACCTACTTGCGGGTGTAGACCACGCGCCCCATGACCATAGTGAGCTGCGGCCAGCCGTACAGTTCCATGCCCTCGTAGGGCGTCTGCCGGGCCTTGCTGAAGTGCTCGGCGCCGCGCACGACACGGGGTGTGTGCGGATCGGCCAGGACGAGGTCGGCGTCGCAGCCCTCCTCGACGCGGCCCTTGCGGGTGAAGCCGTGCAGCTGCGCCGGCCCGCGTGTACTGCGCTCGATGACCACGTCGAGCGGCAGCATCTCGCGCTGCGCGAGGGTCAGGGCGAGGGGCATGAAGATGTCGAGGCAGGGGATGCCGGAGGGGGCGTCGGCGAACGGACGCGCCTTCTCCTCGGCGGTGTGCGGCGCGTGGTCACTGGAGAGGCAGTCGATGTCGCCGGTGCGCAGACCCTCGAGCAGCCGGTCGCGGTCCTCGGCGGTCTTGATCGACGGGTTCACGCGCAACAGACTCCCCAGCCGCGCCGTGTCCTCGTGGGTGAAGTAGAGGTAGTGGAAGCAGGTCCCCGCCGTCACCGGCTCCCCCCGGGCGCGCGCATCAGCCACGACGTCCACCGCGCCGCCGGCGGACATGTGGAAGACGTGCACCCGCGCCCCGGTCTCCCGGCCGAGACGCAGGCAGGTCTCGGTGGCGCGGATCTCCGCGGAGGCCGGCCGCGCGAGGTGCCAGGCCTCGGCACCGCGCCCACCGTGGGCCGCCAGGCCGCGCACCAGATGGTCCTGATCCTCCGCGTGGACGAAGGCCCAGTGCCCGGTGGCCGCCACCTCCTCGAACAGCGCGCGCTGGTCTTCTTCGCTCGCCACCTCGATCGCGCCGGTCGAACAGCCCATGAACAGCTTGTAGCCCGCCACGAGGTCCGCCATCTCGCCCACGTGGCCGATGGCCTCGGGCACCAGGCTGCCGTACACGCCCACGTTGACCACCGACTTCGGCCGCACGCGCGCGAGCTTGTCCTCCACGGCCCGGCGGCTGGTGCTCAACGGCGCGTTGTTCTGGATCTCCAGCAGGGTCGTCACGCCGCCCGCGGCGGCGGCCCGCGTGCCGCTCTCGTAGCCCTCCTTGTGTTCCAGGCCGGGCTCCCGCAGGTGGACGTGGTCGTCGATGAACCCGGGCAGCAACCACAGCCCCGCTCCGGGGATCACGCGTTCGTCCTCACGTCGGACGAGCGAACCCGCGGGGACCACCTCCACGATCTCGTGGCCATCGACGCGGACGTCGAACCGGTCCTCGAGGTCACGCTCCGGTAGCACGACATCCAGCAAGACGCTGCCCGTCACGAGCCGGCCCGGAGCACCGCCACGGTGAGATCGTCGGCGTACAGGGCGGCGCTCTCTTCGTCCGTCCACGCCAGGGCATCCTTGAAGATGCCCTCCAGCAAATCGGTCGCGCTGCCGGACCTGTGGCGCAGCATGGACTCGATGGCCCGCTCGCGCCCGTACATGTCCTCACCCTTGCGGAGCTCGTTGAGCCCGTCGGTGAACAGCACGATCGTGTCGCCGGCGGTGAGCGTGTGGGGACCCTCGTCGCCGTACTCGGCCTCGTCGTCCACGGCCAGCGCCATGCCGGTCACGCGCAGGTCGTCCGTGGAGCCGTCGGCGTGGATCAACACCGGACCGGGGTGGCCGGCGTTGGCATACGAGAACGCATGCGTCTCGAGGTCGAGGACGCACAGGAACATGGACATGAACAGCCCGTCGGCGATGTCGACCGACAGGTGCTCGTTGACGCGCGCCAGGATCTCCCGGGGCGACGAGCAGGTCTGGCAGAACGAGCGCAGGTACGCCCGCGCCGCGGACATGACCAGGGCCGCGCCGATGCCGTGACCCGACACGTCGCCGACCACCATGACCAGCTTGCGCTCGTGCGTCTCGAAGAAGTCGAAGTAGTCGCCGCCGGTCTCGTCGGCCGGATCGACCCGGCCGCACAACGTGTAGCGGCCACACTCGAGCGGTCGCGACGGAACGAGGTCGGCCTGGATGCTGCGCGCCAGCTCGAGGTCCTTGGCGATGCGCTCGGCCTGGAGCCGCTCCTCCATCACGCGTCGGTTGTTCCAGACGATCGCGAGCATGTCGGCGAAGGCCTGGAAGAAGCGCAGGTCGCTGCGCGAGAAGGTCTGGGTCGACGCGCGCTGGTCGACGTAGAGCACGCCCAGCCGCTCCTCACCCGAGACCAGCGGCACGCACATGGCGGCACGGATGCTCAGGTTGAGCATGGACTGGGAGGGGTCGAAGTCGCCGCCCTCCTCGATCTTCAGCACCACCGGCTCGCCGCCGTCCATGACCCCGGCCACGACCTGCGTGGAGAACGAGGCCTCCTTGGGCAGGTTGCGCCCCCGGTCGTCCCGGGCCACGCGCAAGGGCGCCTTGCCCTTGCCGTCGGCCATGAAGAGCAGGCCCCGCTCGGCCCCCACCGTCTTCACGGCGCGATCGACCATGACCACCAGGAGCTCGTCCGGGTCCCCCTCCGAACTCACGTCCCGGAGCGAGTCCACGAGCAGCCGGATGCGGTCCGTGTCCACCTGCCGATCGCCGGTGACGTAGATCGTCTGCGAGCCCTCCGGGGACAGCGAGGGTGGCAGCTCGGGGATCGGCGGCGGAGGTGGTTCCGGCTTGCGTGCGCGACGGCGGAAGAGTGCTGACATCGTCAGCCAGTCTACCAGCGTGGCAGGGGCGGATTCGCGTCCTTGCTGGAACGCTGCTGACCGGCGCAGCCGCGGACCGGCCCGGGGACCCCGCTCCCGCGCGAAGACTTGACCTGGGACCGACCGCCCATCGAGAATGCCGCCCGCCCCCATCCCCCTGGAAACCGTCGCGATGAAAGTGCTGAAGGAGAAGCTCGCCGGCATCGTCGTGCTCACCCTCAAGGGTGAGTTCGACTCGTTCGTCACGAACGCCTTCAGCAACGAGATCCAGAAGGTCCAGGGCGAGGGTGCCCAGCAGATCGTGCTCAACATGCGCCTCGTGAAGTTCATCAACAGCACGGCGCTGGGGGCGATGATCAAGGCGCGCAAGGGCTGCAAGGCCGCCAAGGGCGACCTGGTCGTCAGCCAGCCCAGCGCCGCCGTGCGCGAGGCCATGGAGTCCCTCGGCCTCGACCGGCTGTTCTCGATCTACGACGACGACGAGGCCGCCATCGGGGCGCTCAACGCCGACGGTCAGGTAGAGATGGACGAGGACGAAGAGTCGGCCGTGATGATCAGCGTGCCTGAAGAGTCGCGCCCGATCGTGGCCCGGCTCAAGCGCCTCGATGCCGACTCCATCGATTGCCGCATCGCCCGACCCGCCGACAAGCTGGTCCCCGGGCGCGAGGTGAAGCTGAAGTTCCGCCTGCCCCTCTACCGGCGCGAGTACTTCGAGCTGAGTGCGCGCATCGAGACCGTGGAGGAGAGCGGCGGCTCGACCGTGCTGGCCATGCACATCACCAAGATCAGCGACGCCGACCGCGACGCGATCGCCTCCTTCCTGGACGACATGGGCGAACTGCGCAAGGCCGCCCGGGAAAACGCCTGAGGGCGCACGGGCTGCGCGCTCGGGTGCACGGCCCTCCCCCGGCGAAGCCCGCCGAACACGGAACATCACGTGGCCAGCGTGGCGACCCGCACGTCCGCCGCCCCGGCGCACAGGGCCGCCCGCGCGGCGGCGTCCGCCGTGGCTCCCGTGCTGAGCACGTCGTCCACGAGCAGCACGGCGCGCCCGGCCAGGCAAGCCGGACGAGCGCGAAACGCCGCCCGCGCGCCCAGTCGGCGCGAGCGCCCCGACGCCATGGCCTGCGGTCGCCCCGCTCGTCGGCGCACCAGTCCGCGCGCCTCGAGCGGCAGACCCAGCGCATCCGCCAGTCCCCGGGCCAATCCCTCCGCCTGGTTGTAGCCGCGCCGGCGGAGGGTTCGACGATCGAGGGGAACCGGGACGACCAGCGGCTGCCGAGCCCCGCCGGCCAACGCCGCCAGACGCGGTGAGCTCCCGATGCGCGCTCCCAGGCTCTCCAGGCAGTCCTGCCGGCCGAGGAACTTCACCCCGTGGACGACCCGCGGGACCGGGCCTCGGTAGCGCCAGAGCGATGCCGCACTCGCGAATGCGAACGGGCGCCTGAACCGCCGGCAGCGGCCACACCCGCGGCGGGACCACGGCGCGCCGCAACGTGCACAACAGGGCCCCGCCGGGGACGGGCAAGCCGCCAGGCAGGCTGGGCACAGGGGTGCGGCCCCCCGCGCCAGACACACGAGGCACACCGCAGGCAGCAGCAGATCAGCGAGGCCGAGCGCGGCCTGACGCAACCAGGCGGGTCCGGGTGAGAGGCGACGGTCGGGCAACAGCGCCCCGAGAATCGAGCGCCCCGCAAGCCCTGGCGCGCAGCGCTCAGTTGCGGCGATCGGCTCCGACGTTGCGCAGCGGCGCGAAGGCATCATCGCGGCCGAGGTTCGTCCGCTCGCCGCTGTTGAGTCGCAGGCCGTCGCGCACCCGGGCGGCATAGTCGCCGATGGAGTCGTCCTCGCGCGACGACACACCCAGCAGTTCCCCGATCTCCCGGGTCTGGTTCGGGTGCTTCTCGAAATTCCAGTCGTCGTGTTCGTGGAAGAACTCGGCCAGCATGCGGCGCATGTTCGCCACGCTCCACGCGTTCTGTCCGAAGCGCAGCAGCACCGTGACCGCGAGGATCCCCAGCGCCAGCACACCGAGCGCTGTGAGTCGTTCGGTGAGGCCGTCGCCCGCCACCGGATCGCCGCTCGCCAGCGGCGGGTTGATCCGCGCCGCGATCTGCAGCGAGAAGCCGATCAGCAGCGCGACGAAGCCGGTGAAGATCTGCGCCTTCGCGTTGAGTTGATCGAGCACCGTGCGCAACGGCTGCGGGCGCTCGACCCCGAAGTACTGCTGGATGAAACGACGCGGCTTGCGCACCACCATCGCGTTCGTCAAGAAGATGACGCCCACGATGTTCAACGCGATCCCGACGGTGGCCAGCGTGATGTGGTCGCTCAGGGGGATGCCTCTCCACGGGGAATCGCCCGCGATCGTCGCCACCCGAGTCGTGAAGGCACGGGTCGTGTCGGCGCGGGCGGATATGATGGCATACGGATCTTGGACCCGGAAGCACGCCCGCAGCGTCCCCGCAGGAGCTGGGTAGGCAGAATCGTCCCACCGGTTCAGCGCGCGTCCCCATCCCTGCTCGCTCCGCTCCTGGTCCCCCACGCAGGCACCGCCGACAGGCAGTGCGAACGGCCACAGCGCCGTCGATCCCGTGCCTGCCTGCATGGCAGCACCCGGGCCGGTCGGGGGCAGCCGATTGCCGTCAGGCACCCCGATTCTGCGTCCTGCGGCATGTCGGACGACCTCGGCGCGCGTGACACACATTTGGTGACGTTTCCGCCGGGCAACAGTCGTCCTACCTCGCTTCCCGAAGGCTCTGCTAGCATGCGCCGCTTCGCGACGGTGACCGGACGACGCAACCCGAACACGCATCACCGGCACCCGCATCCGGAGGCTCCTCGCAGCCGTCAGTCCGCGCATGGTCGATCCCGAAGCAGTGCGCCATGTGGCCCGTCTCGCGCGACTGGGCCTTCAGGCCGACGAGGAGAAGGAACTCGTCGCCGATCTGCTCGCGATCCTCGAGCAGTTCGCGGTGTTGAACGCGGTGGACACCCAGGACGTTCCGAGCGACAGCGTGCAACCGGCGACGGCCCCCGAGGTGAGTGCGGACGAACCCGAGTCGTTCGACGCCGCCGCGGCGGACCTGCTCGCGCTCACGCGACATGAGCGTGGCGGCTTCTACCTCGTGCCGCGCATCCTGCGGGACCCACCGCAGCACCCGGGCGCCGAACCGCCCGGTGCACCCGACGCGCCCTCGCCCGAGCAACATCCGCTGCCCACCAGCGACCCCCTCCCCTCCGAGGACGGAGCCGGCAAGCGATGATGTCGGCGGCAACCATCGCGGGCCGCGTGCGTGCCGGCGAACTCGACCCGGTCAGCGTCACCCGCGGCGCGCTCAAGCGGCTGGAAGAGCGTGACCCCAACATCCACGCCTACCTCGATGCCGATGCGGACGCCGCGCTGGAGCGGGCGGAGCAGGTCGCCGAAGACGCCGCGCGGGGCGATGACCCGGGCCGACTGGCCGGCGTCCCGATCTCGCTCAAGGACAACATCGCCGTGAAGGGGCGGGCGCTGACCGCCGGTTCACGCATCCTGCAGGACTACCACGCGCCCTATCACAGCACCGTCGTGCGCCGGCTGCTGGCCGAGGGAGCCGTGCTCCTGGGCCGCACGAACCTGGACGAGTTCGCCATGGGCTCCTCGACCGAGAACAGCGCCTACGCCGCCACGACCAACCCGTGGGACGAACGGCGCGTGCCCGGCGGCAGCAGCGGCGGCAGCGCGGCGGCGGTGGCGGCCGGCATCGTCCCGGTGGCGCTCGGTTCCGACACGGGCGGTTCGATCCGGCAACCGGCGGCGCTGTGCGGCGTGACCGGATTCAAGCCCACGTACGGGAGCGTCTCCCGCCACGGACTGGTGGCCTTCGGTTCGTCCCTCGAACAGATCGGTCCACTCGCCGCCCACGCCGAGGATGCCGCGCTGGTGTACGACGTGATCGCGGGGCACGACCCGCTCGATCCGACGACGACGCCCGCTGAACGTCCCAGTGCGTACAAGACCTCGGCGTCCGTCGAGGGCCTGCGCGTGGCCGTGCCCGAGGAGTTGCTCGACGAGACCGTCGAGCCGCGCGTCCTGGAGCGCGTCGCGGCGGCGATCGACCTGCTCGGCGATGCCGGCGCGATCACCAAGGTCGTGCCCAAGGGACGGCTCGCGCACGTGAGGCTCGCGGTGCCGGCCTACTACCTGATCTCGGCCTGCGAGGCCTCCAGCAACCTGGCCCGCTACGACGGCATGCGCTTCGGCCCGCGCCTCGAGCAGGACGACCTGCTGGGCACCTACCAACGCACGCGCGGCTCGCTCTTCGGCACCGAGGTGAAGCGTCGCATCCTGCTGGGCACCTTCGCGCTCTCGGCCGGTCACCACGACGCCTGGTACCGCAAGGCGCTCGAGGTGCGCCGCCTGATCGCGGATGAGTTCCGCGCCCTGCTCCAGGAGTTCGACCTGATCGCCGGCCCGACCTCGCCCAGTGGTGCCTTCCCCCTGGGCGAGAAGGAAGACGAACCCTGGGCCATGTACCAGTGCGACGCGCTGACCGCACCGGCCTGCCTGGCGGGGTTGCCGAGCATCTCGCTGCCCTGCGGCCTCGCCAAGAAGGGCCCCTACAAGGGCTTCCCTGTGGGCCTGCAGCTCATGGGGCGTGCACACGAGGACCATCGCGTGCTCGCCGCCGCCCGCGCGTTCGAGGCCCTCCGCGGTGAACCCGAACGCTGCGCGCTCTACGGCAACGAGGTCGCGTCGTGACCGCGACGACGTACCGACCGACCATCGGCCTCGAGGTCCACGTCCAACTCGCCACGCGCACCAAGCTGTTCTGCCGCTGCGAGGCCCGCTTCGGCGCGCCCCCCAACACACTCGTGTGCCCGGTGTGCACCGGGCAACCCGGGACGCTGCCCATGCTCAACGCCGAAGCGCTGCGGCTCGGCGTGATCGGCGCGCTCGTGCTGGGCTGCCGCGTCGACGAGCAGTTGCACTTCGACCGCAAGAACTACTTCTACCCCGACCTCCCCAAGGGCTACCAGATCACTCAATGGGAGCGCCCGCTCGCACAGGACGGCCAGATCGTCCTGGACCGGCCGGAGGGCGAGCTGCGGGTGACGATCGCCCGGGCGCACCTCGAGGAGGACGCGGGCAAGGTGATCCACCCCGAAGGCATGGATGTGTCCCTGCTCGATCTCAATCGCGCCGGCACGCCGCTGCTCGAGATCGTCACCGCGCCCGAACTGCACAGCGCGGACGAGGCCCACGACCTGCTCGTCGAGTTGCGTCGCATGTTGCGCTATGCCGGCGTCTCCGACTGCGACATGGAGAAGGGCGGACTACGCTGCGACGTGAACGTCTCGCTCAGCGCGAGCGACGACGAGGCACTGGGCACGCGCACCGAGATCAAGAACCTCAACTCGTTCCGCTTCGTCGCCGCAGCGATCGCGGCCGAGACCGCGCGCCAGCGCGAGCTCATCGAGGCGGGCGGCCGCGTCGTCCAGGCCACCCTGGCCTACGACCCCGACACCGACTCCGTGCGCGCGCTGCGGCTCAAGCAGGACGCGCACGACTACCGCTACTTCCCCGAGCCCGATCTGCCGCCGTTTCCGCTGGCGGCGGAGTGGGTCCTCGAGCTGCGCGAAGGCCTGCCCGAGTCCCCTACGGCGCGCAGCGCCCGCTACGGCGAACAGTTGAAGCTGCCGCCGGCCGAGGTGGAGACGCTCGTGGCCGACAAGGCCCTGGGTGACTACTTCGAAGCGACGCTCGCCGCGGTCGAGCAACGCGAACTCGCGGTCTCGGCCCACGGCGTCGCCGCCTGGGTCGTGAACGGCGTGCGCCACCTGGCCAACGAACGCAAGACGAGGGTGACCGAGCTGGCGGTGAGCCCCACCCGCCTCGCGGAACTGCTGGCCCTGGTGCACACCGGCTCGGTCTCCAGCCAGGCGGGCAAACGCATCCTGGACGCCCTCGAGCAGGACGGCGAGCGCACCGCCGAGGAACTCGTCGCCGAGCTCGGGTTGCAGCAGATGTCCGACCCCGAGGACCTGGCCCAGCTCGTGAGCGACGTGCTGCAGCGCGAACCGGAGCTCGTCGCGCGCTACTGCGAGGGCAAGAGCGGCGTGCTCAACGCCCTGTTGGGGCGCGCCATGGAGGCATCCGGCGGCCGGGCCAATCCCAACCGGGTGCGCAGCCTGCTCGAACACACCCTCGACGCGACGTCGGCACCGCAGGACTGAACCGGAGTCGGCGTCGGGCCGCGCGACACACCGGGTCGGCCGCGCGACACACCGGGAACGACCCTTGGCCTCCCGGGGCTGCCGCTCAGTCCACGGCGCCCGTACCGCTGGGCCCGTCCTCGAGTCCTTGCTCCTGCGCCTCTTGCTCGGCTTCCTCGGCCTCGATCCGTTCGGCGAGTTGCTCCGCCCAGCGCAGCTTGAAGCGCTTGAAGTCCTCGAGCTCCGCCAGGCTGATAGGCAGGCTCTCGAACACCTCGCCGAAGAACTTCTCGCCGCCGAAGTCGAACGCCTGCTTGGCGAACTCCCGCCCGTACGCGTACTGCACCAGCTTGGCGCGGGCGACGATGTTGATCATGCCCGCCCCCATCTCGCTAGCCACGTCCCCGTTGCCGCGGGCCATGTTGCGCCGCTGGGCATTCTCGACGGTAGGGATCGGCAACGCCATGGGCCGGCCGGCGTGGTCGCAGGCGAGCTCCGCGGCATACGTGGCGCGGCCCTCGAACAGGCTCATCAGCGCCTGCATCTCGGGCATGCGCTCGGGCTCCTCCACGTAGGCGAAGATGTCGGTGACGGTCGGCATCACGCCGTACACCTGATCGTCGTAGGCGTGCACCAGTTCGTGCACGAGCACGTTGAAGAAGAGCGTCTCGGCGTCGTCCCGGTCGCCCCCGGAGTGCCGATCCACGACCTCCTCGATGATGTAGATGACCTTCTCGTCCGGGAGGTAGCGCCCGAGCATGGCGTCCGAGAAGACGAAGTCCGCCAGCATGTCCATGCCCATGGTCATGCCCCCGTCCTGATCGAGCTGTGCGGCGAAGGCCTTGCGTCGCTCCAGCGCTTCGGGCGCGGTCAGCAGCACGATCGGCACGTCCTCCCGCAGGTGGATCCGGGGTCCTTCGGCCAGCGCGCTGACCGCCTCGGCGTAGCAGGCGTCGATGAACTCCTGATCGAACAGACGCCGGACCGGATCCGCCACCTGCTCCTCGTCCGCCCCGGGCTGCTCGCCTGCCGGTTCGCCCGCCGAGGCCGCGGCGGGCGCCAGCAGGGTCGCCTGGGAGGCCGTCGAGAGGACGGAGAGCGGGGCCGAGGACTCGAACTCGATCGGTTCGCGCTCACTGCCCCCGCATGCGACGAGGACGATCCAGAAGAGGCAGGCTGCGGTGGATCGGGTCAAGGGAGTCTCCGGGTTCAAGGGGCCGTACGGCCCTGATCGTGCCCATCGTCGGCGATTCTCGCAGGCCAGGGGACCCGGGTGCGAGGGGCCTTGGACACGTCATCGGCGCACGCGCCGCTTCAAGACCGCCGACGCCCCCTGCCGACAGGAGTCGGAGGCGGGCTCCGGTCGGCCCGGGCCGGCCGCGAAACGCGCCCGTACCCACGTCAGCCACTATGCGCTTTTCGACCCTCTGCGGTACTCTCTAACGTCGAATCCGGGGCTTCGCATGTGTCTCCACCTCCCCCTCCGCGTGCCGGGCCCTGGCACTCCCTCACAATCCCGAAACCTCCGGTGAGTCCGTGACATGAGAAGGGTCGCGTTCTGTCTCTTGCTTGGCCTGGCGACGCTCCTGGCCGCAAGTGCCCCCGAAGCCGCTGGACAGGCCACGCTCTACGGGACCGGCTGCGCCGGGTTGAACCCCGAGCCGGCCATCTTCCACACAGGCTCCACCACCCCGCTGCACTTCGGGACGGTGAACCTCGCCGGCGCCCCGCCGTTCGCAACCGTGGTCGTGCTGATCGGCACGCAGAACCAGAACGTGGGGGCGGCCCCGATCCCGGTCGACCTGAGTTCCATCGGCGGCGTGGCCGCGGGCTGCCTGCTGTGGACCGACCCCTTCTTCGTGAACCCGTTGATCGTGATCAACGCCGACGTGAACGGCGAGGTCGCCTTCTCCTTTGCCACTCCGGCCGGCGCCGGAGAGGACCTGTACTTCCAGTGGGCTGTGACGGAGCAGATCGCGCCCCTGAGCGTGACGCTCACGCAGGGCCTGCACATCCACATCACCGCCGTCGCCGAGCCGTCGGTGGCGTCCATGTCGTTCCCCGCGACCACGGTCGGTGACGAGTCGGCGGCGCAGACCGTCACCTTCACCAACAACACCGACGCGTCGATCGAGATGACCGACGTGATCGTCGTGGGCGACCCCGGCTTCAACGCGGCGTTCGACCTGTCGACGCCGATCGTCGTCCCGCCCGGGGGCACGACCGACGCCCAGGTCACGTTCATGCCCAACAGCGCCGGTGAACGCAGCGCGACGCTGCAGGTCATCCAGAACGGGTTGCCCTCCGGCTTCAACCCGACCGAGGTCAGCCTGACCGGCGTCGGCCTCGGCCCCGCGGGCAGCGAGGTGCTGGTCAACGCCGGCGGACCGCAGTACGTGGACACGCTGTTCCAGGTCTGGTCGTCCGAGTTCGGAGCCACCGGCGGCGAGTTGCAGACGGACGCCACCGTGGTGACCGGCACGACCGACCCCACCCTGTACCAGACGTTCCGCAAGGGCCCGTCGTTCAGCTACGACTTCGACGTCCCCAACGCCAACTACGACCTCACCCTGCACCTCGCCGAGACGCGTTTCTCGCAGGTGGGTGATCGCGTGTTCGACGTGAGCGTGGAGGGTGCGACGCTGGTCGACGACCTCGATCTCTTCGCCACTGTCGGCGCCGACGCCGCCCACGTCCTGGTGCTGCCCGTGACCGTGGCCGACGGCCACCTCGACATCGACTTCCTCGGCGAGACCTCCAGCGACGCGATCATCCACGCCATGGAGATCCGCTCGCGCTTCGCCGTCGCTTCGCTCGACCAGACCAGCCTGGACTTCGGCACCCTGGCCCAGGGCGGCAGCCTGATCATCAACGTCGAGCTCGAGAACGTCGGCAACGACGACCTGGTGCTCGACACGATCGACTTCAACGTGACGACGGGTGCCGGTCACGAGTTCATCGCGACCGTCGCCGGCGTGCCCTACAGCGGGCTCGAGACGAGCTCCAGCACACCGGTCGCCCCGACGCTCGTGCTGGCCCCCGCCGCCACCGCCATGATCCCGGTGGAATTCGCGCCCACCGAGCACCTCAACAACAACGTCGACATCGTGCTCAAGGGCAACTTCGACCCGGTCACGATCAACTGCGTCGGCGCCGGCGGCCAGGAGGGTGACCCCTTCATGCACGTCGTGATCGAGGCCGACGCACTGGTCGTGGACTACGACGAGACCGGCGCCGAGAACATCTTCCTCAAGGGCATCGACTCCCACACCCACGAACCCGGCCACGAGCTGGTCAGCTTCGAGTGGAAGGAAGGCCCGACAAGCCTCTCGACCAGCGCCAACGTGGTGTTGCCCTTCCCGCTCGGACCGCACACCGTCTCGCTGACCATCACCGACGACAGCGTGCCGGCGCGCGAACTCACCGACACCTGGGACTTCGAGGTGATCAACCCCGACGAGATCCCGGGCGTGCTCGCGTTCTACTACACCAGCGGCGCGAACCCGGTCGAGCCCCTGTTGGACGCCGTGCCCGCCACGGCCGACTACGCCGAGGTGCGCACCGCAATGCACGTCGTGGACGAAGGCGGCGTGGGCGGTTCGCCGTTCAGTGAGTCCGTCATGGTGCGCCTGATGGGCGTGATCGACGTGGCCACCGCGGACACCTACGAGTTCGACGCGGTGGGCGGCACCGACACGCGCCTGGAGATCAACGGCGTGCCGTACACGGCGTTGACCCCGATCGCGCTCGCATCCGGCCTCAACTCGGTGGAAGCCCGCTTCGCCGTGGCCAACCTCTCCAACCTGCCGCTCGAGGTGACCATGGCCGTCACCGGGTTCGCGCAGGCCCCCATCCCGGCGGCGGACCTGACCCACGATGCGACCCTCGAAGCGCCGGTGATCAACACCATGCCGACCGAGGGCATCACCCTGGGCGGCAACCGCATCGTCATGGAGGGCTTCGGCTTCTTCCCCGACAACGACGTCACGGTGCACTGGGGCGCCACCGACCTCGTGCTGGCGAACTTCGTCTCGCTCGACGCCGACGTGATCGAGTTCTTCTCGCCGCCCCACGCTGCCGGCGTGATCCAGGTGACGGTGGAGACGTCCCGCGGTACGAGCAACGCCTTCTCGTTCACCTACGACGAAGCCGCCACGCCGCCGATCAACTTCACGATGACCAGCCCGGTCAGCGTGAACAACCCGACCTGCGGCGTCTGGGGCCCGGACAACCGGCTGTACGTGGCGCTGCGCAGCGGCGAGATCCTCGCCGTCGACTTCGACGAGGACTACAACGTCCTCAGCCAGACGACCTATCCCGGCGTCTCCGGTTTCGACGGCCAGCCGATCGAAGCCCACGAGATCCTGGGCCTGGCGATCAACCCCTACGACCCGCCGAGCCCCGTGCGGCTCTACGTGGCCCACTCGGAGCTGTTCGCCCAGGGCGGTGACATCTTCACCGGCACCTCGCCCTATCCGGGTCAGGTCAGCGTGCTCGAGGGTCCGGACTTCGACTACTTCCTCGATCCGCAACCGCTGATCACCGGCCTGCCCGTGTCGAACCACGACCACGGCGTGAACGGCATGGACTTCGACAACAACGGCGACCTGTTGATCGCCGTGGGCGGCAACACGAACGCCGGCATCAAGTCGGCCAAGATGGGCGACCTGCCCGAGTCCCCGCTGGCGGGCGCGATCCTCAAGGCCGCCACGTCGCGACCGGACTTCAACGGCGTGCTCACCTACAACGAGACGATCGGCGGCGCGCCCAACAACGACCAGGTCTTCGGTGACATCGTCGACGTGGCCCCCGGGTCCCACGTGACCGTGCACGCCTCCGGCCTGCGCAACCCGTACGACCTCGTCTTCACCACCTGGGGCATGCTGTATTGCACCGACAACGGCCCCAACAGCAGCTTCGGCCCCGAGTCGATCGACTGCTCCACGGTGGGCCAGGGGGTTGGCGGCGCCGACGAGTTGCTGCTGGTCGAGTACGACAACTACTACGGGCACCCGAACCGCGCGCGGGGGCGCACCGACGCACGTCAGTGCACCTACCACAACCTCAACAGCGACTCGGTGCCCGGCGTGTACAGCCCCCCGATCGCCAACCTGAGTTCGTCCACCGACGGCATCATGGAGTACCGTTCGACGGCCTTCCTGGGCCAGTTGTACGGCGACATCATGGTCGAGAAGTGGAACAACCCGGTGAAGCGCGTGGTGCTGTCGACGGACAAGCGCTCCGTGCTCTCCAGCGAGAACCTGTCGCCCAACCTCTCGTCGCTCGACGTCGTGCAGGCTCCGGGCGGCGTGATCATCGGGATGGACTACTCCACCGACGTGATCAGCGTGCTGATCCCCGATGACCTCGCGGCGGTCCTGCCGGTGACGGCATACGACATCTTCCCCTGGCGCGCACCCGCGTCGGGCGGCGGCACGTTCACCATCGGCGGTCACAACTTCGTGCCCGACCCGGGGCAGAACACGGTCACCATCGGCGGCATCTCCGCCACGGTCACCGCCGCCACCGACCAGCGCATCGAGGGCATCATCCCGGCCAACCTGTCGCCCACAACCGACCTGCTCGACGTCACGGTCACCTCGGGCGGCGTGCCCTCGACGATCCCCGCCTCGTTCCGCTACCTGTTCGAGCCCGCCGGGAACGAACCGGGCCGCTGGAACACCGCATCCTCCATGCCCGACAACCTGGGTGAAGTGGCGGCGGGCATCATCGACGGCATCCTGTACGTCGTCGGCGAAGGCACCACCAAGACCTACGCCTACGACATCGAGGACGACAGCTGGGACGACACGCTCGCCGTGCGTACCTTCGCGGGCAGCCACCACGCCGCCGAGGTGTACGACGGCAAGCTGTACCTGATCGGCGGCCTCGACAACGGCGCCGACGGCAAGGTCCAGATCTACGACCCGGTGCTCGACAGCTGGAGCGCAGGCACGGACATGCCGTGGGCAGGCGGCTCGGTCAGCACGGCCCTGCTCGACGGGCTGATCTACGCGGCCGGCGGCATCGTGGGCAGCCAGACCGTGGACAACACGGCCAGCTACGATCCGGTGCTCGACAGCTGGACCGCTCTGGCCAGCGTGCCCATGGGCAAGGGGCGCAACCACTCGGCGGCGGGCACGGACGGTCAGTACTTCTGGGTCTTCGGCGGTCGCGGCTTCGGCAGCGGCCCGGGCAACTTCCCCGCCGACGGATTCGACAGCGTGCAACGCTACGACCCGCTCGCCGACACGTGGGAGACGAGCGACAACGACGGAGCCCCCCCCGGCGGCCCCACGCTCACCCCGGTGCCGCAGAACCGCGGCGGCATGGGCAAGGCGGTCTACTTCCGGGACGAATTCTACGTCTTCGGCGGCGAGACCCAGAACGACCCGGGTGGCAACGCCAATGCCAACCTGACCTACGACCGCGTGGACGTCTACGACCCGGCCACCAACAGCTGGCGCCTCGAGGCCGAGATGCCGGTGGGTCGACACGGGATCTTCCCCGTGATCTACCAGGGGCGGGTGTTCGTGGCCGGCGGCGGTCCCAACAAGGGGCCGAGCCAGTCCAGCTTCCACCACGTGTACACGCGCCAGTAGGGCGCACCGGCTCCACCGCGGGCCCTGGTGTTCATCTCGGCGCGCCGGCCTTAGACTAGGCGCGGCGTCCTTCCTCGGCATGCGCCGACCCGGGCGGGTCGGTGGTCGCGCGCACTCGCTGCGCGGCCTTCGCGCTCATGCCGTTGCGGACGGACGCGGCGGGGCCACCATGACGCGCGCACCTTCGACCTGTTTCCACACCGTGACTCTCGGACTGGCGCTGCTGGCACTGCCGGCGAGTCTCGGCGCCCGGACGCACCAACCGGCGGACGATCTCTCCGTCGACCTCGCCCAACCGTCCCTGCGCGTCGAGCTCGGGCGACAGGTCCGCGCCGATCAAGGTCCGCTGATCTTCGAGAGCCCGGCCACGGGCGTGGCGGTGGCGCACGTGATCGAGCTCGTCAACGCCGGCACCCAGCCGCTCGTGCTGCGAGCGATCGATGTCCAGGGCGTCGGCTTCGAGGCCGCGCCGCTCGACTCGTTGCCACTGGACTTGCCGCCCGCGGCCAGCGCCAGCGTGCTCTCGAGCTTCACCCCGTCGGCACCGGGGACGGCCCACGGCAGCCTGCGCCTGTTCCTCGACGAGACCGACGCACCGACCGCCCGGCCAGTGATCGTCGACTTCGTCGGCCGCCGCAGCGCGCCCGTCCCCCAGCCGAGCGAGTGGACCAGCGCGCCGCCGCTCCCGCTCCCCGTCGGAGAAGTGGCCAGCGCGCTCATCAGCAACGTGCTCTACGTCGTCGGCGACATGAGCCAGCGCACGTTGGCCTACGACATCGCTGCGGGGGCCTGGGACGACACCCTGGCCCACCGCCCGTACGTGGGCCATCACCACGCCGCCGAGGTGTACGACCAGAAGCTGTACCTCATCGGCGGCCTCGACGGCGGCGCCGCCGGTCGCGTGCAGATCTACGATCCGGTCGGCGACAGCTGGTCACTGGGAGCACCCATGCCCTGGGCCGCCGGCGCCGCGTCCACCGCGTTGATCGACGACAAGATCTACGTTGCCGGCGGCATCGTGGCATCGACCACGGTGGACAACTGCGGCGCGTACGATCCGCGCGCCGACAGTTGGACCATGCTCGCCAGCACGCCCAGCGAGAAGGGCCGCAACCACGCCGCCGGCGCCACCGACGGCGAACGCTTCTTCATCTTCGGGGGACGCGGCGTGGGCAGCGGCGTCTGCAACTGCGTGGCCAACGGCTTCGACAGCGTGCACATCTACGACCCCGACACGGACACCTGGGATTCGACGGAACTCCCGGGCTCGACCCTCGCGCGTCTGCCGCAGGGCCGGGGTGGCATGGGCCGCGCGGTCCACCTCGACGGCGAGTTCTTCGTGTTCGGCGGCGAGACCAAGGACGGGCCGGGGGCCAATCAGGACGGCGTCTACAACCGCGTCGACGTCTACGACCCGGTGAGCAACACCTGGCGACCGGAGCTGTCCATGCCCACCGCGCGCCACGGCATCTACCCCGTCGCGCGCGGGCTCGACATCTACATCGCCGCCGGGGGCACCGACTCGGGATTCAGCGGTTCGACCGCTTTCGAGATCTTCACCCCCAGCGACTGAGCCGCGACGGCGCGACGCGGTCGCCGAGAGCGCGCGCGCCGGCCCGTCCGCAGCGGATTGCCGACCCCCGGGTCGCAACTCCCAACGCTCGTCCCGGCGCACAGAGATCCGTCGTACCGATGACCCAGACCGGGACGAGCATCTCCGCGTCACGCACGCCGATGCGCTCGACCTCGGATATGATCCGACACCATGATCGGCTCCTCTCGCGTCGTGCTGTTGCGCACGTTGGTCGCCGCCCTCGTCGGACTGTGGGCGGCCGTGTCTCCCTTGGCACCCACGGCTGCGGCTCAGGGCGGGCCGCCGTACGTGACCTACGGCTCCGGCTGTAGCGGCCTGTTCCCCGAGCCCACGATCAGCTTCGGTGGTTCGCTGATCCCCGGGCAGTTCGCCAACGTGCGCGTCGAAGGCGCGCAGCCCAACGGCTTCCTGGTGCTGCACATCGGCTTGTCCGACAGCACCTCGCCTTGGGGGCCCCTGCCGCTGGACCTGTCGGCGCTGGCCGGCGTGAACCCCGGCTGCTCCCAGTTCAGCTCCGCCAACTACATCTTCATCTTCAACGCGGACTCCAACGGCCACCTGCAGATGGGCTTCAAGGTGCCCTTCAACGTCGGCTCGGACATGTACTTCCAGTTCTTCGTGGTGGAGCAGCTCGAGCCGCTCAGCGTGACCACCACGCCGGGCGTGCACGCGTCGTGGTTCAGCAACAGCAACCTGCACGTGGTCATGCTCACGCCCGAGTACGTGGTGGACTACGACGAGGACGGCGTGGAGACGGTGGTCCTGGACGGCTCGGACTCGCACACCCACGAGGTGGGACACCTGCTGACCGAGCACCGCTGGCGCAGCGGCGGCGACGTGCTCTCGAACGTGGCCGTGGCCCAGGTGCCCCTCGCCATCGGCGAACACGAACTCAACCTGACCATCACCGACGACAACACGCCGGCCCACACCCTGCTCGACACGACGAGCGTGCGCGTGGTCCCGCCCACGGCGGTTCCCGGTGTGAACGCCCGCTATCACGACGTGACCGGGGGCGACCCGACCACGTTGCTCGACGCCCCACCCGCCACGGCCGAGTGGATCGAGCTGCGTGATGACTTCAGCGTGTCCGACGAAGGTGGCGTCGTCGGCGGCTCGCCCTTCGTGGACGACGTGCTCGTCGTGCTGGACGGCGCCTTCGAACTCACCGCGGGCGGCACGTTCGACCTCGCGGCCCTGGGCGGCGTCGACCGGCGCCTGTTCCTGAACGGCGCCCCTGTCGTGGGCCCGGAGATCCTGTCCCCCGGCACGCACGAGGTCGAGGCGCGCTTCGCCCTCACCGATCTCGGGCAACTGCCGCTGCTCGTGACGCTCAGCCAGGGCGGCTCACCGGTCGACGACCTCGTGCTCACCCACGACGAAACCGGCAGCGTCCCGGTGGTCAACGCGATCACGCCGAACAGCGGCACGAGCGCCGGTGGCAACGCGATCGTGATCGAGGGCCGCGGCTTCTTCCCCGAGCAGGACGTGGTGGTCCACTGGGGCAGCGTGGACCTGACTTGGATCGACGGCATCGACATCGATGCCGACCGCATCAGCTTCAGTTCGCCGCCCCACCCGGCCGGTCTGCTGTCCGTCACGGTCGAGAGCCCCGGCGGCATCAGCAACGCGCGCAGCTTCGACTCCAGCGACAGCGGTCCGGTGCCGGTGAACTTCACCAGCAGCTCGCTGGTGGCGATGGACGGCCCCACGGCGGGCGCCTGGGGCCCCGACGGCCGCTTCTACGTCACCACCATCAGCGGCGAGTTGAAGGCCCTGACCTACACCGACGATCTCACGCTGCTGCAGGTCGATACCTACACCGGCGTGAGCACGGACACGAACTTCAACTCCCTGGGCATCGCCTTCAACCCGTTCGATCCGCCCACGCCCGTGCGGGTCTACGTCGCCCAGAGCCTGATCGCCGCCGACGGCGGCGGCACACCTCCCGGCTTCTCGACCTACTGGGGTGAGGTCAGCGTGCTCACCGGCCCCGACTTCGACGACCCGCAGCCGCTCGTCACGGGTCTGGCCCAGCCCAACACGCCGCACGAGATCAACGGCATCGCCTTCGACAACAACGGCGACCTGCTCATGCTCAGCGGCGCCTGCACCAACGCCGGCGTGCCCTGGGTGACGATCGGCGATCTGCCCGAGTCGCCCCTGAGCGCCTCGATGCTCAAGGCGGCGACCTCGCGGCCCGACTTCTCAGGCGCCGTGAGTTACGTCGAGACCGACACCGGCCTGCCCAACCTCGACCAGCGCTTCGGGGGCATCGTGGACGTCGCACCGGGCAGCCACGTCGACGTCCACGCCCACGGCCTGCGCAATCCCTACGACCTCGTGGTGACGACCTCGGGACGGGTCTACGCCACCGACAACGGCCCCAACGCCACCTTCGGGCCCCAGTCCACGGGCCCCGACAGCGAGGCCCTGCACCCCAACGAGCCCGACGAGATCAACCTGATCGAGGCCGGCAACTACTACGGGCACCCCAATCGCAACCGCGGGCGCAGCGATCCACGCCAGAACATCTACCGCGGCCCCAGCGTGAACTCCCTGCCGGACGAGTTCACCCAGGCCCTGGTGAACCTGCCCAGTTCGGTCGACGGGCTGACCGAGTACCGCAGCCGGGCGTTCGGCGGCCAGATGCGCGGCGAGCTCATCGCCCAGAAGTGGATCGGCCCGGCGTACCGCGTGCGGCTCTCGGCGGACGGTCGGCGCGTCGAATCGGTGCTGCCGGTCACCCCCACCACCAACGCCCTCGACATCGACATGGCGCCGGGCGGCGGGTTGGTGGCGACGAACTACACCACCAACGTGATCCAGGCCCTCCGCACCGTCGACCTGGGCGCGGGCAGCGCCATGCGGGCGCTCGACATCACGCCCTGGCGCGGCGTCGACACCGGCGGCACGCCCTTCGTCATCGGCGGCGAGAACTTCGGCAACCTCGGCAACACGACGGTGACCATCGGCGGCCTGCCCGCCACGCTGAGCGACGTGCGCCCCACGCGCATCGAGGGCATCACCCCGGTCCAACCGGCCACGAGCACCGCGCTGCTCGACGTGGTGGTCGACAGCGACGGCCAGCTGGACAGCATCGACGGCGCCTTCCGCTACCTGTTCACACCCGCCGGCAACGAACCGGGACGCTGGGACAGCGTGCCGACCCTGCCCGAGCCCCTGGGCGACATCGCCGCCGGCGTCCTCGAAGGCGAGCTCTACCTCTTCAGCCACGACAGCACGGCGACCTTCACCTTCGACCTGCTCGACGGCCAGACCTGGAACAGCGACCCGGCGGCGCGACCGTTCCCCGGCGGCGGCCATTCGGTCGAGGTGCTGGGCGACCTGCTCTACCTGATCGGCGGCGAGACCGCCGGCTCCGAGGGCAAGGTGCAGATCTACGATCATCACGACGACCTGTGGAGCACCGGAGCCGACCTGCCCTGGGGCGGCGCCGGCGTGGGCACCGCCGTGATCGACGGTCTGCTCTACGCTGTGGGCGGACACGTCGGCGGGATCGCGCTGACCAACTGCGCGGTCTACGACCCGGGTGCCGACAACTGGACGTCGCTCGCCTCGCTGCCCCTCGGTGAGGGTCGCCAGCGAGCAGCCGCCGGCACCGACGGTGAGCGCCTGTTCGTGTTCGGCGGCATCGGCGCCACCCACGCCGACAGCGTTCAGATCTACGACCCGGGGACCGACACCTGGACCACCAGCGATCAACCCGGCTCCACGCTGACGCCCATGCCCGTCGCGCGCAGCAGCACCCGACGCGCGTCCTACTGGCTCGGTGAGTTCTACGTCTTCGGCGGCGAGAACGTCGGCGGTGTCCTCGACCGCGTGGACGTGTACGACCCCGTGGCCGACACCTGGCGCAGCGAGGCGGTGCTGCCCGCCGCACGACACGACGTGTTCCCCGCCAGCTTCCAGGGACGCGTGATCGTCGCCGGCGGCAGCCCCACGCCGGGCCACGCCCACAGCGACAGCGTCGAGGCCTTCACGCGCCCCTGAACCCAGGGACGCTGTGGCAAGCGACGCCGACCCAAGCGACGCGGCGGCAAGCGGCGCTGCGGCAAGCGACGCGGCGGCAAGCGCCGACGCAAGCGACGCTGACGCAAGGAGGCCCGACGGGCAGGCATGCGCCGCCGGGCCTCGGTCGTGCACCACGAGCAGGTCCCTCGTGGTGATCGCGCTCCGGGCGCGTCAGTTGTTGAGCTGGATCACCACGTCGCCATAGGCCGGCGCTCCGAACTGATCCGCCAACGTGGTGCAGAACACGCCCCCGGTCGACAACGACGACTGGGGCACGAGGCTGTTCTGCAGGTCGATGAAGGTGCTGATCGGCAGGCCGCCGTCGGACGGACCGTCGCTGAACAGCACCGGCTCGCTGCCCTCCACCGCGTAGGTGCCCACACCGAACACGGTGTGATCGCCGCGTGCTTCGCCGAGACACGGACGAGCCAGGCTCACCGCGCCGTACTTCACGAACAACTCGGTCGAGCCCTGGGGCGCGAGGCCCCCGCTCCAACCTCCGAGGTCGAGCCCGATGATCCCCTCGGGGGCCACCGGGATCACGCCCCGAGCGCCCTCCAGGATCGTCACCTCACCGTTGCAGTCCACCGGCACGCTCATGCCGTAGTGACGGTACGGCCCGACGCACGGGAACGCGGCACAGGCACAGATGTCGCAGTTGGCCGAGAAGTACTCGCCGCCCTGCACGCGCGCCTCGCCCACGCAGCTGTAGGTCGAGGGGAAGCAGCCCCCGACGAACGAAGAGCGCACCGCGTCACCGAAGACCGGGCCGCCGATCAGGTTGCCTGGACCACCCGAGGTGAAGCTGAAGTTGGCCGGAGCCACCAGGTGGTAGCTGTTGCCGTAGTGCGCGGCGGGTCCGGTCTTCGGGCGCGCGGTCCCGGGTGCGTGACTGATGCAGCCGGGCAGCTTGTTCAGACTGAACGAGTCGAGCAGCAGGTCCACGTGGGCCTGGCTCGGGTCGCAGATGTAGTCGATGTGCCCGAAGAAGTGGTGCCGCGGCCCGCCCGGGGGCGCCGGGCAGGGGCTGGTCACCAGCACTTCGTTGCCCAGGGCCAGATCGCCGTTGAGCAGAAAGCGCCAGATCTGCTTGATGCCGTTCCCGGTGAGCTGCCACGTGCGCGAGTACTTGGCACGCAGCTTCCCGCTCATCGAAGGGAAGCCCCCCAACAAGGGCGTCACGCGTACGGCGAACTCGGCGGTGTCGCACAGGACGAACACCGGCTGCTCGAGATCGATGCGCACGTCGATGACCGTCTCGACCGCGCACGAGTCGAGGCAGGCGTAGCGGCCCAGGGTCGTGATGGCCGGGAAGTTGGGATACGAGGGCGCCGGTTCGGTGCAACAACCGAGCCCGAAGTTGTCGTCGCCATGGATGCACGGCGGCAGCAGCTCCGCGCCGGCGACCGCGGCAGCGGGCGTGGCGGGATCTGGAACCAGGTCGACCAGGACGGGCAGTTGACGCTCCTGCCCCCAAGCAGGAGCCAGCGCCGTGACGACCATGGCAAGACTGAGCAACCAACGAGTCATGAGTGCCTTCCTCCGCCACCGATTCGAGAGGGTCGATCCGAGTGAGCCGCACGCGACCAGCAGGGCGGTGGCGGAGAGCAACGTGTCCCGGCCCGGTTCGCGCCCACGACTCCCCGTCCTTTCAACGTTCCCGGCGGGAGGGGAAGGACCCCGCCGAGGCATAGGCCTTGCTTGCCCCGGCCCATGGGACCGATGCTAGCAGCGCAACGCGCGGCCATCGGTCGCGGGCGCGACCCCGCACGGGGCCCGTGTCGACCGTCGTGCACAACGTGTCGCCAACGGCGGGACGGCGACGCGCGCTGCGCGCACGACGACCACCACCTCCGTGCATGCGGACGACGAGCGAACCCACATGACGCGCGACATCTCGCGACGCTACGACGATCCACTCGATGTCGTGTGGCTGACGACGGCGCAACGCCTGGGCATGCGCGTGGAGCGCGCCCACGACGTGTTC
This sequence comes from Planctomycetota bacterium, assembly GCA_029259695.1. GTDB lineage: Bacteria > Planctomycetota > B15-G4 > B15-G4 > B15-G4 > OFTM49. The sequence continues at coordinate 54,355 of JAJDEQ010000099.1, forward strand.
GCCTCATGGGACGGCGCCGGCACGCTGCACATCGGCTCCCGCGACCAGCTCGACCGCGACGACACGCTGGCCCAGATGATCCTGCACGAGGTCTGCCACGCCCTGGTCGAAGGTCCGGACGCGTTCGGCGCCAAGGACTGGGGCCTGTGCAACCACGATGGCCGGCACCTGCCCCACGAGCACGCCGCCCAACGTCTCCAGGCAGCGCTGGCGGACACCCGGGGCCTGCGTCGCTTCCTGGCCGTCACGACCGACTTCCGGCCCTACTACGATGCCCTCCCGAACGATCCGCTGGCCGACGGGCCGGACCCGGCCATCCCCCTGGCCCGCGCCGGGTGGGAGCGAGCACGACGCGGCCCGTGGGCGCAGACACTCGACGAGGCGCTCGACGCCACGGCCGTCATGGCCCGCACCGTGGCCCCCTTCGCGGACGAGCCCTCGCTCTGGCGTCGCCCCGATTGATCCAGCGTGCCGCGGGCACGTCCGGCCATGCCCGAGCGCTCGCATGAACCCCGAGCGCTCGCATGAACCCGGTGATCGGGCGACAATGGCGCCGCGCCCCGCCGGAGCAGCACCCCGACGGGGAACCAACTCCACGTCATCCCGCATCGCCCGGAGCCGTCCATGCCCATCGCACGCCCGCTGCGCATCCTCGCCGTGCTCGTCCCCACGCTCGCGATCGCCCTCGCGTTCGGACCAGTCGACGACGAACCGACCGCCGTGGCCGTACAGGCCAGCCCCGGCACGTACGCCATCGACACCAGCCACTCCACGGTGCACTTCCGCATCAAGCACCTGGGCATTGCCAACTTCTACGGGCGCTTCAACTCGCTGCGCGGCCAGTACGTGCTCGACCTCGACGCGCCGGAGCAGTGCTCGGTCTCGCTGACGATCGACCCCGCCAGCGCCGACACCAACAGCCCCGACCGCGACACGCACATCCGCAGCGCCGAATTCCTGGACGTGGAGCAGCACGACGAGATCCGCTTCGAGAGCACCCGCGTGTGGGCCGCGGGCACCAACCGCCTGGGGCTCCAGGGCGACCTGACCCTGCACGGCGAGACCCGCACGGTGAGCGCCGAGGCCGAGGTCACCGGTGCGGGAGACACGTTCTTCCGGGACTACCGCACCGGCGTCGAGGCGCAGCTCACGATCAAGCGCAGCGAGTTCGGCATGACCCACCTGATGGGTCCGCTCGGCGACGAGATCACACTGATCGTGAGCCTGGAGGGGATCCAGCAGTGACCTGGGAGGCTCCCCCAGGCGGCTGATCGGGGTCTCCCGCGGGCGTACGCCCGGCGCCGAGAGCAGCGGAAGAGGGGCCGACGCGCCGCCTTCCGCCTCCTCGTTCACCCCCCAGCGAACAATCGCTTGCAGCGTTGGGCGGAGCGGCGACGCGCCGGTCCTGCCAGCTTCACCGGAACGGGTGGGGCGACATCACACCCATTCCCGCCATGGCCGACCCAGGGGCCGTTCCAGGATCGTCCCCGTCACGCCGTGAGGCCAGGGAAGCGAGCGGTATACTCCCCCCGTGCGGGCGATCCTGATGTACCACTCGGTCGATTCCAGCGGATCGCCCATCTCGCTCACGGCGGATTGCTTCGAGCGCCACGTGCGCTGGCTGGCCGGCGGCACGGTCGACGTGGTGCCGCTCGCCGACCTGCCCGGCGGGGACGACGGCGGCCGCGATGCCGTCGCGCTCACGTTCGACGACGGCTTCGCCAACTTCGCCACGGAAGCCTGGCCGCGACTGGCCGAACGGGGCCTGCCCGCCACGGTCTTCGCCGTGGGTGACCACGTCGGCAAGACCAATGCCTGGGGCGGCGTGGGCGACCCGCGGGTGCCCGAGCTGCCGCTGCTGGACGGCGACGCCCTGGGACGGCTGGCCGAGGCCGGGGTGGAGATCGGCGCCCACTCGCGCCGGCACCCCCGTCTGCCGCAGCTCGCCGCGCCCGCGCTGCGCGACGAACTCGACGGCGCTCGGGCGATCATCGAGCGCTACACCGGACGACCGGTCACCAGCTTCGCGTATCCCTACGGCGCCGTCGACGAGCGCGTGGCCGACGGGGCACGCCAGAGCTACGCCCGCGCCTGCACCACCGCCCTGCGCCCACTCGGCGCCTCGGACGACACCCACCTGCTGCCCCGCCTGGACGCCTTGTACTACCGCGACCCCGCACGCCTCGAGGCCTGGGGGCGAGCTGCCTTCCGACGTCACCTGCGCTACCTCGCCTGGCGCGCCCGCGCGCGCCGGGTGCGCGACGCACTGGCCCGCTTCCGCCCCCCCGCCCGGGCCCGACCGTGACCTGCCCGATGGCCCTGCAGCGCTTGCCGGACCGCGCCGACCGGTGAGGATCCTGCACGTCATCACCACCCTCGACGTCGGCGGCGCCGAGATGCACCTGCTGTCCCAGGTGCGCGGTCAGGCCGCGCGCGGGCACGACGTGCGCGTGGTCTACCTCAAGGGTTTCGGCACCCTGGCCGACGACCTGCGCGCGGCCGGCGCCCTCGCGGTCGAGCACATCGCCCTGGGCAGCGGGGTCAGGCTCCTGGGCGAGATCCGCGGCGCCGATCTGATCCACACGCACCTGCTCAAGGCCGACATGGCCGTGGCCGCCCTGGCCACCACCTGCGGCCGGCGCCGGCGACTCGTGTCGAGCAAACACAGTGACGAGCAGGCCCTGCGGCGCACGCTTCCGTCGCGCATCCACGGTGTGCTCGGCAACCTGCCCGTGCGCACCATCGTGCTGTCCGAGCACGTCGCCGCCTACTTCCGCGAACGCGGGCGCGTGCGTCCCGAGAGCATCCGGCGCATCTACTACGGCATCGATCCGACACCCTTCGAGACGGCGGTCGCGCAGGCCCCCGCGGGACGCGCCGCCTTGCGCGCCGGCTTCGGCTTCGGCGAGCGCGACGTGGTCTTCATCTGCGCGGCGCGCTTCGCGCCGGCCAAGGCCCACGACGTCCTGCTGCGCGCCTTCGCCCGGGCCGTGCGGGAGACCGCGGCCCGCAGCGACGACCCGGCCCCGCTGCGCCTGCTGCTCGTAGGCGACGACCCGTTCGGGGACGGCCGGGTGCGCGCCGAGGCGCTGGCCGCTGAACTCGAACTGGGACCCGCCGTGCACTTCGCCGGCATCCGACGGGACGTGCCCGCCCTGCTCGCGATCTCCGACGTGCTCGTGATGAGCTCGCTCTGGGAAGGCCTCGGGCTGGCCTTCCTCGAAGCCATGTGCGCCGGGCTGCCCGTGCTGGCGACGCGCGTGTCCGCCATCCCCGAGGTGGTCGTGGACGGAGAGACCGGCGTGCTCGTCCCGCCGGCGGACGACGCCGCCCTGGCCGCGGGTGTGCTGCGGCTCGCCAACGACCCGCCCCTGCGCCAGCGCCTGGGAGCGGCGGGCCGCAAGCGCATCCCCGAGCGCTTCGGGCTGGAGCGCATGATCGACGAGACCCTGGCGGTCTACGCGGAAGTCGTCGGCAGCCCGGCCGTCGAACCCCGCACGTGAGCCTGCTCGGGCTGATCCCCGCCGCGTACGTCGGCCAGGCAGCCGGCGTGGGCACGTCGCTCTCCTGGACGTTCACGGCGTTGTGCTTCACCGCCGCGTCGCGCCGACTCGGCCCCACGCGCGTCAACCTGCTGCGCATCCTGATGGCGGTGGTCATGCTGGCCGTCACCCACCGTGTGCTGGCCGGGACGTGGGTGCCCGCTGCGAGCCGTGATCAGGTGTTCTACCTGGCGCTCTCCGGGGTGGTGGGCCTGAGCGCCTGCGACCAGGCGTTGTTCACCGCCTTCGTGGACATCGGGCCGCGCCTGGCACTGCTGGTCATGACCACGTCGCCGCTGTTCGCCCTGGGCTTCGGCGCGGCGTTCCTGGGCGAGGGCGTGAGCGGCCGCGCCCTGGCCGGCATCAGCCTGACGCTCGCCGGCGTGGCCTGGGTCGTGCTCGAACGCCGGCCCGCACGGGACGTGGGCAGCGCCGCCCACCCCTACCTGCGGCGCGGTCTGCTGCTGGCCGTGGCCGCCGCGGCGCTGCAGGCCGCCGGGGCCATGTTCGGCAAGCTCGGCATCGGGCACGGAGTGGTCGAGGAAGCCCGTCACCTCACACCCCAGGCGGCCACCTACGTGCGCATGGTCTTCGGCGCCGCGGGGCTGTTGCCCTTCGTGCTCTGGCGCCGCATGCGTCGCCGCGGCCAGCGACGACCGGGGATCCCGTCCCGTGAGCTGCGCATCGGCTACGCGCTCACCGCCGTCGGCGCCCTGCTGGGCCCCTACCTCGGCGTGTGGATGTCGCTCGTCGCCTACGATCGCACGGGCATCGGACTGGCCCAGACCCTGTGCTCGCTCTCGCCCGTGCTGATCCTGCCGCTCTCCGCCATCGTCGAGCGACGCCGACCCACCGCCCGGGCCGCCCTCGGCGCCCTGGCCGCCGTGGCCGGTTCGGCCCTGCTGTTCCTCGAGTGACCCCTCGCCGTTCCTCGAGTGACGTCTCCGGGGAAGACAACGCCCCACACGCCGTCCAAGCTCTCGTTTGCGGAGGCCCCCATGAGCATCGCCGCGTGGATCGAACGCGCCGCCCGTCACGGCGCCAGCGACCTGCACTTGGAGACCGGGCTGCCGGTCACCCTGCGCGTGCGCGGGGCGCTGCACACGCTGGGCCCACCGATCCAGCCCGCCGAGGTCCAGGCCATGGTGCGCGACGCGGTGGGCGACGCGCGCTGGGGCGACTTCGTGGAGCGCGGTTCGGCTGACCTGGCCCGGGTCATCGCCGGCATGCGCTGCCGCATCAACGCACTCCACACCCAACGCGGCCTGGGACTGGCGGTGCGGCTGCTGGCCGACGGACCGGTCACGCTCGAGGCGCTCAACCTGCACCCCGACCTCGCGCGACTCGTCGAGCCCGCGCACGGCCTGGTGATCGTCAGCGGGCCCACCGGCAGCGGCAAGTCCTCCACCCTCGCGGCCCTCGTGCAGCACATCAACCTGAACGCGGCGCGCCACATCGTGACCATCGAGCAGCCCATCGAGTACGACCTGCGGCCGGCCCGATCCTTCATCCGGCAACGGGAAGTGGGACGCCACACGCCCTCATTCCAGCAGGCGCTGCTCGACTCCATGCGCGAGGACATCGACGTGCTCATGGTGGGCGAGATGCGCGAACGGGACACGATGCGGCTCACGCTCGACGCCTGCGAGACCGGTCACCTGGTGCTGACGACGTTGCACTCCTCGAGCGTGGTCGAGGCGATCCAGCGACTGGTCTCGGCCTTCCCCGCCGAGGAGCAACCGAGCGTGTGCGCGCAACTCGCCGACGTGCTCGTGGGCGTGGTCTCGCAGGGACTCCAGTTCCGCGACGAGTTGGGCCACCGCGTGCCCGAGTGCGAGGTGCTCGTGGCCAACTCCGGCGTGCGTTCGATCCTGCGCCAGGGCCAGTTCTTCAAGTTGACCTCGGCCATCCAGACCGGCCGCGCGGACGGCATGTGGCCCCGGGCCCTGTATCGGGAGTGGCTCGACCGACGCACGCAGTGGGCCACGCCGAGCGACGCACGCCCCGACCTCGGCTTGCCGGACGACGCGCCCTCCGCTCTCCCGCTTGAGCCGCACGAGGGCCCTGCGACGGACGTGTCGGCGCCCGGGCCCCCGGTCGACGAGCCGCAACCCGACGACGGGAGCGAGAACGTGATCGTGATCGAGCCCGAGGAGCGGCGCATCGCCGACATCCTGTCCGACCTCGAGGACTGAGCACGGGAGCGCCGCAGCCCGTCAACGCGGCGCGCGTTCCCGCGCGGCCTCCCACTCCCGGCGCAACAGCGAGAACAGCACCACGTCGACGAAACGCCCCTTCTCGTACTCGCGTTCGCGCAGCAGGCCTTCGCGCGTGAAGCCGTTCCTCGACAGCACCCGCATCGAGGCCTCGTTCGCAGGGTCGGTCCCGGCCTCGATGCGGTTGATGCGCAGGCCGTCGAAGTGCGCGAAGGCCCACGCCACCGCCGCGCCCACCGCCTCGCCGGCGTAGCCCCTGCCCCAGGCCTCACGGGTGAGCGCGTAGCCCAGCTCCGCGATGCGCGGGGCCGGCCGCCACTGCAGGCCCACGTCACCCAGGTAGGCGCCGTCGGCCCGCCGCTCGACGGCCCAGCGGATCCCCGTGCCGCCCGGAAAACGAGCGGCGAAGCGTTCGACGAGTTCGACCGCCTGCTCCCGGCGCTCGAACGTGGGCAGGTCGTAGTAGCGGGTGACCTCGTCATCCGCGTAGGTGCCGAACACGCCGTCGGCGTCGGCCGGCCCGAAGGCGCGCAACAGCAGGCGGGCCGTCGTCAGCTTCGGGAAGTCGCCGGTCATCTCCGATCCTCGTGCGGCCCGGCCCCCCTGCCGTCACCCTGCGCGGGGGTGGATCCGGCCGGCGGATGTTCCATGATGGGTCATCCTCTCCGGTCTGGGAGCCCGACGCCATGGCGACACCCGCAGCAACCGACGCATCGACCGGGAACGGAGATCGCGGCGCTGGGACCGGCGAGGGCGGCACCGCCTTCGGCGTCTGGGGTGCGGTGCTGCTGATCGCGGCCGTGGGCTTCTACGTGGCGTACCAATACGTCGGTCCGCCGCCCCCCCGGTCGATCACCCTGGCCACCGGCTCGCCCCAGGGTGCCTATCACGCCTTCGGCACGCTCTACCGCGAGACCCTCGCCACGCACGGCATCGAGCTCGTGCTGCGCCCGTCCGCCGGTTCGCTCGAGAACATCGCCCTGCTGCGCGCGGGTGACGCCGACGTGGCCTTCGTCCAGGGCGGGACGATTCCCGGCAGCCCGGTCCCTCCGGGGAGCGCGGAGCTGGTCGGGATCGCCGGCCTCTACCACGAGCCGTTGTGGATCTTCCACCGGGCCGAACTCGAGTTCGAGCAACTGAACGAACTGGCCGGCCGATCGATCCAGGTCGGCGGCAGCGGCAGCGGCACGCGCGCCGTCGCGATCCAGATCCTGGCCCTCAACGACGTCAGCGCCGACACGGCGACGCTGCACGAACTCCCCACCGACGACGCCATCGAGCGCCTGCTCGGCGGCGAGCTCGACGCGCTGTTCCTCGTGGCCGGTCTCGACGCCGCCCCGGTGCGCCGACTGCTGCAACACGAGGGCGACGAGCTGCGCTTGTTCGAGTTCGGGCGCGAGTTGGCCTACGAGCGGATCCTGCGCTCCCTCGACCACGTCGTGCTGGCCGAGGGTCAGGTGGACCTGGGGGCCAACGTCCCCGACCGGCCGGTGGACCTGCTCGCGCCGCTGGCCACGCTCGTCGCCGGGGCCGAGTTGCACCCGGCCCTGGTCCCGTTGCTGATCGAGGCCGCCGAACACGCACACGCTTCCGGCGGGTCGTTCGAAGACGAGGGCCAGTACCCGTCAGCGCTCGGAGTGGACGTCCCGCTCGCCACTGCCGCGCGGCACTACTACAGCTCGGGCCGCTCGTTCCTCTACCGCGTGCTGCCGTTCCAGCTCGCAGCCGTGCTCGATCGGCTCAAGATCCTGCTGCTGCCCCTGATCACCCTGCTGTTGCCGCTGTTCAAGCTCGCGCCGCCGCTGTACCGCTGGCGC
>JAJDEQ010000100.1 GCA_029259695.1 Planctomycetota bacterium
AGATCCGAGATGGTGCTTCGATCCGTGCTCGTCGCGTGTGCCCTGGCCGCGCTTCCCCCGACCGCTTCCACGCAGATCTTCGTCGACGTCGACGCCAACGGCGCCAACGACGGCAGCTCGTGGAGCGACGCCTTCACCGATCTCCAGGCGGCCTTGCAGACGCTGCCCCAGGGCGAGGTCTGGATCGCACAGGGCACGTACCACCCCGGACCGCCTGGCGACCGTACGGCCACGTTCGAACTGCGCAGCGGGCTCGGCATCTACGGCGGCTTCGACGGCAGCGAGACGAGCCTGACCCAGCGCGACGTCGACGCGAACCCCACCGTGCTGAGCGGCGACATCGGCGACGACGACACCTACGGGTCCAGCCTCAACTGGTGGCAGTTCGCGTGGACCGGCAGCAGCAACAACAGCTACCACGTGGTCACCGGAACCGGCGCCGATCCCTCGGCGCTGCTCGACGGCGTCACGATCCTGGCGGGCGTGGGCGCCGACCCCGCCCTGCGCGGCGGCGGCGGCCTGCTCGTGGACGGGGGCGCCCCCAGCCTGCGTCGCTGCACCTTCCGTTACAACGCGCTCGGCTACGGCTCGGCGGCATACCTCGCCGACTGCAGCTCGACCTTCGAGGACTGCATCATCCGCGACGGCTACACCTGCAACTGCGGCAACGGAGGCTGGACCAGCGGCATCCTCTGCGCGGGGACGTCCGACGTGCTGTTCCTCGACTGCGACTTCATCAACCACTACTACGTGTCGTCGCAGAGCCAGGGCCGCGGCGCGGCGCTGAACATCGACTTCGGCAGCCGCGGCACGCTCCTCGGCTGTCGTTTCATCGGCAACCAGACCGGGAACTTCTACCCGATCGGCGGCGGCACGGCCCGCGGCGCGGGAGTCAACGCACACGGCGACGTCGTCGTCGACCGCTGCGAGTTCATCGACAACTTCGCCCACGCGGGCGCGGGCCTGACCGCCTGGGGCGACGCGATCGTCACCAACAGCCTCTTCGCGCGGAACGAAGCGGTGCCCCACCCGAACGGTTCGGGCTTCGAGGACGGCGACTACGGCGCGGGCATGCTGACCGTCGGCTCCGGCACCCACGCGATCGAGATCACGAACTGCACCTTCGTGGACAACAACTGCGAGAAGGGCGCCGGCCTCGCGCTCTACGCCGCCAGCCCCGCCATCGTGCGCAACTGCATCGTGTACGACAATTACGCCGACCCACAGCTCCCCGGGGAGGACCCGGTGTGGATCCTGAAGCAGAACCTCGCCGGCACCTACGACATCGCCAACAGCTGCGTCGAGGGACTGCTCCAGACCGAGCCCGGGGAGGACCCCCCCGAGCCCGGGAACTTCCCGGGGTGCATCGACACGCCGCCACTGCTGGTCGACATGCCGGGCGGCGATTACCGATTGGCGCTGGACTCGCCCTGCATCGACGCCGGTGACGGCACGGCGTTGCCCGCAGGGCTCAGCCTCGATCTGGCCGGCAACCCGCGCGCCTTCGACGATCCCGCCACGGTCGACACAGGCGTCGGCCCGGCTCCGGTCGTGGACATGGGCGCCTACGAGTTCGGCTCCGAGCCGCCGCAGGGCTGGAGCGACTCGGGCTTCGGCCTGGCCGGAACGAACGGCCTCGTCCCCGCCCTCGCGGGCGCGGGTGAGTTGCTGGGCGACGATCCCGTCGCGCTCACGCTCACCGACGCGCTGCCGAACACGACGGCCTTCCTGATCATCGGCCTGAGTCAGATCAACGCGCCCTTCAAGGGCGGCACGCTCGTCCCCGCGGTGGACCTGTTCGTCCCCGACCTGCCCACGGGCCCGAGCGGCAGCCTGCAGCTCGCTTCGACCTGGCCCGCGGGGCTGCCCGCCGCACTGACCATCGACTACCAGTACTGGGTCGTCGACGCCGGCGGCCCGGTCGGCTTCTCGGCCAGCAATGGCTTGCAGAGCACAACGCCCTAGCAGCGGCACCGCCCGCACCCGGACGGCTCCCTTCACCTACGCGACAACCGGCTGGTGCTTCCCGGCGAGAAGTGACCCAGCCGCCGCGCTTCAGTCCCCATCGCCGGGTGCGCTGCCCGCCTTCGCCGCTTCCGCTGCTTCGACCTGGCGCGCCAGCGCATCGAGTTCTTCGAAGCGCCCCTGCACGCGGAGGATGTCGGCCAGGTGGGTGTGGATCTGGGTGGTGATCGGGTGGCCGGCGGGCAGGGAGTTGAGGCTCGCGCCGAGTTGGAAGGCGAAGGCCTCGAGCGCTTCTTCCCGGCGGCCCACGCGCATGAGTGCCCGCGCGTGGTTGTAGCCGGTGACGATCGAATCCATGTGACCCGGGCCCAGGGCGTCGCGGGTGCCGGCGGCGGCGAGAGCCAGGAGGCGCTCCGATTCGTCGAACTCACCGATGCGGCCCAGGCAGAGCCCCAGGTCGCTGGTGGTGATCAGTGTGTCGACGTGGTCGTCGCCGAGCTGCTCGCGCTGGGCAGCCAACACGTCGCGCAGCAGCACTTCCGCCTCGTCCAGCGCTTGGGCGTGCAGCTTCAGGGCAGCCAGTTGCTTGCGCGCCACCAGGGTGTCGGGATGGTGCAGGCCCTGCAGCTCCTCCCGGATGGCCAGTGCTTCGGCGAGCCAGGGGGCGGCCTCGTCGTAGCGCGCCTGGTCGACGGCGATGATGCCCTGGATGCCGATCGATGACGCCGTCACCACGTGGTCGCGGCCCAGCAGTCGGCGGCGCCCGGCGGCGGCCCGGGCCAGCAGCTCGGCGGCTTCGTCCAGGCGCGCCTGGTCACGGCGCAGCACCCCCAGTTCGTGCAGCGCGAAGAGCGTGGTGATGTGCGACTCGCCGTGGGTGTCGAGTGCGAGTTGCAGCGCGCGCTCCAGGTTGCCCTCCGCGGCCGACAGGTCGCCCAACGCGCGCAGGGTGCCGCCCAGGGCGCCGCGCACCGAGGCTTCCACCCACGGGTCGAGCGTCGTCTCATCCATCGGCCGCGCGACGGCATCCACCGCCTGGCGTACGGTCACGCCGGGGCCGCTGCGGCGGGGCTCGGCCTCCATCAGGATGTTCATCAGGAACTCGTTGGCGCCCTGGGCGGTGGAGAGGGCCTGGCGTGTCTCCACCAGGCGCTGCTCGGCTTCGTTCGCTGCGCGCTGTGCCGCATCCGCCGCGTCGTCGGCCTTGGCCCGTTCGGCCTGGGCGATCTCGACCTGTTGCGAGATGAGCACGATGGCCGTGACCAGCACCGCGAAGACCAGCGTCGCCGACGCCACCAGCAAGCGGTGCCGCCGGACGAACTTCGCGCTGCGATAGCCGAGGGTGTCGGCCCGGGCCCGCACGGGCAGGCCCTCGAGGTGGCGGCGGATGTCCTCGGCGAACTGCTCGACGGATGCGTAGCGCCGCTCGGGCTCCTTGCGCAGGGCCATCAGCACGATCGGGTCCAGGTCGCCTGACAAGCGGCGCTTCAGACGGCCGGGCTCGTCGGCCCGTGCGTGACCGAGGTCGGCCGCGCTCGTG